>JASHSK010000292.1 GCA_030038755.1 Gammaproteobacteria bacterium
GAGCTGTTCCCCGACATCTCGATCGGTGATGCGCCGGCGGCGGGTGCGAATGCGGTCGCCGGCGCCGCGGGCGCGGCTACGCCGGGTGCGTCTGCGCATGCCGGCACATCGCGCGCCGGCGCATCCGCCGCCACCCTGAGCGCGCGTGTCACGACGCGCCGGCACTGAGGCAGCGCAATCATGGCCATGTCGAACCGCGCGCGCCGCATGCTGCAGCATCAGCTGCGCCACCGGGCCGACGCGTACCTGAACCTCATCCCGATGATCGACATCCTGAGCGTCATGGTGTCGTTCCTGCTCGTGTACTCGACCAACGTGGATGTGCTGCAGAACACGCGCGCCATCCAGATGCCCGAATCCGTCTCGCAGGCGCAGCCGCGCGTCACCGTCGTGGTGATGCTGACGCGCGATGAGCTCTACCTGCAGGGTGAGCCGATCCTTACTGTGGCGCAGGTGCGTGACAGCTCCGCGCCGATCATCGCGCCGCTGGCCGCCGCGCTCGAGCGGCCCATGATCGGCGGCCCGAGCGCCTCGCAGGACATCACGCAGCGCGAGATCACCGTGATGGCCGACAAGTCACTGCCCTACGAGGTGCTGAAGAAGGTCATGACGACCTGCACCAATGCCAACTACGGCCGCATCTCGCTGGCGGTCATGCAAAAGGACAAGCCCGTGCCGGCAGGCACGGTGCGCACTTCCTGATGGCCGGCGACCCGAATCGCAGCAGGGCTGCGGCCACACCGGGCGCCGCGAAGTCTGCCGCGGGCGCAGGTGCAGGCGCAGGCGCAGGTGCAGGTGCAGGCGCAGGCGCGGCGGTCGCCGCGGCCACCGCGCTGATCATTCCGCTGGCCCCGCACTATCGCACTTACGGTCTGCCCTGGGAGGTCGATGCCGAGGAGCAGCAGCGGCTGCGGCGACTGATTGGCATCGGGCTGCTGATTTTCCTGCTGTTCGGGCTGGTGCTGCCCTTCATCCATCTGCCGCCGATCGTGGAGGCGCCTTCGGAGGCCGTCCCCGAGCGGCTCGCACGCCTGATGGTGCAGGAGCGGCCCAAGCCTGCGGCGCCGGTGGCACGGCCGAAGCCCGCGGCCAAGCCGGTGCCCAAACCGGTGGTCGTTCCCAGGCCGGTGGACCGCACGGCACAGGCACGGCAAAAGGCGCAGCACGAGATACAGGCAGTCCAGGATCAGCTCGCCGACATCCGACGTGAGATGGACCCCGCCGCCCTCAGTCAGACCCGCAACCTGCAGGGTGCGGTCGGGCAGGACTCCCACGCCGAGCGCTCTCTGATCACGTCCAGGGCCGGCGAAGGCTCGGGGGCCTACGTCACCACGGCCAGCGCCAGTCGCGGTTTCGGCACCGGCGCAGGGGCTCTGACGGGGCATCAGGCCGCGACGGTGACCTCGCGCATCGCACAGGCCGCCGCCGAGTCGCAGGTGACGCACGGTGGCAGCGGCCGCGCGTCACGCAGCGAGGAGGAGATCGCGCTGGTGTTCGATCGCAACAAGAGTGCGATCTACGCGCTGTATGGGCGCGCGCTGCGCGAGCAACCGGACCTGCAGGGCAAACTTGTGCTGCAGTTCACGATTACGCCATCCGGCGAAGTGACAGAATGCCACGTCGTTTCCAGCGAACTGCACGATCCTGATCTTGAACGTAAGATCGTTGCGCTCGTGGAGCTGTTCCGGTTCGAACCCAAGGACGTGGCCCCGATCACCACCACCAAGCCAATCGAATTCGTGCCCGCTGGCTAGCCGCGGGACCGCCGGTCAGGCGCTCCCTGGCCACCGGGGAACCCAAGCCGGCGTGCCGCACATCCACGCCGCGGGCGTAGACGCGTGACACCGTGAACCTGCAGTCGGAAATCGATTATTTCAGTGAGTTGCCAACGCTCGATCAGGCGCGCCTGATCGCGGTGTTCCTGTTCGAGCTCACTTCCGAGGCGCGTGCCACCGTTGGCCCGGGCGCCGATCCGGCGCAGGATGCCACGCGCCTGCGCTTCGTCAACGAGCTCGTGTCCCGCCTGGCGCGTTTTCTCGAGCAGTTGCTTGCCGACGATCACGCGCGCCCGGCCAATGACGTGATCCTGCGGATGCTGCTCTCCGCGCGCCCCGACAAGGCCGCCGAACGGCTGGTCATGACGGCCTACCGGCGCGCCATTCATGGCTTCGATCGCTACGACACCACGATGACGATCGACGCCTGAGCGTCGGCGGACTGCACTGGCGCCGGCGCAGCGTCGGCGTGGGCGCAGCACCGGCGTCGGCGCAGGACGGGCCTCGGCGCGGGACCGGCGCCGGCGGAATGGACAAGTCGGCGCGGCCGATCGTAACTTAGCCGCGTGCCGGTCCACTCAATCGGCGAGCTTCTGATCCTGCTGCTCGTGTCGGTGCTGGTCATCGCGCTGGCGCGGCGGCTGCGCCTGCCCGTCATCCTCGGCTATCTGATCGTCGGAGTGCTGGTCGGCCCGCACGTGCTCGGCGTGCTTGCCGGTGGTGAGCAGACGCGCGCCATCGCCGAGATCGGTGTGGTGCTGCTGCTGTTCACGCTGGGACTGGAGTTCTCCTTCCCACGCATGGTGGCGATGCGCCGCGAGGTCTTCGGACTGGGCTCGGCGCAGACCGTGGTGATCACCGGGGCGGGTGCGCTCGTCGTGCATGCCGCCGGTCTGGGTTGGGCGAGCGCCATCGCGGTGGGCGGAGCGCTGGCGACCTGTTCGACCGCCATCGTCGTGCAGCAGCTCGGCGATCAGGACGAGCTGGATCGCTCGCACGGTCGCCTGTCGTTCGCCGTGCTGCTGTTCCAGGACCTCGCGTTCGTGCCGCTGCTGGCGCTCGCCACAGTCCTGGCACAGGGGGCGGCTGCGACCGCGGCCGGTGCGGGCGCGACACTGCTGGTGCGCCTGGTCGTGCTCGGCACGCTGGCGCTGGCGACGGTGCTGGCCGCCGGCCGCTGGATCGTGCGGCCGCTGTTGCACGAGATCGCACACAGCCGCCTGCGCGAGCTGTTCACGCTGGCGGCACTGCTCATAGTGCTGACCTCGGCCTGGATCACCGAGCGGCTCGGACTGTCGATGGCGCTGGGCGCCTTTCTCGCCGGCATGCTGCTCGCCGAGAGCGAGTACAGCCACCAGATCGAGGCTGCGATCCGACCCTTCCGCGAGCTGCTGCTCGGGCTGTTTTTCATCTCGGTCGGCATGCTGCTGGACCTGGGTGTACTGGCGCGTCACTTCGCGCTGATCATCGGATTGCTGCTGCTGTTGCTCACGGCCAAGGCGCTGCTGTCGGCGCTGACGGTGCGGGTCTTCGGCACGCCGCGCTTCAAGGCGTTGCGGACCGGGTTGGTGCTCTCGGGTGGCGGGGAGCTCGGCGTCGCGCTGCTGACCATCCTGGCGCAGGGCGAGCGGCCGCTCGTGCGCAGCCTCACGCAGCTACTGCTTCCGGTGCTGGTGCTCGGCATGATCGTGAGCCCGCTCGTGATCCGCTACAACAAGCGCATCGCCCGCCTGCTGCTCGGCGAGCGCGGACCTCCGGCCACCGCGGTGCCGCGCGAGTACACCGCGGCGGTCGCCGCTCGCGAGCTCTCAGGGCGTGAGCATGTGCTGCTGTGTGGATTCGGGCGCGTCGGACGCAATCTCGCGCGTGTGCTCGCTTCCCAGGGCTTCGAGTACCTGGCGATGGATCTGGATCCGGATAACGTGCACGCGGCGCGCCTGGCCGGAGAGCCGGTGGTGTGGGGCGACAGCGCCGATGAGCAGTTGCTGCGCAACCTGGGACTGTCGCGTGCCACGGTGGTGATCGTCACATTCGCCGACCCGGACATCGCCATCGACATCGTACGATCGGTGCGGCGCGTGCGCGCCGACGTGCCGGTGCTGGTGCGCGTGCAGGACGACTCGCGCCTCACCGAGCTGTCACTCGCAGGGGCCACCGAGGTCGTTCCCGAGACGCTGGAAGCCAGCCTGACGCTGGTGTCGCAGGCGCTGACGCTGCTGCAGATGCCGCCTGTCCAGGTGCTGCAGATCGTCGGTGGGATCCGTCGAGCGCGATACGCCACGCTGCAGCCGATCGCCGCGGCGCAGCAGACGCTGCTGGAGGCCCAGGGTCCCCAGCCGCCCCCGGGGTCAGCGGCATCGTCGCTGCAGCGGTCCGCGAGCCTGTACGGCAGTCCCGCCGGCTACGGCGACCCCGGCGACGAGGAACAGAAGGAGCAGCAGCGCTCGATCGTGTTGCCGCCCGGTGCCTGGGCCGTGGGCCGACGCCTCGCCGAGGCACGCTCGCGCGGCGCGGCGGTCGCCTTTACGGCCGTGCGCCGCCAGGGGATCGTGGGCCGCGATCCCGAGGAGCAGACGGAGCTGCGCGAAGGCGACGTCGTGGTCATCTCCGGCACACCGGCCGCGCTGGAGCACGCCGAGGCGGTGTTGCTGGCCGGCTAGGCTTAGAATGCCGGCCCCTCATGGACAGCGAAGACCTGCACTTTCCGCCGCGTCACGCACCGCTGCGCGAGGACCTGACGGCTCTGGGCCGCCTGATGGATGAGGTCCTGCTCGAGCAGGGCGGGGAAGAATTCTTCCGCCTGGTCGAGCACGACCGCCTCTCGGCCATACGCTGGCGCTCCGGGGATGCGGGTGCTGCCGAGGCACTGGCGCTGCGTGTGCGCGGTCGTCCGCCGGCGCAGGCGCGTGAACTGCTGCGTGCGTTCGCCTCCTGGTTCCAGCTCGGCAATCTGGCGGAGAAGGTGCACCGCATCCGCCGCCGTCGCGAATACTTCCAGCAGGACAGCGAGCGTGCGCAGCCGGGCGGCGTCGAGGATGCGATCGCGGAGCTGAAGGCCGCCGGGCTCACGGTCGTGGACGTGCTCAAGCTGCTCGCGCAGCTGTCGATCGAGCCGGTCATGCTGGCGCATCCACTGGAGTCCACGCGCCGCACGACGCTGCTGCGCCAGCAGCGTCTCGCGGCGCTGCTGCTCGAGCGCGACAACGCGACGCTCGCGCCCTACGAACAGCGCATGCTGCTCGAGCGCATTCGCACCGAAATCAGCACCGATTGGCAGACCGAAGAGCATCCGCGCGAGCGTCTCACCGTGGCCGACGAGCGCGAGCACGCGATTTTCTTCCTGGCCGAGATCCTCTACCGCATCATTCCGGCGTTCTACCAGGAGATCGGCGCCGCCATCGGCAAGCACTACGACATCGAGCCGATCACCATCGAGCTGCCCGTGCTGGTGCGTTTTGGCAGCTGGGTCGGCGGAGACATGGAAACCTCCGCCGACGTGCACGCCAAGAGCATCCGCGACACGCTCGCGCGCTGCCAGCAGGTCATCATCGGCAACTACCACGCCGAATGTCTGGAGCTCGCGCACCTGCTGTCGCAGAGCGCGAGCCGCGCGGGCTTCTCGCAGGCGCTGCTGCACCGGATAGAACAGTATCGGACGCTGCTGCCCGGGGTGCAGGGGGCGATCCCGACGCGCCATGACCGCATGCCCTACCGCGTGCTGCTCACGCAGATCGCCGAGCGCCTGCGCGCCACCTACGAAGGCCGGCCGAACGGCTATGAGACGCCGGCGCAGTTCCGCGCCGACATCGCGCTGATCGCCGACAGTCTGCTCGGACACCGCGGCCTGCACGCGGGGCATTTCCAGGTGCGCCGCCTGCTGTGGAGGATCGATACGTTCGGCTTCCATCTGGCCACGCTCGATCTGCGGCAGCACACGCGCGTGCATCACGCGGTGCTGGCGCAGGGGCTGGACGATGCCGGCTGGTGCGCGCGCAGCCCCGCGGAGCGGCACGCGCGGCTGGTGGACGTGCTGGCGCACGATACCGGGCCGGTCGGCGGCTTCGATGCGCTCGGCAAGCGCACGCTGGCGGTGTTCGAGGCCATCGTGCAGGCACGTCACCGTTACGGCGCCGAGGCGGTCGGACTCTACATCGTCGGCGGGGCCGCACAGGCCGACGACGTGCTTGCCCCGCTGGTGCTGGCGCGCTGGGCCGAAGCCTATGACAAGAGCAGCGGGGAGGTCGCGCTCGATGTCGCGCCGCTGTTCGATCACGTCGGCACGCTCGAGCAGTGCGGCGAGGCGATGCGCGAGCTGCTGGCGGACGAGGTCTACAAGCGGCACCTGGAGGCGCGCGACCGCTCGCAGACGGTGCTGATCGGTTACTCGGAGAGCAACCAGGAGAGCGGCATCGTCGCCTCGCGCTTCGCCGCCTACCGCGCGCAGCGCCACCTCACCGAGGCGCTGTCGCAGGCGCAGAAGCAGCACGTGCTGTTCTACAGCCGCGGCGGCAGCATCCCGCGCGGCGGCGGGCGCATCGATGCGCTGTTGCGCGCCGCGCCCGCCGAGTCCGTCAGTGGCGTGCTGCGCTTCACCGAGCAGGGCGAGAACATCGTGCAGAACTACGGCCTGCGCCCCAACGCGATGCGCACTCTGGAGCGGGCCTTCTCGGCGCTCGCCCTCGCCACGCTCGCCGTGCGCCGCGGCGTCGCGGTGCGAGAGAGCGCGGCGCTGGCCGAGTGCGCCGGCCTGGTTGCCGGACACAGCGCGCAGGCATGGCGCGGGCTGGTGTACGAGCAGCCGCAGTTCTATCAGTACTTTCGCGACGTGACGCCGATCGACGTGATCGAACGCATGCAGATCGGCCCGAATCATGCGGTGCGGCCGGAGGGGGGCGTCGATACGATCCAGCCGCCGGCCTGGGTGTACGCCTGGTCGCAGTCGCGACACATGATCCCGGGCTGGTACGGGGCGGGCAGCGGACTGGAGTTCGCGCGCGCCGAGCGTGGCCTGTCGCTGCTGCGGCGCTGCTACCGGGGTTGGCCGTTCTTCCACAACCTCATCGACGACATCGAGGCGATGCTGGCGCGCGCCGATCTCGGCATCGCCGCGCAGTACGAGCGTCTCGCCGGCGCGGAGCTGCGCCACTACGGGCGGCAGCTGCGCGAGGAGTACGAGCGCGGCCGTGCCCTGGTGCTCGAGATCAAGGAGTCGCCGAGGCTGCTGGACACCGACCGCACGCTGCAGCGGGGGATCGCCCTGCGCAATGCGTACCTCGATCCCATCCACTTCATGCAGGTGGACCTGCTGGCGCGCTGGCGGGCGAGCGGGCGGCAGAGCCGCGAGCTGTTCGAGGCGCTGCAGGGGAGCGTCAGCGGCATCGCGCGGGGACTGCAGTCGACGGGCTGAGCGGGGCCGCGGTCGCCCGATCATGCGCTATCGGAAGCGCCAGGCGTTTACGGGGAGACGTAAACGCCCGGCGCTTCCGATAGCGCATCATGCAGCCGCAGCCACGGGGTCGTATCGCGCCGGGGCCCGTGTGCAGCCGCGGCGCGTGGTCTGCGCGCTGCCGACGGTCTGGCCCTACCAGAGGCGCGGAATCAGGCGGTATCGAACCTCGTGCATATACTCGACGTAGCCGGGCAGGTCCCGCGCGAGCACTCTTTCTTCGTTCAGGAGACGCGCGATGAGTATGAGTATGCAGACAGGGAACAGGAGCAATGCCCACCAGGATCCGAGCGCGAGCGGCGTGCCGGCGAGCAGGAACAGAGCGGCAAAGTACATCGGATGCCGGACGAGCGCGTATGGGCCGCTCGAGATCACCTTCTGTCCCTGCTCGACGCGGACGTTGGCGGCCGCGTAGGTATTGACCTTCGAAACGAGATAGAAGACGTAGAAGGAGAACGCAATGAGCGCGTCGCCTGCGATCGAGACCGGCCACACCACCGACGACCACCCAAACCTGGCATCGAGCGGGGACAGGACCACGAGAGCGATGCAAGCGGCCATGAACAGGGCGATCAGAGTCTTCTGAGTGGTCTCCTTCTCGTGGGAAATCCCGACTTCGGTGCGCCGTTTCAGCAATGCCGGATCGTGTTTTGCCAGATACAGCGTGTAGGCGCCGGAGCAGATCGTAAACACGAGCACGAATACCCATCCGCGCCAGTACTGAAGCGTCCACGCAGGGACAAAAATCAGCGCCAGCATGACGATCACTCCGGAAACGGAAGACCGGAGCAGCTGTTGGTGCGTCGGATTCATAGCCTTATGTCCGTCCCCATGGTGTTTCGGGGCGTGCTGCCGCATACTCTGTAATAATTACACTTATAACTACATTGAGCGCCCGATGGCCGAAACCGAGAGAAACTGGGGGCTGCATCCGGCCCCTCGCCAGGCGAACTCGCCCAATGCCCTGGATCTGCGCCGCATAGGCGCACATCCGGACTATTGGTACCCCCTGGCCTGGTCCGATGAGCTGCAGCGCGCCCGTACACTCGGTCGCCAGTTCGCCGGCGAGCCCATCGTGCTGTGGCGGGCGCAAAGCGGCGAGGTCTTCGCGATGGAGGACCGCTGTGCACACCGGCAGGTGCCGCTGCATCTCGGGGTGGTCCGTGGCGATGAGCTCAAGTGTCACTATCACGGCTGGTCATACGATGGGACCGGCAGGTGCGTCAATGTGCCGTACCTCGGCAAGGAGCGGGTGGCCTGTGCCGTGAAACGCTATCCCGTGCGCGAAGTGGGCGGCCTGATTTTCGTCTTTCCGGGAGATCCGGCCCTGGCGGAAAGCCGGCTGCCGCACACCCTGGGCTCATCGCAGCGCAGAGACTACAAGACTCGACGCCTGAATCGTGATGTGGCGTGCCACTACACTTTCATGCACGAGAACCTGTTCGACATGAACCATCAGTTCATGCACCGCAGGTACATGGGCTCCATCACTGCGCAATGCCTCGGACGGGATCACGGCGATCAATGGGCTCAGGTGGAGTACAGCTTCAGTCGGACCGAGGGCAAGACCTCGATCGGTGAACACATCATCGTCGATCTGATGCGCAAAAAGGAGGCCGGGCGCAGCGACGACTTTTGCGATCACATGCGCATACGCACCGACTACCCGGTCCAGTCCCTCAAGGTCTGGGTGGGCCGCAATATTCAGCAGACCGACGACCCGGTGCTGGATGTATGGCTCAGCTACACGCCACTGGACGCACAGCAACGCACCAACCGCACCTTTGGCTATCTCTCCGTGAAAAAGCCGAGCGTGCCCGGTCTCATCCACGTCGTCTGGCCGTTCGTCGTGTGGTTCACGGATCGCATCTTCCGGGAGGACAAGGATATCGTCGAGTACGAGCAGCGTGCGCACGATGCGCAGGGGGGCGACTGGAACAAGGAAGTATTTCCGGCGCTGCGCGATCTGCGCGTCGTGCTCGCGAACTGCGGCAAGTCCATGGGCTGAACGCGATAGGCGGCGTCTGCCGCTCAGGTCATTGACCGTACTCGCCTCAGTCTGACCCGAATCACCTCGCCGGTGGGGGCTTCGATGCGTCCGTCCTTGAGTGTATTCGCGCGCGGATTCACGCCGTCGAAATCGAGCGGCACACCGAGCTCTTTGGGATAGTGCGGACTGCAGCTCTCGGGACTGAGCTGCAGCCGCTGCTCGAGCGCCGAATAGGCGCTGCCTCGCGGGTGGAGCGCACACTCGCCGTCTCCCGACGCCGCTGCGTACTGCAAACTGCCTTCGATGCCGCCGTCGGCGTCCACGCGGCTGATGCTCAAGGTGACAACGCGCAGCAGCTGCCTGCCTGAGGCATCGACATAGGCGCCGCTCCAGGTGCCCGATAGATCGGGTCGGGAGGGCGCCGGATTCGAGGCAAGCGGTGTGGCGGTCGTGGGCATCGCCTCTGTGCCGGGTACGTCCGCCGGCGGCGGCGCAGCAGGATCGGCAGGTGCCGGCATCGCCGTCGGTGTCTGTGTGCCCGTCAGGTGTGCGCTGCCGGCGACCGACGCATTTCCCCGGGCTGCATGCAGCCGCTGGGCGTGGCGCATCAGTGCGCCCATCACGAGCATTGCGCCGAGCACCACCACGATGGTGCGACTGTCGGATCGCAGGATCTGAAGGAGACTCGGACGTGTCCCGCGGAGCTTTCGCGACGCTGGCGACGCCGGCGGCGCTGCCGATGCTGCCGGCGTTGCCAATGCCGTCGATGTCGCCAATACCGTCGATGTCGCCAATGCCGTCGATGCCGGCGCGCGCGGCTCCAGCCGCGTCGTGGCGAACGCGGCGCCACTCGTCGTCGGCGGGTACTGGAACTCGAATGCCACCGTGTCGCCCGGGTCCACCGGCGATGGGCTCTCATGGGCTGCCGGTACGTCCGGCAGCGCGCGCATGAACTCATCCACGCTCTGAAAGCGCGCTTCCGGACTCTTGGCGAGCGCTCGCATCACCGCGGCCACGATCGGCTGAGGAATATCGCTGCAGTGGACTGTCGGTGGCTCGGGCAGATCGTTCACATGGGCGTTCAGGACCATGTACTCGACCTTGCCCCGAGGATTGAACGGCGGCTGTCCGCTCAGCAGCTCGTAGAGCGTGATCCCGAGAGAGTACACGTCGGTGCGGCAATCGACGGCGCGACCGAGGATCTGCTCGGGAGCCACGTAGAGCGATGTACCGATGCTGGTGCTGACCTTGGTCAGGCCGGTCACGCCCCGCCGCTTGGCAATGCCGAAATCCATCACCTTGACGATGTTGTCACGGGTGACCATCAGGTTGCCGGGCTTGAGATCCCGATGGATGATGCCGGCCCGATGCGCAGCGGCGACCCCGAGCAGTGCCTGCCTGAAGATCGGTACACCTTCGTGCGCTGGAATCCGACCACGTCGCCGGATCATCTGCTCCAGGCTCTCGCCGTCGATGAACTCCATCACCGCGACGGGTGCGCCCTCGTGGACGAAGTAGTCGAACAGCTGCGCGACATTCGGGTGATTGAGCGCGCCCTGCACGCGCGCCTCCTGACGGAAGCGTTCGACGAAGTCAGGAGCGTTGCGGGCTTCGGCGCTCATCACCTTGATCGCGACGAGCCGATCGAGATTCACGTCGAGGGCCTTGTAGACGACTCCCATCGCGCCGCGACCGACAAGCTCCAGGACGCGATAGTGGTCTATGACTTCGCCGATCATGGTCGATATGGGGGAATTGCCTGCCGCCGCAGCAGGCAATCGCTCACTGCGTCTGTCGGATCGCGTCCAGCGCGCCGGGATCCGGGGCCGCGCTGCCGTCGGCGATCACGGTCGGGTGGACACCGGGGCCGCTGGGGGGGCCATTGGATCCCAGGCTCCCGGAGGCTGCCTGCATCGCCTCCATGACCCGGGCTTCCTGCTCATTCTCCATCGCGTTGAGATCATTGAGCCCGATGCGCGTCTGCAGGCCTTCGGGACAGTCGGACGATCCGCTCAGTTCGACCACCACCGGGATCATCCAGTCGTCGCTGCTCATTCCGCCGGTACGCTTGATGTAATCATTGGCGCTCAACGAGCAGTAGTGGCCGGGGGTCGCTGCGGCAACGTCCAGGGGCTGGACGACCTGAAAGAACACGTGATTGGGCCTGAGCGCCGGGGGAGTGCTCTGAGTCGTGAGCGTCGCCGGCGTCGCCGCAGCGGCCTGTCGCTCCTGCAGCTGAACCCTGATCTCAGCATCGAGCTGCGCCTTGATCTGCGGTGTGACGGCCGGCGGTATCTCCAGCGGCGCGGATGACGCATCGGTCGACTGTAGAGCCGGTGCGTCGCCTGGTTGCGGAGCGGGCGCCGCAGGAACTGCGGGGACCGCGGGCGCGTTGGAGACAGCAGGAGCGGCGGGGACAGGAACGGCGGGTGGCGCCGGCTGCGATGCCGGCACGGCGGTCCGGGCCTGATAGGCCGTCTGCAGGCTCTGGGCAATGATGTAGTCGGTCATCCACAGGTCTGGGCTCGTATATACCGGATAGGGCGTGAACAGGGAGCCGTACATCGGGTACCACGGCTGCACCTGCCATCCCCAGGTATAGACGACGGGGCGCGCCCACGCCCGAAGCGCCCACCCGTAGTAGACCGCGGGGTATCGCACGGCCGGCACGAACGTGTCGTACGCGAACGCTCTGCCGAACCGGTGCCAGACCTGGCGTCGGTAGACGTGTGCGTACAGCACGTGCCCGCCGCTGACGAAGGTGCGGCTTACGAGACCGGGTCGAATGGTGCGCTCGACCGTGCCGCTGAGAGCATTGCCGTAACGAACGACGTGAACCTGGCCGGCGGCGAGGCCGGGGGAGGCCTCGTGAATCGTGCCGCCCCCACCGGGACGGACTTCACGCATGGCACCAACGGCCGCCGGGCGTCGCCCCTCGAGGTTGCGGCCAACCATCTGCCGGTGATAGCCGAAGGCCGGTTGTGCGCGTGCACGCGCGGCTCCCTCGCGTGCAGCGGTATAGGCACCCTCGGCTCGCGCCGAATGGACAGGACGGCGCTGCCGCGTCGCGGCCCTCCAGCGTGCACCCTGCGACTGCCTCCGGGCGGGCTGGTGCTGGTATCTCTGCGGCGGGGTTTCAGCGTGCGCATCGACCGAGGCGATACCAGCAAGGCTGGCGAGGGCGATCAGGGCGAGAGTCGCGCAGGCCCTGCGATCTGATCTCCACATACAGGTTGTCGCTTTGGACGCCGCCGCCACGGTGGCACCACGCTGAAATGATCTCGAGAATTACTGTAGCGCCGGCAGTCCGCCGCGGTGCGAACTGCGTCGCGGAACGCTCAGCTGCAGAGCGTGGAGAAGCGCTACACCGCGCCGTCAGGCGGCGGCCCGCAGGCCTTATGACGAATCGGGGCCGTCGTCGCGTGGAAAATGAGCCGATGAGCGTCCGAGGGAGCGGGTTGAGCTGCGCTGCCGTACCGCGTGACGGTGCATGCTCCATGAGCAGACGATGTGTACGATGCCGTCCGCCGTCACTGTCCAGAACCACCCGCAGCGGACCGCCAACTCAAGGAGCACCCCATGATCATCGCCCCTCTCATCAGCCTGGCCAGCTTGCTGACGATGGCTTGCCGCGAGTTCTCGCACAAATGAGTTCGCCGCGTCCCCTGACGGCTGCCGCGCGCGATGCATGGCTGTACCTGCTGCCGCTGGTGGAAGTCGCGGCTGCCAGGCAACGAGCCCGAGCGGCCGGCGCGCCGCCAAATCATCTGGTACACCTGCGCGCTCTCGCCGGCGCCAAGGATCGCTTCGTCACCACGCCCAACAACGACACCCTGTATTCCAACGCGCACCTCGATCTGGGTGCCGGTCCCGCAACCCTGCGTCTCCCGCAGACGACCTCCCGCTACCAGTCGGTGGCGCTGATGGACGCCTATAGCAACAATTTTGCGGTGCTGGGCACACGCACGATGGGCACGGCCGGTGGATGCTTCCAGCTCATCGGCCCGAACGATGCCGCGCCCACGGATCAGCTCTTCGTACGCGCTCCCACTCCGCACGTGTGGCTGCTGGGCCGCACCGCGGTGTACGGACCGGACGACCTGGACGCGGCGCGTGCCGCGCAGCAGGGACTGCAGCTGGAAGCGCGGGCCACCGAGGCGGTGCCGTCGGCACCGATCACTCGCTCGGCCGGCTGGAGTGAATTCTTCACCGCGGCCGCGCGCCTGCTGGCACTTAATCCTCCCCCGGTCACCGATCTTGCCCTGTTGCGCAGCGTGGCCGCGCTGCATCTGCCGGACTTTGACGCCGCGCGATTCGATGCCGATGAGCGCGATGCGATCGGGGCGGGTGTCGCCGAGGCGCAGCGTCTGGTGCTCCAGGGCGGCGCCGGCTACTCGCTCACGAACGGTTGGGCGTATCCCAGCGCCGATCTTGGCGTCTTTGGGCAAAACTATCTGTTCCGCGCGCGCATTGCCGTGAGCGCACTTGCCGCTCTGCCGCCCGTGGAAGCGATGTATCTGCGCGCCATCGGCGAGGGTCATGCGGGCTGCTTCGACGGTCAGCGCCGCTACTGCCTGCGATTTGCCGCCGGTGCCTTGCCGCCGGCGCAGTCCTTCTGGTCGCTCACACTGTATGACGCGACGGCCGACGGGCAGTTCTTCTTCGCCGACAACCCGTTGAATCGCTATTCCATCGGCGATCGCACCCCGGGACTGGTCTACGGGTCGGACGGGAGCCTGGAACTGCTGATCGGCGCCGATCCGGGACCAGCGCCCAGGACCAACTGGCTGCCATCCTCGCGTGCGCCGTTCGCGCTGTTCCTGCGCGCCTATCTGCCATGTGCAGACATGCTGGAAGGGCGATATCGTCTGCCTGCGATCACTCCGGCCTGAGCTGCGCCTCTCGCGGACGGGCGTTTGGCCGGATGAGCTCAGCCCGGGCGATGGGCGGTGGCTGCCGCGTCAGATCCCGGCGAGCTGATCCTGATATGTGCCGCGGTCTTCCCGGTCTGAACATCGCTGGCATCGAACCACGTCGATCGGGCTTTTCTGTAGGTCACCAGCAGATAGCACTGATGGGTCCTGACGTCGTAGTGATTGGTGAACCCCAGGAGCGTGATTCCGGCAGAGGGATGACTCCAGCGTGAGCGAAAAGCCTGCTGCGCGGCATTGCTGCACATGTTCCGAAGTTGAAACAGCTGTGCAGGCGTCTGCCTGGGTTCGCTCGCCTGCAAGGTGGCGTTGAACGACGCGCCGGCGGCGAGCAGCGCAAGCCATGCGAGGCAGAATCGTCGCGCCGCCGCTCGAGCTCGTTCCTGATCGGCGTTGTTCTCCAATGGCTCGCTCGGGAACATATGAGCTATTGTAAGACATGGCGCTGGCGGGGGTAACCATACCGGGGAGCGATGGCGCAGCAGTGGACTGGCCACGCATCGCCGTGGTCGGTGCAGGCGCCGTCGGCGCCTACTTTGGGGCGCGCCTGGCGCACGCCGGCGCACCGGTGGTGTTGATCGGCAGAAAGCCCTTCGTCGAAGCCGTCGAGCGCGATGGTCTGATCGTCGAGGGTGACGGTGAGGGCGACGGCGAGTCGCTGAATCTGCGTGCGCCGGTGAGTACCGAACTGGCGAGCTGCAGAGGGGCGCAGCTGGTGCTCCTGTGCGTCAAGACGATCGATACCGTGTCCACCGCGCGCGCCCTCGAACCCTATCTCGCGGCCGACACGGTGCTGTTGACGATGCAGAATGGCGTCGAAAGCGTCGAGCAGGTGCGGGCTGCCGCCCACTGCAAAGCCGTCGCTGCGGCGGTCTATGTCGCGGTGGCGATGCCGCAGCCGGGTCGTGTCCGGCACTTTGGCCGCGGCGATCTGGTGCTCGGGCCGGATCCCGCCTCCCGACAGGTAGCGGCGGTGTGCACGCGTGCTGGCATTGCCTGCCGAATCACGGAGGATATCGAAGCCGAGCTCTGGACCAAGCTGCTGATGAATTGCGCACTGAATGCGCTCTCGGCGCTGGGCCGGTCGCACTATGCACACATCATGGCCTGCCCGCCGGCCTGCACGCTCATCGAGGCGGTGGTCAGCGAGTTGCTGGAGGTCGCGCGTGTCGCAGGCGTTCGACTGCCGGTACTCACTGACAGCGGGGCGGCGATGGCTGCCGTGGCGCGTCTCGTGGCGCAGATGCCGGCGCAGCACTCCTCGATGGCACAGGATCTTGCTCGCGGCAGACGCACCGAGATCGATGCGCTGAACGGCTACGTGCAGCGACGGGGCGCCGAGCTCGGCGTGCGAACGCCCGCCAATCAGGCGCTGTTCGCCCTCGTGAAGCTCGCCGAGACCGCGGCCAGCGGCGCGGACTGATGAGTCAGAGGAGGGCAGCCGGGTGAACGACCCAACGATCACGACGTATGGAGAGATTCACCCCGCAGCCCCGCAGGAGCTGCGCGCCTTTTCGTTCCTGGTCGGGAAATGGGATGGCAGGGGGAGGACCCGGCTTGCCGACGGCAGCGTGGCGGAGTTTCCCGTCACGTGGATCGGTCGCTACATTCTTGACGGCACTGCGATCGCCGACGAAATGCATGCCCCCGCGCCGGATGGTACCCCGTATCTGGGGATCAGCCTGCGGCAATATGATTCTGCTCGGAAGACCTGGGTCGTCGAATATCTGAACGTCTCGGGGTCGTTCCTGCGCAGGCAGGTCAATGCAGGCGCGGGCTCCGTCCAGGTCAGCGGGCACGATGTCACCGTCGGTTCCGAATCCCCGGGAGTGGCGATACGCGAGCACTACCTCGTGCCCGACGGCGAGACGTTCACCTACCGTCTGGATGTCTCGAACGATGCCGGGCGCACCTGGAACGAGGGGCAGATCGAGATGAATTTCCGCCGGCTGGAATAGTGGGTTCGGGCCCGCAGCCCATGGCGCGGCTGCCCGCCGTCAGCCGCCCGCTCTCAGCCGCCCGCCGTCAGCTCCTTGACCAGCGGATCCGCATGGTAAACATGCTCGAGCGCCGCAAGGATGATCGCACTATCCACGGCGACCGCACGGTTGAGCGCGCCGTCGTACCAGAATGCACCGCCGAGCGAGGGCAGATTGCCGTCGAACATCAGACCCACCAGCCGTCCGTCGCGGTCGATGACGGGGCTGCCGGAGTTGCCACCGACGATGTCGTTGGTCGTGACGAAGTTCACCGGTGTCGCGGGATTCAGCTGGCTCCTGGCCGCCAGCCATGCCTCCGAGAGCGCCACCGGCGCGTAGTCCCTCGCGTGCTCATAGAGACCGGCGACCGTGGTGAACGGTGCGACCTGCTTGCCGGCCTCGAGCCAGCCGCTGACCACGCCGTAGGAGAGGCGCTCGGTGAAGGTCGCGTCGGGATAGATGCTGGTGCCGAAGAGGGCAAAGCGGGCCCGCGCGATCCTGGTGGTGTTCGCCTCGATGGGCGACGTCACCTCGTCCTCATACATCCTGCGATACATCAGGTAGTACGGCAGCACTTCGCGCGCCAGGACGATCATTGGATCCCGTGAGGCTGCAACCGCCGCCTCACCGGCCGTCCACAAGCTCCTGCGCACGCCGACATCCGCGAGCCTGGTTCCCCGCACGGCGCGCTCCGCCACCTCCTCGGGTGAGGCCGTGGCGAACAGCTGCTGGCAAATGGGGGCATCCCAACCCATCAGATTGCCCAGCGTGGTCATCGAGGAACGCAGACGCACGGCGTCGTAGTCCGGATAGACGGGTGCCGGCGAGAACAGCTGCTCCTCCAGCAGCGGGAGACTCGCCGCCCGGTAATCGTCGAACCTCTGGGTATCCGGCAAGGTGCGCTCGTGCGCTCCCAGAACGATGGTGAACGCGATGTCGAAGAGTTGAGCGCTGAAGCCTTCCTGCCCGACGATCATCTGCACCGGCAGGGACATGGCCAGGCGCACCTTCTCCGCCTCGGCGATCCTGTCCCAGGCGTCCCCGTATTGGCTGCGTAATACGGGATCGGCGTCGATCTTCGCCCGCAGTTGCGCTTCGTCCGCCTGCTTGCGGGAAAATTGCTGCTGATCGTTGAGCGCCTGCAATTCCCCGTCGAGGCCCTTGATGGAATTGTCGACGAAGAACAGATCCCCCTGCGCGATGCGCGCATCGCTCTCGCTCCGGGCGGAGAAGGCCTGCAGCAATCCCTCGTAGTGCGTGAGGTATTGCAGCTCGTCCGGCAGGATCGGGTAACGCAGGGCCTCGAGTTGCGCGATCGTATCGTTACGCTCGGTCGCGCCCGGGTTGCCGGAGCTGAACACCAGCTCGCCCGCCGCCGGGCCCTGGGCCGAGACCGGGAAATAGTCGGGTGTGCGCGCGGGCTTGCCGTCCACATACACCCTGACGATGCTGACGTCGTAGTCGTAGCGGGGATAGTTGAAGTTATCGGGATAGCCGCCGAAGAACGAAGTCGCCTGGCTGGGAACGAACACCAGCCGGACATCCTGATAGCGTCGATATTTGTATAGCCAATATTGCCCGCCGTGATACAGGGAAACGACCTCACAGCGCCACTGCGCCGACTGGGCGCCGGCGCACTGCGTTTCCAGGCGACTGCCGACCGCGCGGCGGGCCGCCGTATAGGCGGCGCCGCTCTGGTTGTCCGTAGCCCGATCCACCGTGTCCGTGACGTTGGTGGTTTGCACGAGCTGCTCGACTTCCATCGCGGGGCATTTGAGCTCCTCTTGCCGCTTTGCAGCGTAGAAGAAGTGCGCCATCAGGTTACGGGTTGGGCTCGACAGTCCTTCGAGGCAGTCCACGACGCAGTGATGGTTGCTCAATACCAGACCGTCGGCGGAGACGAACGACCCCGAGCAGCCGCCGGCGAGACGCACCGAGGCCAGCTGCACGTGGTCGGTCCACTGCTGCGAGGGTGTGAAGCCGAAGTGCTGCAGCTGCGCGACGGGCAGATTCGATGGAGGCCAGAAGCCTTCCCCCGCAAAGGTCGCGGAGGCGGGCAGCAGGGCGAGCAGGCTTGCCGTCAGGAACGCAGTTGCCGTCAGGAATGCGGTCAGCTTGTTCATGCCATCCCCCGCGAAACTCGGGTGCTACCGGACGAAACGAGTGTGCCAGACGAAGCGAGTGTGCCAGACGACGGGGCGGCGGGCGGCCGGTCATCGGCGCGCGAGCCGCACGATCCAACGATACAGCAGGCAGGTCAGCGCTGCGAACGCAATGCCGCCGGCCCAGGTGCTGGCGGTCGCGAAGTTCCCGCCAACCACGGCGATCGGCGCCGCATTGCCGGAGAACGCGATCACCGCGGCGAACACGACACCGAGCAGACTTTCTCCGACGATCAGCCCGGAGGCCAGCAGTACGCCCAACTGGCGCGTGGCCTCCGGCCTGGGTGCACGTTCGGCGTGTCGTGAGAACAGCCATCCGACGATGGCGCCTGCCACGACCATGAGCGTCGTGGAGGTCGGCAGGTAGATTCCCAGCCCGACGGCGAGCGGCGGCAGACGCACGGACTTCCACACACGGCGCAGAATCTCGTCGAGCACGATGCAGCCGGCGCCGATCAGGGCACCGGTGGCGATCAGCCCCCAGTCGATGTTGTTCTGGATCACCCCCTGCGCGAGTGCGGAGATCAATCCTGCCTGGGGTGCCGGCAGGGCGCGCGCCGGATTGACGCCCGGGGCACCCAGGAAGCCGTACGCGTGATTGAGCAGATCGAGCACCGGCGGGATGACGAGTGCGCCGCCGAGCACACCGATGACCAATGCCCACTGCTGTCTGCCGGGAGTGGCATCCACCAGCTGGCCGGTCTTGAGATCCTGCAGGTTGTTGTTGGCGATGGACGCGACCGCGAACACCACGGCGGTCACGAACAGCGCGAACGCCACCAGCGCCTTGCCCGCGCTCGCCGGCAGGCCTGACTTGACCGTCAGGACCAGCAGCAGCGCGAACAGGACCACCACCAGAATACCGACGCCGGACAAGGGACTGTTGGACGACCCGATGAGACCGGCCATGTAGCCGCACACCGTGGAGACCAGGAAACCGATGATGACCACGAAAATCACGGCCTCGATGCTCAGCACCCAGGCGCGCGGGCCCAGCCCGCTGATGACGGCAAAATGCCAGAACAGCCAGATCACCGGCAGCAGGCAGAGCAGCGATACGAGGCCCACCGTACCGATGGGGATGTCGCGCTCCACCGACGGCAAGGTGTGAGCCTGGCCGGCCTTGCGCAGCCGCGCTGCGGCCAGGGTGCCCGCCAACCCACCGACCAGCGGCTTCACGAGCATCCCGAGCGTCCAGACGGCAGCGACGCCGATGGCGCCCGCCCCGATGAAGCGCACGGAGTGGTCCCAGGCTGCCTGCGCGACGTCCGAGGCGGCGCCTGTCAGCGGGTGCAGCGAGGTGAAGTGCGGTACCGCCCAGCCCCAGCCGATCAGCGCCCCCGCCAGCATGGCGACGCCCACGGACAGGCCCACCAGGTGACCGATCGCAAACAGCGCGAACGAGAGGCTGAAGTCGTAGCCCGTCGCTGCGCCGCGGTTACCGAAGCGAAAATACTGCGCCACATCGCTGGAAAAGATGCGCATCTGAACGACCACGTAAAACACGGCCGAGACGATGGAGCCGACCACGACGGCTTTCAGTCCCGCGCGGTGCGACTCGACCGCCTCCAAGTCGAGGTCGCGCTCCCGGCCGGCACCGACCTTCAGCACCTCCGCACACGCCACCCCCTCGGGATAGGGCAGCTCCGAATCGGTCACCAGTGCGCGGCGCAGAGGGATCGTGTACATCACGCCCAGGATGCCGCCGGAGGCGCAGATCAGGAACGAGGTCCAGAACGGAAAGCCGCTCCACCACCCCACGATGGTCAGCCCCGGAAGCACGAAGATGATGCTGCTCAACGTGCCGGCCGCCGAGGCGACCGTCTGCACGATGTTGTTCTCCTGGATAGTGGCGCCCTGCAGGCCTCGCAGGATGGCCATGGAGATCACGGCGGCAGGAATCGAGGTGGAGAACGTGATACCCGCCTTCAGGCCGAAATAGACGTTCGCCGCTGTAAAGATCAGCGTGATGACGGTGCCGATGAGCAGGCCCCGCGCGGTAATCTCCGTGCGGCCGTCCTGGAGGGTTTCTGGCGTCACCTGACGGGAACTCTTTGCTGACCACGCCCCTTTCCTGACCACGATGATAGCAGCGGGGCGGTCGCCAAATCGCCGGGTTCGGAGGTAGCATCAAACGGTGTCCGCCCACGCGGCACCGCCTCGGTGCCGCCGCAGCATTGTCCCGCCTACGGCGAGGAGGAGCCCATGGCCTATGCGACCTCGGACATCCGCAACCTGGCGTTGATCGGTCACGTCGGAGCCGGGAAGACGCTGTTGACCGAGGCGCTGCTGCATCAGGCCGGCGTGCTGCGAGCGATGGGCGAGCTGACCCGCGGCACGACCGTGTGCGATTTCGACCCGCTCGAGCGCGAGATGCAGCATTCACTCGATTGCGCGGTCTGTCACCTGGAGTGGCAGGGCCGGCGCGTGAATCTGGTCGACACTCCGGGCTATCTCGATCTGCTCGGGCGCTCCCAGTCGATACTGTCGGCGGTCGAGACCGCGGCGATCGTGATCGATGCGCCCTCGGGCATTGAAATTGCGACGCGCCGAATGAACGAGGCGGCCGTGCAGTGCCATCTCGATCGCATCATCGTCGTGACCAAGATCGATCAGCCGGGGACCGATTGGAACGGCCTGCTCGAGCAGCTGCGCGCGGTTTTCGGACCCGCGTGCATGCCGATCAACCTGCCTGCCGGCACAGGCCGGCGCGTCATCGACTGCTTTTTCTCGCGCAGCGGGCCCGCCACCGACTTTTCCGCCGTCGAACAGGCTCATCGCAGCGTCATCGAGCAGGTCATCGAGGTCGACGCCGGGCTGCTGGAACGCTACCTCGGCGGCGACGAGGACATCGGCGCCGAGCAGTTGCATGGGCCGTTCGAGCGGGCGCTGCGCGAGGGGCATCTGGTACCGGTGTGCTTTGTGTCCGCATTGACGGGCGCCGGTGTCCCGGAGCTCCTCGATCTGCTCGTGCGCCTGCTGCCCAATCCGCTCGAGGCCAATCCCCCAGCCTTCGTCAAGGGCGAGGGGGAGACCGCCCCGCCGATGCAGGTCACGGCCGATCCGGCGCTGCATGCGCTGGCGCACGTGTTCAAGGTCAGTATCGATCCCTACCAGGGTCGCGTGAGCCAATTACGCGTGCAGCAGGGCACGATCCGGCCTGGGGCGCAGCTGTTCGTAGGCGATCAGCGCAAGCCCTTCAAGGTTGCGCATCTGTACCAGGTGCAGGGCGGGGGGCTGCAGGAAATCGCGTCGGCGATACCGGGCGATCTGTGTGCGCTGACGAAGGTCGACGATCTGCAGGTCGGCTCGGTGGTCCACGACTCTCACGACGAGGATCACCTGCACCTGCGGCGCGCGCCAGCGGCGGCGCCGATGCACGGCATCGCCATCGCCGCCGCGCGCCACGGTGATGAGCAGAAACTCGCCGACAGCCTGCACAAGCTGCTCTCCGAGGATCCCAGCCTGCGTCTGGAGCACGTGCCTTCGCTCAACGAGACCGTGCTCTACGGCCTCGGTGAACTGCACCTGCGCATCGCGCTCGAGCGCATGCGACGACAGTACAACGTCGCGCTGCACACCCACGCGCCGGGCGTGCCTTACCGCGAAACGGTGCTGCGGCCCGCGGACGGTCACCACCGGCACAAGAAACAAACCGGTGGCGCAGGTCAGTACGGCGAGGTGTACCTGCGTATCGAGCCGCTCGCGCGCGGGGGCGGATTCGAGTTCGTGGACGCCGTCAGGGGTGGGGCCATCCCGACGCAGTACGTGCCGGCGGTGGAGAAAGGGGTGCGACAGGTCCTGCAGAGCGGCGCGATCGCCGGCTTTCCGATCCAGGATGTACGCGTCGTCGTCTACGACGGCAAATCGCACGCAGTCGACTCGAAGGAGGTTGCCTTCGTGACCGCGGGCCGCAAGGCCTTCCTGGACGCCATCGGCAAGGCCCATCCCATCGTACTCGAGCCGATCGTCAATCTTGGCATCACCGCCCCCACATCGACGCTGGGGAATGTCGCCGGCGATCTGCGCTCGTTGCGGGCACGCATCAATAACGAAACGATACTGCCCGATAATCAGGCGATGATCTCGGTCCAGGTGCCGCTGGCCGAGTTGAGCGACTTCGGGCACCGGCTGCGGGCTCTGACCTCCGGCGAGGGTCTCTACACCATGGAGTTCAGTCATTACGAGCCCGCTTTGCCGCGGCTACAGGAGCAGCTGGTCGCGTCCTACTCGCGTCGTCACG
>JASHSK010000293.1 GCA_030038755.1 Gammaproteobacteria bacterium
GCGGCGGCAACGGAGCCTGAGATGGCGCTCGAGGCAACCAATCGCGCGCCCGCTCCGCTCTCACCGCTCGAGGCCGGCGGCGCGCGGGAATTTTCGCTGGCGCGCACCAACTGGGTGGGTTATCGCACCATCGTGATCCGCGAGTACGGCCGCATCATGCGCATCTGGGGGCAGACCCTTGCGCCGGCTGCCGTGAGCGCCTTCCTGTATCTGCTGATCTTCGGCGGCGTCGTCGGACGGCGCATGGGCGGATTGAGCGGGTACAGCTATCTGGCGTACCTCGGACCCGCCCTGATCATGCTGCAGATCATCAACAACTCGTACGCCAACGTGGTCTCCTCCTTCTTCGGTGCCAAGTTCGGCAAACATATCGAGGAGTTGCTGGTCTCCCCCCTGCCCGACTGGCTGATCGTCGCCGGTTACATGACCGGCGGCATACTGCGGGGGATGCTGATCGCCCTGGTGGTCAGTGCGGTCACGCTGCTGTTCGTGCGCCTGCCGATACACCATGTGGAGGTGGTGGTGCTGGCGGCGCTGCTGAGCTCGATCGTGTTCTCGCTCGCCGGCTTCATCAATGCCATGTACGCGCGCAACTTCGAGCAGATGAACATCGTCCCAACCTTCGTGCTGCAGCCGCTGACCTACCTGGGGGGCACGTTCTATTCGATCCATATGCTGCCGGGATGGGCGCAGCGGCTCTCGCTCGCCGATCCGATCCTGTACATGATCAATGCGTTTCGCTACGGTTTCCTGGGCCTCTCGGACGTCAATGTCATGATGTCGCTGGCCATGATGGCGGGGCTCGCGGTGGCGCTATATGTCACGGCCGTGGTACTGCTACATCGCGGCGTGGGAGTGAGGGACTGAGGCGTGCAGCGCCGCGGACAGACGGCCGAAGTACCTGCTTTTCTTCCCCCGTTCAGCCGTGCCGCCCGTGCCCGTTCAGCCCTGCCGCTGGTGCAATGCCTGCAAAACTGTGAGCGGATCGTCACTGTCATGGTAGGTTCATACCATCGTCATGAATCCGTAGGTCGCGGGTCCTAAGGTTCCGGCGCATGAATCGTGCACAAATGTTGATTGCCCGCTTCGATTTCGTCGAATACGGCTTCTGCCGGCGACTGAATCGCGGCACCGCCGCGAAGCCGCTGCGGCTGCTGCTGCGCGTGGCGAGCCGTCTGGGCGATGGGCCGGTGTGGTACCTGCTGGTGGTGGCGCTGCCGCTGTACTACGGGACGGCCGCGCTGCGCACGTCGCTGACCATGGCCGGCACGGGCCTGGCGGGCGTGCTGCTCTACAAGTGGCTCAAGGGCTCGCTGGAGCGCGAGCGGCCCTTCATCCGTCACCCGGGTATCGACCTGGCGATGCCGCCGCTGGATCGCTATAGCTTCCCCTCGGGCCACACGATGCACGCGGTGGCATTCACGTGGCTGGCGATGGCCGCGTATCCGCAGCTCGGCTGGGTGCTGATCCCGTTGGCGAGCCTGATTGCCGTTTCGCGCGTGGCCCTCGGACTGCATTATCCAAGCGATGTGCTGGCCGGCGGCGCGATCGGCGCGATGCTCGCGCTGGTGGCACAGAGCATTGTCTAGCCAGGCTGCGCGCGCGGCCGCGCCGGGCCCGCGGGTGCTGTTTATCTCCGATGTGTACTTTCCGCGCGTCAACGGCGTATCGAGCTCGATCCGCACGTTTCGCGCCGATCTCGCCGCGCTCGGGGTGCAGACGCAGCTGATTGCTCCGGCGTACGGCCCCGCCCCGACGGGTGCCGCCGGGGCAGCGAACGGCGCTGCCGGGGCGGCGAACGGTGCTGCCGGGGCGGCGATGGATGCCGCCGACGATGAGGGCGACATCCGGCGCGTGAGGGCGGTTGCGGTCCCCGGGGACGCGGAAGACCGTTGCATGAGCTGGCGCTCGCTGCGCGCAACCCTGGCGCAGCTCGGGTCACAGCGTTTCGACCTGGTGCACGTGCAGACGCCGTTCCTCGCGCACTATGCCGGCGTGCGCTATGCGCGCGAGCGTGGTCTGCCCGTCATCGCCACCTATCACACGCTGTTCGAGGAATACCTGCACCACTACGTCAAGCCGCTGCCGCGCTCACTCGGGCGCACGCTCGCGCGCCGCTTCACGCGCTGGCAGTGCGCGCAGCTCAGTGCCCTGGTGGCGCCTTCCGCGCCGCTGCGCGAGCGGCTGCTCGAGTACGGCGTGAGCGCGCGCATCGAAGTGATCCCCACCGGCCTGCCCCCCGATCGCTACCGGCAGGGCGACGGTGCGCGCTTTCGCCGGCAGCTCGGCGTCGATGCGCGACAGCCGCTGCTGCTGTACGTCGGGCGTGTGGCGTATGAGAAGAACATCGACTTCCTGCTGCAGGTGTTTGCGCGGCTGCAGCGCTCGCATCCGGCCGCACGCTTCGTCATCGCGGGCGAGGGCCCGGCGCGCGCGCACCTGCGCTCACTGGCCGCACGCCTCGGCGTCGAGGCGCAGGTGCTGTTCGTCGGCTATCTCGAGCGCGCCCATGCGCTTGCGGACTGCTACGCCGCCGCCGACGTGTTCATATTCGCCTCGCGAACCGAAACCCAGGGGCTGGTGCTGCTGGAGGCACTCGCGCAGGGTCGACCCGTGGTGTCCACGGCGCATCTGGGGACGGCCGCGGTGCTGCGCGAGGGCTGCGGCGCGCGCATCGTCCCCGACGACGCGCAGGCGTTTGCCGCCGCGATCGGTACGCTGCTGGATGATCCGGCCCAGGCGGCACAGCTGTCCGCGCAGGCCCGCGCCTACGCCGAGAGCTGGGCCTCCGCACGCATGGCTCGGCGGCTCGCGGACCTGTACGGGCAGCTGTGTACGCAGGGCGCGCTCGCGGCGTCCTCGGCCTGACCGCGTCGAGGGCTTGCGCACGCGGCGGCTGCGCGGGTGCCTTGCGCGGCGCCGAGGCGGCGGCCGTTTTGTGCGCCCGGTCACGCCGCGCTCGTGCCGTCACGTGCACTGCAGCGTACACTGTTGCTGGACAGCGTCAGCGACTGCGTCGATGGCGCTTACGATAAGATTCCGCTACCGGTCTATCACTCGGATTGGATATGACGGCACGACGGGCCCTGGTAGTCGACGATTCACGATCGGCCCGCGCCTTCCTGACGCGAATTCTCGAGCGCCACGAGCTGGCGGTGGACGCTGTCGAGTCGGCCGAGGAGGCGATCGAGTATCTGCGCCAGCAGCGGCCCGACGTGATCTTCATGGATCACCTGATGCCGGGCATGGATGGCCTGCAGGCGGTGCACGCAATCAAGAGCAATCCGCACACCGCCACCATTCCGATCATGATGTACACCTCGCAGGAGGGGGAGCTGTACCTCAGTCAGGCGCGCGCGCTCGGCGCGATCGGAGTGCTGCCCAAGCAGATCCAGCACGCCGATGTCTCCAAGGCACTCGAGCAGCTCAAGCTCTATCCGGCTGCGGCGCGCGTTGCCGCGCAGCTGGACGCCGCGCCGGACACGCGCGCCGTTGAGCTTCCCCCGGCGGCCTCTCGAGCCGCGGGCGGCCGTGTCGAGGCGCGCGCCGCCGGGCAGTCCGAGGTGCGTGCGCAGACACGTGC
>JASHSK010000294.1 GCA_030038755.1 Gammaproteobacteria bacterium
GGTTGGCTACGTCCAGAGTTCTGCCGGCGCGAGTAGCCGCGGCGCCGCTGTGCTGCTTGCGGCGTCAGAGTCCAAAGCGTCCATGCTCCAGGAAGCTGCCAGCCTCACGCGCTGCCCGCGCCGACCACAGCAACCCCATATGATTCACCGGCAGATCCGCGTATGCCGTCGCCCCGGGCAGTCGCGTCTCCGAGACCGCCACTACACCGTCGTTGGGCTCGCTGAAGCGCGCCAGCAGCTGCCCGAAGCCCAGCGGCAGGGTGCCGGCAATGATACCCAGCTCGCGTGGCGCTTCCCATCGGCGCTCGCGCTGGGTCAGCAGCGCATCGGCGACTGCGCGACCGGCCACCCGTCGCCCGAGCCCCCAGCGGCACAGGATCCGGGCACTGCGCGACCCCAGCACCGGAGCGCCCATGAAGACGACGCGGCCGGGCTGCGTCATCGGATAGCGCTCCAGGCAGTGCAGGATGATCGAGCCGCCCAGGCTGTGGCCGAGCAGGTGTACGCGCGGGGCCTCGACACGCGCGATCGTCTCGCGCAGGGCGGCGGCGATCGCGGCCAGGGGCTCACGCACCGAGCGATAGCGGAACACGTGCACGTGATAGCCGCGCTCCTCACGCAGGCGCCGGACCAGCAGCGCGGCCTCGGCGCCCATCATCCACAGTCCGTGCACGTACAGGACCGTGACGGCGTCCATTGCGACCTGCGCGCTCGCGCCGCCGGACGTGGCGGCCTTATCGACCCGCGCTGCCCGCCGGGCTGGCAGCCGTGCTGCTCGCCGTGCCCGCAGGCTCGGCGCCCGGCGCGTGGCGCACGCGGATGTGCAGTTCGCGCAGCTGCGCCTCGGAAGCCTCGGTAGGTGCATCCGTGAGCGGATCGGCGGCGGTCTGCGTCTTTGGGAAGGCAATCACGTCGCGGATACTGTCCGCGCCGCACATCAGCATCACCAGCCGGTCGAGGCCGAAGGCGATTCCGCCGTGGGGCGGCGCGCCAAAGCTGAGTGCGTCGAGCAGATGACCAAACTTCGCGCGTGCCTGCGCGGCGTCGATCCCGAGCAGCTCGAACACGGCCTGCTGCATCTCCTCGCGGTGAATACGTACCGATCCACCCCCTACCTCCGAGCCGTTGAGTGCCAGATCGTAGGCATTGGCCAGCGCCCCGGCCGGATCAGCTCGCAGCGCAGCCGGGTCTTCGTTCTTGGGAGAGGTGAAGGGGTGATGCATCGCCATCCAGCGCCGCTCGCCGTCGTCCCATTCGAACATCGGGAAGTCCACGATCCACACCGGCCGCCAGCCGGTCTCGATGCGACCGAGGTCCGCCCCGATCTTCAGCCGCAGCGCGCCCATCGAGTCGTTGACGACCTTGGCGCGGTCCGCTCCGAAGAACACCAGATCGCCGTCGCCGGCGCCGGTGCGCTGCAGGATGCCCGACAGCGCCGCATCGCTCAGGAATTTGGTGATGGGCGACTGCAGCCCATCGCGACCGCGTGCACGCTCGTTGACCTTGATGTAAGCCAGCCCCTTGGCGCCGTAGCGCGCCACCAGTGCGGTGTAATCGTCGATCTCCTTGCGCGACAGTGCGCCTCCGCCCGGCACGCGCAGCGCCGCCACGCGACCGCGTGGATCGGACGCCGGGGCGGCGAACACGCGAAAGTCGCAGTCGCGCACCAGGTCCGCGACGTCGACGAGCTCGAGCGTCACGCGCAGATCGGGCTTGTCCGAGCCGTAGCGTCGCATGGCCTCCGCATAACTCATGCGCGGGAAAGGATCGGGCAGCTGCACCGCGAGCACCGCGCGGAATACGTCGCGCACCAGCCCCTCCATGAGCTGCAGAATCTGCTCCTGCGACAGGAACGACGTCTCGATGTCCAGCTGCGTGAACTCGGGCTGTCGGTCGGCGCGCAGATCCTCGTCGCGGAAGCAGCGCACGATCTGGTAGTAGCGGTCCAGACCGGCCACCATCAGCAGCTGCTTGTAGATCTGCGGGGACTGCGGCAGCGCAAAGAACTTGCCCGGGTGCGTGCGGCTCGGCACCAGGTAGTCGCGTGCCCCCTCGGGCGTGGTCTTGCCGAGCACGGGCGTCTCCACGTCGATGAAGCCCTGCGCATCGAGGTACTCGCGCATCGCGCGCGTGACGCGATGGCGCAGGCGCAGGCGCTGACTCATCGACTCGCGGCGCAGATCCAGGTAGCGGTACTTCAGCCGCACTTCCTCGCCGACGACCTCGTCGAGCTGAAAGGGCAGCGGCTCCGCGCGATTGAGCAGCACGAGCTCGCTGACCACGACTTCCACCGCGCCGGTGGCGAGGTTCGGATTGACGGTGCCTTCCGGACGCGCACGCACCGTGCCGCGGACCTGGATGACGAATTCGTGGCGTAGCCGCTCGGCCGCCGCGAACACGGACGCGAGCTCCGGCTGGAACACCACCTGCACCAGACCCTCGCGATCGCGCAGATCCACGAAGATCACGCCGCCATGATCGCGTCGCCGATGCACCCAGCCGGCCAGCCGCACCGTCGTGCCGATCAGCGTCGTATCGACCTGTCCACAGTAATGACTGCGCATACCGTTTGCCGCCCGCGCCGATCAGGCGCTGCGGATGTTGGCAGCCGCAGCGCTTACCGGCACGGCAGGCGGCACCTCATGCGGCGAGGGCATCACGACACCCAGCGTCACGATCATCTTCATGGCCTCATCGATGCTCATGCGAAGTTCTATGGCCCGCGAGCGCGGCACCATGACGATGAATCCGCTCGTGGGATTCGGAGTGGTCGGAATGAACACACAGACCTGCGGTTCGCCCGTGTGCTCGGTCACGATCGGCACCTCGGCCGCCGTCTGAAAACCAATGCTCCAGGTGCCCTTGCCCGGGTATTCGATCAGCAGCACCTTCTTGAAGGAATTGCCCGAGCCGGACAGCAGCGTGGTCGAGAAATTCTTCACGCCCCCATAGATCGCGCGCACGAACGGGATGCGGTTCAGCATCTCGTCCCAGTAGCCCACCAGGCTGCGACCGATGAAGTTCGACATCAGCATGCCGGTCAGCAGCAGCAGTACGAACGCCAGCAGCGCTCCGAACCCGGGGACGCGCACGCCGAAGAGTGCCTGCGGCCGCAGCCCGGGTGGCAGCAGCACCAGCGTCTTGTCCATCAGATCGAGAATGAAGCGTACCGCCAGGACCGTCGTCAGAATCGGGATCCATACCAGCAGCCCCGCCATCAGGTAGCGGTGCACGATCCGCTTCAGAACATCGGCGTTCACCGCCGTCCTCGCCCGCCAGGGCCCTTGCGACGCGCGGTGCGCGCTCGCGCGGAGGAGCTCGAGATCCCCGGGCCGCGCGCGGCCTTGGATTTGCCCGCGCCGTGGGTGACCGGGTGTGCCGCACGGCCACCC
>JASHSK010000037.1 GCA_030038755.1 Gammaproteobacteria bacterium
GACGTGCTCGCTGCCGAGGCGCAGGTGCACGAGGCCAGCGCTCAGGTCGGTGTCGCCCTGGCCAACCGTCTGCCGCAGTTCTCGATCTCGGGCGCTTATGGCGGGGAAGCGACGCAGCTCAGCCAGATACTTTCTCCCGCGGGCCTGTTCTGGGATGTGATCGGCTCGGCGAGCGCGCCGCTGTTCGAGGGCGGCACGCTGCGGCACCGGCAGAAGGCGGCCGAGCAGGCGCTGGTGCAGGCCGAGGCCCAGTATCGCAGCACCGCCTTGGGCGCCTTTCAGAACGTGGCCGACACGCTGCACGCGATCTACTCGGACGCCGACGCGCTCCAGGCCGCGGTCGCCGCGCAACAGGCCGCGCAGACCACGCTGGATCTGACGCAGAAGCAGCTGCAGGCCGGCTACGTCTCCTACCTGTCGCTGCTCAGCGCGCAGCAGGCCTACCAGCAGGCCATGATCGCGCTGGTGCAGGCACAGGCGAGCCGCCTCGGAGACACCGCCGCGCTGTTCGAGGCGCTCGGCGGTGGATGGTGGAATCGCCCGTCGACTGTGGCCGATCACTGAATGTCGTCGCTTACACACGCGCCGCTCTCCTGATCGCCGGGACTTCCGATCGCCGTGAATAATTCCAAAATCTTACTTTAGCGATCACGGCAATCCTGGATCGCGCAGCCTGACCGGATTCACCCGTTGCGGCCGATCAACCTTGCTGATCGGTAACGTTTTGGCGCGAGCGTTTGCCTTTCCATCTCGTAACGACCCGGCAAAAGGGAGGCAATGGTCGTGGCGCAGAATAATGCGCCGGATCCATGGCTACTTCTGATCCGCGCGGTGACCCAGGATCAGGCTCGACACCGCGAACGCAGGTCGATCAGAAACGAAACGGCTTGGGCGTGAAGTGCTTAGTGATTGAAGACGACCCACAGACCTTGCGATACATCAGTCGTGGTCTCGAGGAAGCCTTATACGCCGCCGTCACACCCTGTGATAACAGCGCGGACGCCATGCGTCATGTCGTCGCGGCCGATTGGGACCTCGTTGTGATCGATCGCCTGCTGCCGGGAGAAGTCGATGGCCTGGCCATCGTCCGCAAGCTGCGTGACCTCGGCAAGGTTACGCTGGTGATCGTAGTGAGCGCGCTGGGCGCGTCTGCGGAGCGTGTACGAGGGTTGCGTGAAGGTGCGGACGACTACATCTCAAAGCCGTTCGCGATCTCCGAGTTGATCGCTCGCATAGAGGCACTGAATCGCCGTCAGGAAGCCAAGTCCTATTCACCGCGCCTGCAAGTAGCGGACCTCACGCTGGACGCCAGGACCTTCAAGGTCATGCGCGGCAACACCGTCATCGAGTTACAGCGGCGCGAATTTCAACTGTTGACCTATCTGATGCGGCATGAAGACCAGGTCGTCACGCGCAGCATGCTGCTCGAGGCGGTATGGGGCAGTGGCTATATGCTCGAGAGTGACGTCGTGGACGTGCAAATCAGCCGCCTGCGCACCAAAGTCGACAAAGGCTTCCGGCCGATCCTGATCCATACGGTACGCGGGGTCGGCTATGTCTTCGGAGAGCGGCATTGAGGTGCGGCTTTGCATACGCTGCGTACCAAGCCCGACCGCTCATCGGAACACTGCTGCTGCTGCCGTGGCTCTGCAGCTGCAGCAACACGGTCGCAAGTGCAGATCAGTACGCCAATGCGCCAAACCAGCGCGCCACACAGTCCAATGAAAGCGTCCATCTGACGGCCACTCAGCTGCGATCCATCAGCGTACAAGCGGTCGGCCAGCACGACTTCACGCTGGAGCGCGACGCGGTCGGCAGCATCGACTTCGATCAGGACCGCACCGTGCAGGTCTCCCCGCCCTATCAGGGCCGCGTCCTGCGGCTGTTCGCCGAGGCCGGCGAGCACGTGCGCCAGGGACAGCTGCTGTTCACTATCGACAGCCCCGATCTGGTGCAGGCCGAATCAACGCTCATTTCTGCGGCCGGGACACTCGATCTGACGACGCACGCGCTCAAGCGCGCTCGCGGGTTGTACGCCGTCATGGGGATGGCGCAGAAAGACTATGAGCAGGCGGTCTCCGACCAGCAGGCGGCCCAGGCCGCGTACGAGGGAGCCCGTGACGCGGTGCGGATCTTCGGCAAGAGCGAAGCGCAGATCGATCGCATCATTGCAACCCACCGAGTCGACGCAAGCATGCCGGTGCCGAGCCCGATCAGCGGCGTGGTCACCGCGCGTAACGCCGCCCCCGGCACGCTCGTGCAGCCCGGCGGTACCCCTTCGCCCTACGCGATCGCCGATGTGTCGACCAAATGGCTGATCGCAGAGATGCCCGAGACCGACGTGCCGGCGTTGCGACTCGGCCAACCGGTCGCGGTGCGGGTGATGGCGTATCCGGATCGGCTCTTCCGGGGACACATTGCCTATATCGCCGAGGCAGTCGATCCCAACACTCACCGGATCGAGGTGCGCTCACAGGTGAAAGACCCGGACGACGAGCTGCGCGCACAGATGTTCGCTACGTTCAGCGTGCAGGTAGGCGGCCCGACGCCCGCACTGGCGGTGCCGGACGACGCCGTTGTGCGTGAAGGCGACGGCACCATGACTGTGTGGGTCGAGAGCGGACAGGACAGCTTCGAGCGACGCTCCGTCAGGCTCGGCGCCGAGCAGGACGGATACCAGCAGATTCTTTCGGGTCTGGGCCCCGGCGAACGCATTGCAGGCAGCGGCGCGCTGTTCATCAGTAACGCAGCCATCGTCGGGGCGGCCGACTGAGCCCGTCGAGCCGCGACCTCGTCACTTCGCCATGCTGCGCGCCCTGATTTCCCTGGCACTGCTGCGCCGGCCGCTGATCCTGGTCGGCCTGCTGGCGTTCTTCGGGGCGGGACTGATCGCCTTCTCCAAACTCAACATCGAAGCCTATCCGAACCCCGCGCCCGTGATCCTGGAGATCACCGCCCAGGCCCCAGGCCTCTCCGCTGAAGAGATGGAGCGCTACTACACCGTCCCGATGGAAGTGGGGCTGGCAGCCACGCCGGGAGTGAACAACATCCGCTCCACGTCATTCTATGGACTGTCGTTCGTGCGCGTGACCTTCGACTACGGCGTCGATTACTACTTCGCCCTGGAGCAGACCGAACTCAACCTGCAGCAGAACGTCAACCTGCCGAACGGCGTGCAGCCGCAGATCCAGGGATCGAGCCTGGTCGGCGAGATCTACCGTTATCAGGTCGTTGGACCGCCACACTTCGGGTTGACCAACCTGCGCACCCTGCAGGATTGGGTGCTGCAGCGACGCCTCCTGACCGTACCCGGCGTCGTGCAGGTGGTCTCCTGGGGCGGCACGACCAAGGAATACCAGGTCGTCGTGGATCCCCACAAGCTGCAGGCCTACGGCATCACGCTGCAACAGGTGCTGCAGGCACTCGGTAACGCGAATATCAACGTCGGTGGCCGCACCGTGAGCTTCGGGCAGCAGTCGGTCAATATCCGCGGCCTGGGGTTGATCCACGACGTCAACGACATCGGCAACGTCGTGCTCACCCAGGAGTACGGGGTACCGGTGCTGATCAAGGATGTGGCGCAGGTGCAGATCGGCTACTCGCCGCGCCTCGGGCAGGCGGGGCGCGACGCCGACGACGACGTGGTGCTGGCGATCGTGGTCATGAACCGCACGTTGCACACCAGCGACGTGCTCGCGCGCGTCAAGCGCGAGGTCGCGCAGATCAACCGCGACGGCACGCTGCCTCCGGGAGTGCACGTCGTTCCCTATTACGATCGCTCCACGCTGGTGAATATCACCACCCACACGGTGCTGCACAACCTGATCTTCGGGTGCGTGCTGGTCTTTCTGATCCAGTGGATCTTCCTGGGGAACCTGCGCACCGCCGTGATCGTCGCGACCAACATACCGTTCGCGTTGCTCTTCAGCGTCATCATGCTGGTGGTCACCGGCGAGTCGGCCAACCTGCTGTCGGTGGGCGCCGTGGATTTCGGCATCATCGTCGATTCCGCGGTCATCCTGGTCGAGAACATCTTTCGCAACTTTCAAACCGCGCCAGCCGCGCAACGCGCGCTCATCGACGCTCACGCGGCCAGCCATGCGCGCGCGCCGCTGGAGAGCTCCGCCGGCTGGATCGATCGCCTGCGCATGATCTTCATCAGCGCCATGCAGGTGGACCGCGCGGTGCTGTTTTCGACGCTCATCACCGTCGCCGCCTTCATTCCACTGTTCACGATGCAGGGTGTGGAGGGGCAGATCTTCGGTCCCATGGCGCGTACCTACGGCTACGCGCTCGCCGGCGCACTGATCGCGACCTTCACGGTGACACCCGCGCTGTCTTCGCTGCTCCTGCCGCTGCGTGTGCGGGAGGTCGAAACCTGGACGGTCCGCCGTCTGCGCGCGCTGTACACGCCGGTACTGCGCTGGGCGCTGCAGCACCGGGGCGCAACCGTGGGCCTCGGAGTAGCGTATCTGGCGATCGCCGGTATTCTGCTCACACGGCTCGGCAGCGAATTCCTGCCCGCGCTCGAGGAGGGCAACCTATGGATCCGCGCGACGCTGCCGCCCACGATCTCGCTGGAGGCGGGCAATGCGGATGTCAATCGCATGCGCACGATCCTCGATAGCTATCCGGAAGTGATCACGGTCACCTCGCAACACGGCCGCCCCGACGACGGCAGCGATGCCGCCGGCTTCAACAACGTCGAGTTCTTCTGCCCTCTCAAGCCGTTCGACCAATGGCCGCGCGGCATGAATAAGGCGCGCCTCATCGCGCAGCTGCAGAAGCAGCTGTCCGACGAGTTCGTCGGCACCTCGTTCAACTTCTCGCAGTACATCCAGGACAATGTCGAAGAGGGCTTATCCGGCATCAAGGGAGCCAATGCCGTCAAGATCTTCGGTCCGGACCTGACAGTGCTGGAGAGACTGGCCGGAGAGGTCTACGACCAGATGCACGACGTACGCGGCATCCAGGACCTCGGGATATTCCATGTGCTCGGTCAGCCCAATCTCAACATCACCGTTGATCGCGCCAAGGCGGCGCGTTACGGACTCAATACCGGAGATGTCGACGCGGTCATTCAGGCGGCGATGGGCGGCACCCAGGCGACCACGGTACTCGAGGGCGACCGGGAGTTCGCGCTCACCGTGCGCTATGCACCGCAGTACCGCGACAACATCGATGCGGTCGGACAGCTGATGGTCGGCTATCAGAACACCACGGGCGGAACCTCGTACATCCCGCTGTCGAATCTGGCGAGCATCTCGCTCGACACCGGCGCCTCGTACATCTATCACGAACGCGGCGAGCGCTTCATCCCGGTAAAGTTCAGCGTGCGCGGGCGCGACCTGGGTGGCACGGTCGCCGAGGCGCAGGCGCGCATCGCGCGCAATGTGAAGCTGCCGCAGGGTTACCGGATCGAGTGGGCTGGGGAATTCGACGAGCTGCAGCAGGCGAAGGCGAGGCTCGTGGTGGTCATCCCGATCGCCGTGGGTATCATTCTGGTGTTGCTGTATGGACTGTTCAATTCGCTGCGCAACAGCCTGCTGACGCTGGCCGGCATTCCCTTTGCGATCGCGGGCGGCGTTCTCGCGCTGTTCGTGACCGGTCAGAACCTCTCCGTGTCGGCCGACATCGGATTCGTATCGCTGTTTGGCGTGTCGGTGATGAACGGTATTCTGGTGATTACCTACTTCATGGAGCTTTGGCAGAAGGGCGACCAGCCCGAGCAGGCGATGTTCCATGCCGCCGCGCAGCGCATGCGTCCGATGCTCATGACCGCACTGTCCGCCTGCATCGGGCTGTTTCCCGCGGCGATCTCGACCGCGATCGGCAGCCAGGTGCAGCGCCCGCTCGCGACCGTCGTGGTCGGCGGCATGCTGCTCGGACCGATCATGCTGCTCGTGGTTGCGCCGGCGCTGCAGATGATGTTTCTCGGCAAGCTCCCATCTTCGCCGACCTCTCCGATACCGCCGACGCCCACGGGTGTGCCCGGGCCGGCAGCGCCCGCCGCGGACGGGGGTGCATGAGGGAGTTATGAGCGCGACCCGATCGTTGGCCCCTGCGCCACTGAGCGCCGCGTTCGGCGTGCTCAGTCTCAGCCTGTTCGTGGCGCTGTGTGGCAGCGGTACGGTCGCGGTCGCGAGTCCGCCACCGGCGTCGCCACCGCAGCGACAGGTACAGCGACAGATCGCGCCGGTAGCGCGGCGCGTGGCGGCGCCGAGCGGCCTGCGCGGCGCAGTATCGGCCGGCCGGGTGCTGCCCACGCGCCTGACGCATGGCGCCACCAGCGTCGGTGGGGCGGGCAACCTGAAACCCGGCGCGCACGGCGGCATGCATGACGGCACCGCTTCCTTGAACGGCAACACTCTGACGGGGCGGGCACCCCGATGAAGTCCGAAGCTTTCACGGTGACTCCTGCGGCACTGTTCGCCGGATTCGCGCTGGCGCTCACGGCCTGCGCCGTGGGTCCGGACTACCACCGGCCGGGCACCGCGCCGGCCGGCAGCTACAGCCCTGCCCCGCTGCCGGCGGCCACGGCCTCGGGCGCGGGCACCGCGGGCGCGGGCGCCGCGGGCGCGGCGCAGAGCTTCTCGGTCGGCCAGTCGATCAGCGCGCAGTGGTGGACGCTGTTTCATTCACCGGCGCTCAACACGC
>JASHSK010000038.1 GCA_030038755.1 Gammaproteobacteria bacterium
GACGTGCTCGCTGCCGAGGCGCAGGTGCACGAGGCCAGCGCTCAGGTCGGTGTCGCCCTGGCCAACCGTCTGCCGCAGTTCTCGATCTCGGGCGCTTATGGCGGGGAAGCGACGCAGCTCAGCCAGATACTTTCTCCCGCGGGCCTGTTCTGGGATGTGATCGGCTCGGCGAGCGCGCCGCTGTTCGAGGGCGGCACACTGCGGCACCGGCAGAAGGCGGCCGAGCAGGCGCTGGTGCAGGCGGAGGCCCAGTATCGCAGCACCGCCTTGGGCGCCTTTCAGAACGTGGCCGACACGCTGCACGCGATCTACTCGGACGCCGACGCGCTCCAGGCCGCGGTCGCCGCGCAACAAGCCGCGCAGACCACGCTGGATCTGACGCAGAAGCAGCTGCAGGCCGGCTACGTCTCCTACCTGTCGCTGCTCAGCGCGCAGCAGTCCTACCAGCAGGCCATGATCGCGCTGGTGCAGGCACAGGCGAGCCGCCTCGGAGATACCGCCGCGCTGTTCGAGGCGCTCGGCGGCGGATGGTGGAATGCGCCCGGCGGCGGACGCACGCACCTTTCAGTCGCACGAGGCGAACCTCGAACGCACTGAAGTCGCGTGAGTTTCATCTGCTCGCCGGTTTGATGCGTCACGCCCGCCAGGTGGTGACCGCGTATTTTTTACAGACACTGACGCCTTCCCTGCCGCAGCACGGCGCCCAGTCTGAAGCATGCCGGTCCGTCCGATCATGGTTGCACCGCATGTCCGGGTTGCGATGTTCGAACGTCTAGGGTAACTGGGGTTGGGGGGGTGGCAGAATCGTGAACGAGCCCGAAGAAGCAGAATAATGACCCTTGCCGCGGGTCAGCTGGGGGCGATAGCTACCGATGGCAGTGGCAGCGCCGCAATCGAGCAGCTCTTCCGCGAGCACAACCATCTATTGATCTGCTTTCTGGAGGCGCGCCTGGGACACCGCCAGGAGGCAAAGGACGTTGCCCAGGAGGCCTATGTGAGGCTGTTGGAGCTGGACCGGCCGAACACGATCGGCTTTCTGCGGGCATATCTCTTCAAGATCGCCGCCAACCTGGCAATTGATCGCATCAGATCACGTGGCGTCAAGCGTCGCGTGGACGTGCTGCATTTCTTTGTTGACGAGGAGCATTCGGATCGGGTCGAGCAGGAGGCGGTCGCAGCCGAACAGGCTGGCCGCTTCTGGCAGAGCCTCAGCGAGCTGCCGCGGCACTACCGTCAGGCCGTTGTCATGAACCGCATTCAGGATCTGCCTACGGTGCAGATCGCGGCATCCCTGGGCAAGACGGATCGAACGGTACGGCGGTACATCGCCGACGCCTTGACTTACTGTCGTCTGCGACTTCTCGGGCAGACGCCCGGCGAGGCGAGCGGCGCAACTTTCCGCGATGAGTAGCACCGGGCCAAGCGACGAGCGACTACGCGAGGCGGCCGACTGGCTGACCCGCCTGTCGTGCTCCACCCCATCGGAGGAAGACGTCAGAGCCTGGAGCCAATGGTGCGAGTCCGGTCAGGATTCGGTCCAGGCATTCGAGAGCCTTGAGGCTCTCTGGCGTGCCGCCAAGGCATACCCGCCGTCAGCGCAGGCTGTCATGGCGCTGCTGGCCCCCGACGAGCAGTCTGACGAGATCGATCTGCCTCGAGCCCAGCCACCGCGGAGGCTGTGGCATCACTTTCATCCCGCTCGCATGCATCTCGCTCATGCGTTATTGGCGCTCGGGCTCCTCGCAGTGACTGTCCTGCTCGCGGTGCTCGCACTGCCCGGAGGGCATGCGCATCGCTCCGAGTCTCTAACAGCACCGCCGGCACAACAACGAACGGTCGTGCTGAAAGACGGATCCACGGTTGACCTTGGGGGACGTTCGGCCATAGAGGTCGAATATACTCGAAGGCGCAGACTGCTGGCGCTGGTGAGCGGAGAGGCTTACTTCCAGGACAAGCATGACGCGTCATGGCCGTTCGTGGTCACAGCCGCCAATGTGGAAGTCGTGGCGACCGGTACGGCCTTCGACATGCAGAAGAATACGCAGCAGGTTGCGGTAAGCGTCGTTGAAGGCACGGTTAACGTCTCGGTCCGCGCCGGCAACGCCGACGCGACAGTCTCAGGCAGATCTCGGCAGCCATCGACACCGAACGATCGGGCGGTGTTTGAGCTCAAGGCCGGCGAGAAGCTGACCGTCTCGGCGACCGGGCTGGTACATTTTTATCTGATCGACAAGGACAGTGCGATTGCCTGGCGCGAGGGACGGCTCGAATTCGCCGACGCCTCGCTCAACGACGTCATTGAGGCGATCAACCGCTACGCTATCCGCCCTCTGGTGATAGCGGATCCGTCCCTGGCAGCAGAGCGATTCACCGGTACGGTTTTCCTGCGATCGATCGATGGATGGATCGACAGCTTACCGACCGTCTTCCCGGTCATTCTTGATCGGAGTCACCCCGATACGATCATTCTGTCCCGGCGCTGAGGCAGCTGTACGTCGCGCCGGAGGAATCGGCCTCCCTGTCCGCTGATGGACCCCTGATCGTCTAGGTGTAGACATCGGGCGCCATGAGCGAGCGCCTGCATTCGCCAACTACAGACCCGCGGGGGGTGCTGCTATGGGTCCATCGAAGGCCGGCCGGCCGGTGGCAGGTATCAGGATCGCGCTACTTCTGATGATCATTTTCGTCTCAGCGGCTGCGATTCCAAAAGCACGAGCGGCTGGCTGGGATTCGATGATGAACTTCCATATCCCTCCGTCCGACCTGCCGACGGCGTTGGTACGCTTCTCAAGGCAGGCGGACCTGCAGGTGGTCAGCGCCGCGGATCAGGTTTCCCAGTGGATGACGGCCGGAGTCAACGGCCGATATACGGCAGCGCGTGCGTTGGCAATGCTGCTTACGTCGACCGGCCTGGAATACAGAATCACTTCCACCGGCGTCGTTACGATCGGCCATTTCTCGTCATCGATAAGCAGTGCGAATCCTGAGGCCGTCGCTTCCCCGCGGACCACTTCCACCGCAGCGGGTGCACCTGACCCGACCGCATCCGACCCCGCTGCCGCTGACCCGGCCCCACCTGCTGCGGCGGCACCGGACACGGTTGCGGCTGACGCGACGGCACCTGACGCGGCGGCACCCGACCAGAGCACCACGGCACAGACCAACGCGGCCACGGGTACGCTCCAGGAGGTGGTGGTCACCGCCGAGCGCCGCGCGCAGGACGTACAGACCACACCGATCTCGGTCGTGGCCGTTTCGGGCGACCAGCTGCAGGCGCAGCAGATCACCAGCGTCCAAAGTCTGCAACAAATCGCACCGAACCTGACGGTCACCAACGGCGGCACCACCCAATACGTAAACATCCGCGGTATCGGCTACTCACCCGTGGGTGGCGACGGCCAGAATGGTATCGCCATGGTTCACGACGGGTTGTCCAATAACGAAGACGGCGTGGGGCTCAATACACCCTATTTCGACATCGCCGACGTCGAGGTCCTGCGTGGGCCGCAAGGCACTTTCGCCGGCGTCAATTCGACCGGCGGGGCCATCGAAGTTACCTCGCAGGACCCCAACTTCAAGGGCGTCAATGGTTACGCGACGGCTCAAGTGGCTACGTACAGTGATACCAGATTCCAGGGTGCCGTGAATCTCCCCGCGAGCGACACCCTCGCGCTGCGTCTGGCGCTCAACGAAGAGACCAGCGGCAGCTATTTTTACGACGAAGGAGCAGAGCTGGACGGTCCCGATCTAGGCGGCCCACATTTCATCCCCGGCAGCGCTCCCACGTCGAATAAGACGATCATCGATCCGGGCAACATCGATAACAGGGATGCACGCCTTGGCGTGCTCTGGAGGCCCACCGACAATTTCCAGTCGCTGACGAAGATCGAGATCGATAACGACGACTCCCAGGGCGTACCGATGCAGCCCGATACCAATTCCTTCCCTCCCCTGCCCGGACAGCCTTGCCCCCCGGGCGAGGGCACCGCACCGGTTTGCCACAATATCGATTATCCAGGCTACTCGGGATCCCCATATGTGCTGAATAATTGGGATACCGGTCTGCTCGACGATCAGAGCATCGATTTCTATGGTGAGGAACTGCGCTACACGTTACCGGGCGGTATCGTGCTGCGGTCGATGAGCGGCGACCAGGAGATCAATGTCTACACGAATTCATCCTCGACGAATGACTCGATAAATTATGGGTACACCTATGGTACCCAAACGGTTCACACCTACAGCGAGGAAATCAACGCGATTTCGCCCACCACGGGCAAGTTCACCTGGATAACCGGCGCGGCCTGGGCCTTCAACCGCGAGGAGTTCACCAGCTTCGGCGAGGACTACGGCCCGCCGTTCACGGCGGCAGCCCCGGATATCACTCTCTGGAACCGCGAATTCCTCTGGATCAAAACGGAGGGTGTGTTCGGCCAAATGACCTGGCAGTTCACTCCCACGCTGCAACTGCTGGTGGGGGTCCGCGAGAATTGGGACCAGGAGCCCTCGCACGCCGGAGGATTGGTCCTCAGCCTGCCACCACCCTACAAATCGGAGTTAACGCATAACTCGATCGGTTGGAGCGACAGCCTGACTCCAACCGGCAAGGTCGGCCTGAACTGGACGCCGGTGCAGGGGCAGTTCTTTTATGCCTTCTGGGCGCGCGGCTACAAGCCGGGCGAAAATAACCAGGGGAGTACGCCGCCGGCCAACAAGGAGACCACGCACGACTATGAGCTCGGATGGAAGGGCACGCTGGCCGGCGGGCACGTGCTGACGCAGGTCGGCGGGTACTATACGCAGTACTATTCCATGATAGAGACCATCTTCGACCCGAACAACGCGACATCCTCGGCGGGGTCGAATATCCCCTTCTCCATCATCAAGGGGCTCGAGGCCTCGATGCAGTCGCGGGTGGGAGGCTTCTCCTTCAACCTGAGCGCGGCTCTCAACAAGTCGATACTGGGACCGCTCATTGATGCCGAAACCTACAAATTCCCCAGCGATTACGGGATTACGAACCAGTGCGCCGCCGGTGAGGTTCCCAACGCGACCAACAGCAACTGCACCAACTACAAGCCTTATCTAATATCGTTGTCCGGCGAGGAGCTGCCGTTTGCGCCCCTGTTCAGCGCCAATGCGAGCATTCAATACACCATTCCTGTTGGCAATATGTCGTTGACGCCGCGCGCCGTGTACGCGTACCAGGACAAGAGCTATTCGAGCCTGTTTCAGAGCGACGACTATTTCCTGCTGCCGGGACATTCGGTATGGAGCGGGTATCTGGATTGGAACGCCGGCCGGTGGACCGCGACGCTCTATGCAACCAATCTCGCGAACGCGGTGTACCTGAATGGCCCTGGTCTCTACAGCAATCCGAGACAGCTTGGACTGCAGGTGAACACGACCTTCTGAGGTGCTGGCGAAGGGCTGCCGTAAGGCGACGATGCGTAAACGCGGCAGCCGCCGCCCGTCGCGAGGGACCCAGCCGGCCGAGGTCTGCGGCCGCACTGCCGCATCTCCCTGATGCGAGGTTTTAAATGCGACGCTTCAGACTTATAGTTGGCGTTGGGCACCCGGGGGGGTTACGAACCAGGAGACCGCAATGGCTGACGATCCGGAGAAGGTGACTGACATTACGCGGCGCCAGCTTTTGGCCGGGGCCGCACTTGGCGGCGTAGTGGCGGCAGCGGCGGCGCCGCTCCTGGCCTCGGCGCAGACGTCGGCCCGCGAGGCCCACGCCGAACGCGGCGACTCTCCTTCGGCTCAGCCGCCCTATCAGGCCGAGGAGCGGACACTGACGTACGCCAGCTGCGGCGGGGACTACATGACCGACGTGCTGCGTGGTCTCGGTATCGAGTACTTCGCGGCAACCCCCGGCAATACCTTCATGGGCCTGCACGAGTCGATCCTCAATTACGGCATGGTGACCGAGCCGAAAATGCGCTCGCTGCTGACCTTGCACGAGGAAGCGTCGGTGGCGATGTGTCACGGCTACGCCAAGATCGAAGGCAAGCCGATGGCCTGCGGCATGCACGGAGTGGTCGGCCTGCAGCACGCCAGCATGGCCATCTACAACGCCTACGCCGATCGCGTGCCCATCTTCATGATCACTTCGGCCTCGCTCGACGCCATACGCCGTGGCGGAGGCGACAAATGGGATCACAGCGGCACGGACGCTCCCGCGATGGTTCGGGACTACACCAAGTGGGACTCCACCCCCGGTTCGCTGGGGCATTTCGGCGAGTCAGCGACCCGCGCGTATAAATTTGCGATGACACCGCCCTATGGACCGGTCCTGCTGGCGGTGGACACGAACATGCAGGAGGACGAGATACCGGGTGGCAACCAACGCCGTCCGCCTATCCCCAGGCTGCCGCGCATCTCGCCGCCGGCCGCCGACGAGACGGTGGTCGAGGAGATCGCCGACAAGCTGGTCAACGCCGACAATCCGGTCCTGTATGCCGATCGGATGGCACGTACCCCCGAGGGGCTGAAGAATCTGATCGAGCTGGCCGAGACCCTGCAGGCGCCCGTATGCGATGGCGGCAACCGGATGAATTTTCCCTGGCGTCATCCGCTGAACCAGCGCTCGCAGCTACGCAGCCTGCTGGGCAGCGCCGATGTGCTGCTGGCGCTCGAACCCGGAAGCCCCTTTAACCTGGTCACCGAACAGGACCGCGACGGCAATCTGAAACCGGTCCTGCCGCCCGGCAGCATGTCGATCAGCATCTCCGCGAGCGAGCTGGCGCCCAAGGGCAATTATCACGAGATGCAGCGCTATGCCGGCAACTTCACGCTGGCCGTGGAGGCGGACTCCGAGGCGACACTGCCGTCGCTGATCGAAGCCGTGAAGCGCAAGCTGCCGGCGGGTCGCAGCTCGGCGTTGCAGGCGCGAGGACGGATGTTCGCGCAGGCCCATCTGCAGGACCTCGAGCTGGCCAAGCAGGCCGCTGCATACGGCTGGGATGCCAGTCCTATCTCGATGCCGCGCATGTGCCAGGAGCTGTACTACGCCATCAAGGATGAGGACTGGTCGCTCGTGTCACCGACGGCGTTCCAGAGCGGCTGGCCCCAGAAGCTGTGGGCCGCCGATCACCACTACCAGTACATCGGCGCCCAGGGCGCGGCAGGAATCGGCTATATAACGCCCGCGAGCCTGGGGGCCGCATTGGCCAATCAGAAGTATGGCCGCCTCACCGTCTCGATCACCGGCGACGGCGATCTGATGTTCAGTCCCGGCGTGTTGTTTACCGCGGCTCACGAGCGCATTCCGATTCTGTACCTGGTCCACAACAACCGTTGTTACCACGAGGAGCTCATGCAGCTGCAGTACATCGCCAACCGTCGCCAGCGGGGCATCCAGAGAGTCGGAATCGCCTGCGACATCACGGATCCGAACATCAGTTACGCCGAGCTGGCCAGGTCCATGGGCGTCTATGGCGAGGGCCCGATCGCGGATCCCAGGGATCTGGGCCCGGCGCTGAAGCGTGCGGTCGCCCGGGTCAAACGCGGCGAACCGGCGCTCATCGATGTTGTCTCGCAGGGCCGCTGAGGAGAAGGTCCCATGCGACGACTGATCTACCTGGCGGCGAGCCTGTGTGTCGTCGGAGCCGGGGCTGCAGCGATCGTATCGGCGCCGGCCAAGGCCCAGAACGCCGAGCCGTCGGGCAATGCGGCGCGCGGTAAGCAGCTGTTTGCCGTCGATGGTTGCTACGAATGTCACGGCTATCAGGGCGAGGGCGGCGGCGGTGACGGACCGAAGCTGGCACCCGATCCCCTGCCCTATGCGTTCGTCCTTCGCCAGCTGCGCAGACCGCTCAGGGCCATGCCGGTCTACACGAGCGAGGTGCTGCCCGAC
>JASHSK010000295.1 GCA_030038755.1 Gammaproteobacteria bacterium
GCTCGGCCAAGCAGGGGCGCGACCGCCGCACGCAGGCGATCCTGCCGCTGAAGGGCAAGATCCTCAACGTCGAGAAGGCGCGCTTCGACAAGATGCTCGCCTCCGCCGAAGTCGGCACGCTGATCACCGCGCTCGGCTGCGGCATAGGGCGCGAGGACTTCGATATCGAGAAGCTGCGGTATCACCGCGTGGTTCTGATGACTGACGCTGATGTTGACGGCAGCCACATCCGCACGCTGCTGTTGACCTTCTTCTACCGGCAGATTCCGCTGTTGATCGAGCGCGGTCATATCTACATCGCGCAGCCGCCGCTCTACAAGGTCAAGCGCGGCAAGCAGGAGGTCTACGTCAAGGACGACAACGAGCTCAACGCGCTGCTGCTGAACGCCGCGCTCGAGGAGGCGGCGCTGTTCGTGAACGCCAGCGCGCAGGGGCTGTCCGGCTCGGCCTTCGAGATGCTTGCACGCCGCTATATGGAAGTGCAGTCGATCATCCATCGCTGGGCGCGGCGCTACGACGAACGGCTGCTCGAGGAGCTGATCTACGTACCCGAAGTCACGGCGGCGCAGTTCAGCCAGCTGGAATTCATGCGCGGCTGGACCGCGCAGCTCGAGGCACGGCTGAACGCGCGCAGCGAAGGCCGCAGCCAGTACAAGCTCGCGGCGCGTCCCGGCGCCGACGGGCAGCCGCTGCGCGTGGGCGTGCGCAAGACCGAGCACGGCTTCACCGCGGAGAAGCTGCTGCACCGGGAGTTCTTCGAGTCGGCCGAGTACCGTCGCATCGCGGATCTCGGCCGCACGCTCGCCGGCCTCATCGGCGAGGGTGCCTACGTGACACGCAGCGGCGAGCGCGAGGACATCAGCTCCTTCAAGCAGGCGATGGCGTGGCTGTTCGAGCAGGCGCGCAAGGGTCAGACCATCCAGCGCTACAAGGGGCTCGGGGAGATGAATCCCGAGCAGCTGTGGGAGACCACCATCAACCCGCAGACCCGCCGGCTGATGCAGGTGCGGATCGAGGATGCCGTCGCCTCGGACGAGATCTTCACGACCCTCATGGGTGATCAGGTCGAGCCGCGGCGCGAATTCATCGAGAAGAATGCGCTGACGGTGACGAACCTGGATATCTGACGGCGCGCCACGCCCCGGAGATCCGGCGGGCCAGGCCGTGTCCGATTCCCATGGCGATGAGACCCACCAGCAGATGCACCCACTGGATGAGCAGGCGATGCGGGCCCGCCAGCAGCCGCACCTGCTCCACACCGAGCGCGGGAACGATCAGGCTCCAGATCAGAACGATGAGCGGTAGCGGCGCGCGCAGGCGCGCGTAGAAACCCAGCGCGACCAGGCCCCACAGGCACAGGACGAACAGCACGCCGAGCAGCATGTGCAGCGGTATGAGCGTCAGCGCGCGGTTGGCCCAGAACAGGGCGCCGAGCACGATGAGCGCGATGCCGAAGAGACTGACCAGCGCCCGGAGGATGAGGACGGCCTTCTGCATGACGACCTCGCAAGGGAGGCGCGGGGGGTGGCGCTTGCGGCCACGAGCGCCGATCCCGGAACGTTGACTATACCTGGAGGCCCCGGGCGCTACTTCAGGTTCTGATCAAACCAGCGAAAGCCCACCCACAGACCCACTGCGCTGCCGAGGCAGCTGAGCAGCAGCGCAGTGCCGATGCCGATGATGCCACCGAGCCACCAGCCCAGTGAGCCGAGCACCAGCGCGCAGAGCCAGCCGATCAGCGATCGCATGCGCGCGAGTTTGCCAGCGGGCCGGGCAGCCGCCCTGTCGACTGGATCGCGTTCCCGCGATCACGCCGGGTGACGGCCCGCCGGGCGCAGGAATGAGCGAGCGGCGTGCGCGGCCGCTATTGCGACGGCACCAGCTGGAGCTGCGTCGCGCCGGGGGTGGGCGGAGTCGGCGTATCGGTGCCGACCGTGTGGCCGTCCGGGGTGCGCCACTGATACTGGGGTCTATCGTCGAGATCGTAGCGCTGCCCGTCCGGCGCGACGTAATGCGCGGTGTCGGTGATCGCATCGTCCACCTGCTGGAATTGCTGCTGCTCGCCCTGCCATCGGGCCATCGCACCGGCGGCGAGCGATCCCGCCGCCGTCTCCTGCCGCCTCGTCCACTCGTCGTTCTGATGCAGGCTGGCAACGATGTGATTCAACAGCTGGTCTGCCGCATTCTGCTGCCCGCTCGTCGTTACGAACCCGGCGAGTGTCTGTGCGTGCCCGTTGCGCACACTCGGCTGGAACTGCAGCACCGCAATGGCTTCTCCGGACATACCCGCCTGTCGGTCGCCGTTGCAGGTAAACGATGCGTGGGCCGCGCTCCATTGGTAGGCCACGAGCGAGTTGGCGTTGGCAAACCGCACCACGTCGGGCAAGTCGGCGACGTCGCTGATGTTCAACCCCATGCACGCCACGCTCATGGCGCCTTCGGTGAAACGGCGCACGTAGTCGCGGGCTTCGATGGGCTCGCTGTAGGGAACGCTATCCGGGTCGCCGACCGCGATCAGGGTGCGTCGGTCGGGCGACAGCACGCGCAGCACCAGGCGCGGCCACAACGGGTTGGGGTCCTTGCGAACCACGCCGCCGACCACCTTCCAGCCTTGCGGAACCTCGATGGTGAATGCATCTTCGTAAGGATCGGTAAAGGTGGTCCAGGAGACGTCGGTCAGCCCTCGTGCCGGGGTACCCGAGGACGCCGCCCGCCCCGGCGCCGCGGGGCTGCCGGCCGCCGGGACAGCGGCGCCGAGACTGCCCTGGCCGCCCGCCGAACCGAGCGTGGCGGCGAGCTGGATGTGTGCGAAGGACCCGCCGTTCCAGCGCATCACGGTGAACGTGATGCGATCGCCCGCGCGATGGCTGGTGACGTAGGTGGTCAGATCGGTGGCCGAAGAGATCGGCTGCGAGTCGGCTTCAACGATCAGGTCCTGTATTTGCAGCCCGGCTTGTGCGGCAGCGCTGCCGGGTGCGACGCGCGCGACCAGCGCGCCATGGAACTGCGGCGGTGGATTGGTAACCACCACGCCGAGCACTCCCTTCCCCGTCGCCGACGCACCATCCGCCGTGGCCAAAGACAGCCCCGCGGCCAGCACGGCGGCGGTCAGACCGCAGCCAAGAAGACGCCTGAGGGACATGCGCGCGAACCTCCCTGTTTCCGCGTAAGTATAGGTAGCGACGCGCCGGATGGCGAGACAACGGCTGCGGCGGCGTAATCGGCGACCCTTTCATGGGATCTGAGCTCCCTCAGCCGGCGACCTGGATGTATCCGTAGGCGCGATTACTGCGCGGATAGCCCCGCGCGCGATAGGCAAGACGATGCTGCTCGAGCGCATCGTTGCGCTCCCAGCGTGGCGTCACGGACAGCGGCTGCAGTCGCGCGGCGTTCATGCCGAAGACCGCGCTCTTGATCGGTCCATTGGCCGGGCCGAGCGGGGCGAAACCGTGATTGCGCTGCATGGCCTCGGGAATTTCGAGGCGCCGCAGCGCCTCGATCTGCCACTGCGGAGAGCCGAACCAGATGGAGTCGGTGCCCCAGACGACGTGGTCGGCGCCCAGTCCCTTCACCAGAATACCGAGCATCGCCGCGGCCGTGTGCGGCTCGGTGACGCAGCAGGCGGCGAAGCTCGCACCGATGTCGGCATAGACGTTGTCGACGCCAAAGCGGGCGGGGATGTCGGCCAGATCGCTGACCCACTGCATACGGCCGGTTCGCTCGAATTCGCCGAGGGCGATCGACGGTTCGCCCTCTCCGCTGTAGCGATAGCCGGCGTGATAGATCAGGAAGTTCAGCTGCGGCCAGTCGCGCGCCGCCCTGCCGACGTCGTCCACCCGGGCGTACGGCTCGAGGTGCGGGAAGTGCCGCGCGTCACTCAGAGTGAACAGACCCTTGTGGACCGCGACGTTGCGGATGCCGGCCCTGAGGAATTTTTCATAGCCCCTGTAGGCGATGCGCTCGTCATCCATGCGCCACGGATAGCGGCTCAGATCCTTGTGGGTGTTGTCGCCGATCGTATACCCCTTGAAGGCATCGGGCCTGAGCTCCTCGATGCCCCGGTCGATCGCGTCGAGCCAGCCGGGCTGCCCCGGAGTGAAGATGAAGTGCGACAGCGACCGTCGCGAGCCGGCGAAGCGATTGATGCTGGCGCGCGCCGCCGCGATCGCGTGGTTGGGCAGCAGCCAGTCGCTGCGCGTGTCGGAGGGCGCGCCGGACAGCGCGGCGATCTTGGTATCGCTGTCCAGCCAGATCTCGCGCACGTAGGTGCACAGATGCGGATCGCTCAGCGTTGCAACCCGCTCGGACAGCGCGGGACTCTCGAGTCTCTCGCGCGTGCGCTCGCGCAGCTCCGCGAAGTACTGCAGACCCGGGCCGGAAGCGTCGCGCACGCAGTGCGTGTGCAGATCGATGATGGTCTGCGTACCGAGGGCGGCGGCGCGTTCGGCCGCGGCGCCCGGCTCGGCCGCCTCGGCGGGGTCGACGCCGAACAACGCGCCGTAGACGGCATTCATCGCCGTGAAGGCCGCGGCCATACCGGCGGGGCTTGCGAGGAAAGCCCGGCGGTCGAGGCCGTGGTGGGGGGCGAGTGCGTCGGCAAGGAGGCGTATGCGTGATGCCACTTCCCGCTGCCGCGCGTTCTGCGGCGCGGGCAGGAATTCCCCGTTGGAGATGACCTGGGTGGGAATCGGCCAGGGGAACGCGTGTGCCGCGGACTGCAGGCGCGCCAGCTGCCACGGTATCAATCGCTCATCCATAGCGCCCTCCTCGCGAAGTGGGCGAATGGGATACCACACGCGGCGGCGGCGGCGCTGTAGGCGCCCTTCGACATTGCTCCGTGGCGCGATTGCCGGGGACGATCCCCGCGACCGAAGGCCGTAGACTGCGGCCGCAGCGTCGAGCCGGGCCGGCATGGCCTCGATCCTTACGGCGCCGGACCCGCTGCCTCTCCCGAAGCTCTCGCGGGCCCCGAGTGCGCCTCGATCCAGCGCTGCGCTTCGAGATTGACCTCGCGCGGATCGCGTTCCACGGCGCTGATCGGCGGACCAATGACCACGCGGATCACGCCGCTCTTCTTCATCAGACCACGGCGCGGCCAGTAGTAACCCGAGTCGTGGGCGACCGGCACGATCAGCTTGCCGGTGGCGGCCGCGAGCATCGCTCCGCTGACGCCGTACTTGCGCGTCTCCCCGGGCGGCATGCGCGTACCTTCGGGGAAGATCACGACCCACTCGCCCTCGCGCAGGCGCCGCTTACCCTGCTCGAGCACGTCGCGTACTGCCGCCGAGCCGCCGCGGCGATTGACCGCGATCGCATGCAGCTGGCAAATGCCCCAGCCGACGAACGGGATCCAGGTCAGCTCGCGCTTGAGCACCCAGACCTGGGGCGGCAGCAGCAGCGCCTGTGCGACCGTCTCCCAGCTCGAGGAGTGCTTCATCAGCACCACATGGTTGCCGGGTGGCAGGCGTTCGGTGCCCTCGACGCGGTGCTCGAGCCGGCACATCCGGCGCAGCACCCACAGGATCACGCGCGCCCACACGCGTGCCAGCTGGAAACGCCCCCGGAACGGCAGGAACAGGCACGCCACCACGAAGAAGATGGCGTAGAAGAAGGTCCAGGCCATGAAGAACACGGTGAACAGCAGCGAGCCGATGGCCTGGCGCACGCCCATCAACCCGGCAGCAACGACAGCTCCGCGATGCGCGCGAACAGTGCGCGCAGCTCCGCCAGCAGCATCAGGCGGTTGGCGCGCAGCGCCGCGTCCGGATCGTTGACCAGCACCTGGTCGAAGAACGCGTCCACGGTCGGCCGCAGGCCCGCGAGACGGTCGAGGGCAAGCTCGTAGTCCCGCTGACCGATCGCCGCGAGCACCTCGGCGTGCAGCCCCCGCAGCGCCGCGTGCAGGGCGTGCTCGGCCTGCTCACGCAGCAGCGCCGCGTCCACGCGCGACCGTGCCGGGCTGCCGTCGCCGGCCTCGCCGGCCGCGTCAGCGTTCACGCGCGATCCATCGGCGTCGCTCGCGCCGGCGTCCGCGTTCGCGGCGGATTTACGCAGGATGTTGGCGATGCGCTTGTTGGCGGCGGCGAGGCTCGCGCCCTCGGGTCGCGCCATGAAGCCGACCAGCGCCCGCAGCCGTGCATCCACATCCAGCACGGAGTGTGGGCGCGTGGCGAGCACCGCGTCGAACAGCTCGGTGCTGATGCCGTTCTCGGCGCTGCGCTCGAGATACTGTGCGCGCAGCCGCTCCATCAGGTAGTCGTAGATTTCATCCAGCAGCGCCGCGCTGCGCGCTTCGATGCCCGGCAGCGGCTGGGCCCGTACGGCCACATCGAGCAGCGCGCGCACGTCGAGCTCGAGGCGGTGCTCGAGCACGATCCGAAGGGCGCCGATGGCCGCGCGGCGCAATCCGAACGGATCGCGTGTTCCCGACGGCTTCTGGTCGATGGCGAAAATACCGGCCAGCAGATCGAGCTTGTCGGCCAGCGCGAGCGCATCCCCCACGCGGGAGGCCGGCAGACGGTCCCCGGCGCCGCGCGGCAGATAGTGTTCGGCGATCGCCTCGGCAACGCGCGCGCCCTCGCCGTCCGCGAGCGCGTAGTAGCGGCCCATGACGCCCTGAAGCTCGGGGAATTCGCCGACCATCGCCGTGAGCAGGTCGCATTTGCACAGCTGCGCGGCCCGCGCCGTCTCATCCGCATCGGCGACGATCGCGCGGGCGATGATCGCGGCGAGCGACGCGATGCGCTCGGTGCGCGCGCCGAGTGAGCCCAGCTGCGCCTGGAAGCTGACCGCATCGAGCGCCGGGCGGCGCGCCGCGAGCGCGAAGCGGCGGTCCTGCTCCCAGAAGAAGGCCGCGTCGGCCAGGCGCGGCCGGACCACGCGCTCGTTGCCGGCGCGCACGAGCTCGGGCTCGGGACTGTCGATGTTGGCCACGGTGATGAATCTGGGCAGCAGCTCCCCGCCGCCGTTCTGGACGGCGAAGTAACGCTGATGTGCCTGCAGCGTTGCCAGCAGCACCTCGCGCGGCAGCGCGAGGAAGCGCTCCTCGAAGGAGCCCGCCAGCGCCACCGGCCACTCCACCAGCGCGGTCACCTCATCGAGCAGTGCGGGCTCGATGATCGCCCGGCCGCCGAGCTGCTCGGCGAGCGCGGCCACCTGCGAGTGGATTTCGGCGCGGCGGCTCTCGAAGCGGGCGATGACCTTGCCGCGTACCCACAGCGACTGCGCGTAGCTGCGCGGGGCGCGCAGCCGCAGCGGGCGCGGCGCCATGAAGCGGTGCCCGTAGGAGACATCACCGGCGTTCACGCCCAGCAGCGTCGCGGGCAGTACCTCGCCTCCGAACAGCAGCACCAGCCAGTGCACCGGGCGCACGAATTGCTCGGTCAGGTGCCCCCAGCGCATGCGCTTGGGAATGGGCAGCGCCTCGAGCGCGTCGCGCAGGATCTGCGGCAGCAGTTGCTGGATGCTCTGCCCGCTGCGCCGGCCTTCGAACGCGAGATACTCGGTGCCGCGCGCATCGCGCTCGCGGCCGAGCGCCTCGACGCTGACGCCGCAGCCGGCGGCGAAGGCCGTGGCCGCGCGCGTAGGGACCCCTGCGGCATCGAAGCCTACGCCGAGCGGCGGCCCACGGCGCCGGATCAGCTGATCGGGCTGCTGCGCGGCGACGCGGCGTACCAGCACCGCGAGACGCCGCGGCGTCGCGAAATGCTCGAGGGCAGTCGCATCCCTGCCGGCGCCAGTACCGGCGCCAGCGCCAGTTCCGGCGTCAGTTCCGGCGTCGGCGTCGGCGCCGGTCCCGGCGCGGAGCAGCGCGGCGCGCACCAGTCCGGCGTGCACGGCGGCCGCAAACGCCTCGCCGAGGGCCCGGAGCGCCTTGGGGGGCAGCTCCTCGGTGCCGAGCTCCACCAGCAGGTCGCGCCGTTCGGAGCGCGCGCGCGCGGCCGATGGCGCGGCGCTCGTCGCCGCAGCCTCGGCAGACGGTGCTGTATCGGAGGCTGCGCCACTCATGCCGGCGCGCTGCCCTTCGGCAGTGGGCCCTTCGGCAGTGGCCCCTTCAGCAGAGGAAAGCCGGCGGCCTCGCGGCTCGCGTAGTAGGCGCGGGCGACGGCGCGCGCGAGGGTGCGCACACGCAGAATGTAGGCGGCGCGCTCGGTGACGGAGATCGCGCGGCGCGCGTCCAGCAGGTTGAAGGCATGCGAGGCCTGCAGCACCTGTTCGTAGGCCGGCAGGGGGAGCGAGGCCGCGAGCAGCTCGTTACAGGCGCGCTCGTGCTCGTCGAAGTGCCGCAGCAGCACCGCGGTATCGGCGTATTCGAAATTGTATTTGGATTGCTCGACCTCGTTCTGGTGGAACACGTCGCCGTAGGTGACCACGCCCTGCGGTCCCTCGGCCCAGACGATGTCGAACAGGCTCTCCACGCCCTGCAGGTACATGGCAAGGCGCTCGAGACCATAGGTGATCTCGCCGCTGACCGGCTGGCAGTCGAGCCCGCCGACCTGCTGAAAATAGGTGAACTGCGTGATCTCCATGCCGTTGAGCCACACCTCCCAGCCCAATCCCCAGGCGCCGAGCGTCGGGGACTCCCAATCGTCCTCGACGAAGCGCACGTCGTGCACCCGCGGATCGAAGCCGAGCGAGCGCAGGCTGTCGAGGTACAGCTCGAGGATGTCGAGGGGCGAAGGTTTGATGAGTACCTGAAACTGGTAGTAGTGCTGCAGGCGGAACGGGTTGTCGCCGTAGCGTCCGTCGGTGGGACGGCGAGAGGGCTGCACGTAGGCGGCTCGCCAGGGCTCCGGGCCGATGGCGCGCAGGAAGGTCGCGGTATGGAAGGTGCCGGCCCCGACTGCCATGTCGTAGGGTTGCAGGATCACGCAGCCGCGCTGCGACCAAAAGCGCTGCAGAGCAAAAATCAGGTCCTGGAAGGTGCGCGGTGGGAATGCGTTGGGGGTGTGCTTTGCCATCCAGGATTGAGACGACGCTGTGCCAATAGGGCCTTCCGGCGCGAAGCGCGCGAGTATATACGGGCACGCGCGCTGGCTACCCGCATGCTCAAGACTGGGGCGCAGTCCGGCCCGGCGCACTATAATCGTGCGTCGGCGAGACCAGGCCGCGGGACGGCCTTTGTAATCCACTGAAATTCCAAGGCTTTGTAGCGGGCGGGCAGGTGGCACAAGCCCTGCAGTCGTGCGGGGCCTGCGTGCACCAAAAGAAGCAGATTCATTCGGAGGCGATATGACTTCAAGCGATGTGGTGAAACTGATCAAGGACAAGGAGGTGAAGTGGGCCGACCTGCGATTCACCGATACCCGGGGCAAGGAACAGCACGTCAGCATCCCTTCCCGCTACGTGACCGAAGGGTTCTTCGAAGAAGGCAAGATGTTCGACGGGTCGTCGATCGCCGGGTGGAAGGGCATCAATGACTCGGACATGATCCTGATGCCCGACGCCTCCACGGCCGTGATCGATCCGTTCTTCGAGCAGACTACGGTCAATATCCGCTGCGACGTCATCGAGCCCACGACAATGCAGGGCTACGGACGCGATCCGCGCTCGCTCGCCAAGCGCGCCGAGGCGTATCTCAAGTCCACCGGCATCGCCGATACGGCCCTGTTTGGGCCGGAGAACGAATTCTTCATCTTCGATGGAGTGCGCTGGGGCGCGGAAGTCAACGGCGCCTTCTACCACGTCGACTCCGCCGAGGGCGCCTGGGCCTCCGGGACCGCCTTCGAGGAGGGCAACCGTGGCCACCGGCCGGGCATCAAGGGCGGTTACTTCCCGGTGCCGCCGGTGGATGCCTACCAGGACCTGCGCAGCGCGATGTGCAAGGCCTGCGAGGACATGGGGCTGACCGTCGAGGTGCATCACCACGAGGTCGCCACTGCCGGACAGGCGGAAATCGGTATCGGCGCGAGCACCCTGGTCAGGAAGGCCGACCAGGTGCAGATCCTCAAGTACGCGCTGCATAACGTCGCACACAACTTCGGCAAGACCGTGACCTTCATGCCCAAGCCGCTCGTCGGCGACAACGGCAACGGCATGCACGTGCACCAGTCGCTGGGCAAGGGCGGCCAGAACATCTTCGCCGGTGACAAATACGCCGGGCTCTCGGACACCTGTCTGTACTACATCGGCGGGATCATCAAGCACGCCAAGGCGCTGAATGCGCTCACGAACGCCACCACCAACAGCTACAAGCGGCTGGTGCCGGGGTTCGAAGCGCCGGTGATGCTGGCGTATTCCGCGCGCAACCGCTCAGCTTCGATCCGGGTACCGTGGGTGTCGAGCCCCAAGGCGCGGCGCATCGAGGTACGCTTCCCGGACGGCACCGCCAACCCATACTTCGCCTTTGCGGCGATGATGATGGCGGGGCTCGACGGCATTCAGAACAAGATCCATCCGGGCGATCCGGCCGACAAGGATCTGTATGACCTGGAGCCCGAGGAAGCGAAGCACATCCCGACCGTGTGTCACTCGCTCGATATGGCGATCGAGCAACTGAACGCGGACCGCGAGTTCCTGCTGAGAGGTGGTGTGTTCACGGATGATCTGCTGGACGCCTATGTCGAACTGAAAATGCAGGAAGTCACGCGCCTGCGTATGACCACGCATCCGGTCGAGTTCGATATGTACTACAGCCTCTGAGGTGGTCGTGAAATTCGGCCCACCGGCGGGTCGCTCAATGGGTGACGGCGCGCACAGTGCCGTCACCCATTTTTGTGCGTGCGGCACGCGCGGCGTTATGCTCCGAGCCGATGCGAAACGCTCTGTCTCGTTATGTCGAACCAGGGCCGCGCACGCGGCGGCCCGGGCTGCTCGCGGCGATGCTCACGGCGATGTTGGCCGTGATGCTTGCGGGTGCAGCGGCGCTGGCGGCCGATCCCGGCGGCAGCAGCGGGGCGACCACGACCTATCGCTGGGTGGACGCACAGGGCGTGGTGCACTATTCGGATACACCGCAGCCGGGCGCTCAGAAGCTCGAGATCGCTCCCGCGCAGACCTTTCAGCCGACGCCGGTACCGACGGCGCAGACGGAGTCCGCGCCGGCGCCTGCTGCCGACCCGTACACGACCTGCCTCATCACGCAGCCCGAGGCGCAGCAGTCGTTCTACGCGCCCGATTCGGTGCCGGTCACCCTGCAGCTGGCCCCGGACCTGCGCCCCGGAGATCATGTGCAGGTGACCTACGACGGTCAGAGCGTGGCCCCGGCGGACGACAGCGGCGTCAACTTCCAGATCGATATGCCGGTTCGAGGGCAGCACACGGTGGCTGCCAATGTCATGGACGGCAGCGGCAGGACCGTCTGCACGGCGCAGGCCGTGATCTTCTATGTTCGACGCCCCTCGGTGGACTCCCCGCAGTCGCCGACGGCGCAGCATCCCGCTTCGGCTCCTCCGGGGCGCTGACCAGCAGCTCCACCGCTTTTGCAGGGCCCGACGGTGGCGGCTGAATCGCTGGCTGCCTCGCCGCTCGCGCACTTCGACTCCGCGGAGCTGCTCGATGCGCTATACACCGGCGTCGTGGTACTGGACGCGCACTGCTGCGTCGTCTACGCCAACGTGGGCGCGCAGGACCTGCTGGCCGTGGGACTCAACCAGGCGCGTGGTCGACCGATCACCGAGCTGTTCGCGCAGTGCGAAGCACTCGAGCAGATCCTGCATCGTGCCCTGCAGCGCGAGGAAGCCTGCGCCGGCCACGAGATCGTATTGATGCCCGCGGCTCTGCCGCGCACACACGAGTCGGCCGTGGTGGATGTCACGGTGACGCCTCTGCCGGCGCAGCTGACCGGCACGCACCTGCTGCTGGAGCTGGCCGATGCGCGCACCCGGGCTCGCCTCGCGCGCGAACGCGAGATGCTCTCGCGGCTGGACGGCAACCGCCTGATGATCCGGCAGCTGGCTCATGAGATCAAAAACCCGCTTGGCGGACTGCGCGGGGCCGCGCAATTGCTCTCCCGGGAGCTGCAGGACGGGGCGCTCACCGAGTACACGGCGGTGATCATCAACGAGGCGGACCGGCTGCGCGCCCTGGTCGACAGCATGCTCGGCCCGTCACGCCCGCCGATGAAGAGCCTCGTCAACGTGCACGAGCTGTGCGAGCACGTGTTTCGGTTGGTGCGCGGGGAGGCACCGGCGGGCGTGACCCTGGAGCGCGACTACGATCCGAGCCTGCCCGCGGCGCAGCTGGACCGTAACGAGATCATCCAGGCGCTGCTGAACGTGGCGCGCAATGCGTTGCAGGCCCTGCCGAGCGTGGGCGGGCGGGTGGTGCTGCGCAGTCGAGTGGCCGGCAATATCACCATCGGGGCCCGGCGACACCGGCTGGTGGCCAAGATCCAGGTCGAAGACAACGGGCACGGTGTGCCGCCGGAGCTGATGAAGAGTCTGTTCTATCCGCTGGTGACCGGCCGGCCGAACGGCTCGGGCCTGGGTCTGGCGGTTGCTCAGGAGCTGCTTGCGCGTCACGACGGCATCGTTGAGTTCGACAGCGAGCCGGGACATACGGTGTTCTCCCTGCTGCTGCCGCTTGCGGCCGAGGAGGCTATTGCATGAGTGCAGTCAACATTTCGAATCTTGCCGGGGCCGGGGCCGCACCACTGCGCGTCTGGCTGGTCGATGACGACAACTCCATCCGCTGGGTGCTCGAGCGCGCCCTGCGCAACGGCGGCATGCTGCCCAAGGCTTTTGACGCCGCGGAGCCCGCACTGGCTGCTCTGCGCAGCGACACGCCCGACGTGCTGATCACCGATATTCGCATGGCGGGGCAATCGGGGTTGGACCTGCTGCGGCGTGTCCACGACGTGCACCCGGGTCTGCCGGTGATCGTGATGACGGCCTATTCGGACCTGGGCAACGCGGTGTTGGCTTACGAGGGAGGAGCGTTCGAGTACCTCGCCAAGCCATTCGACATCGATCAGGCGGTGGAGCTGGTGCGGCGCGCCGCGGGCGTGGCCACCGGCACGGGCCGCGGAGCGGGTGCATCGGCGGAAGGGCAGTCGGGCTTTGCCGCAGCCGGTGCGACTGCGCGCGGCGCTTTTGCGCCGGGCGCGGTCGCGCGCATCCCGGAGCTGCTTGGCCGTGCGCCGGCCATGCAGCAGGTATTTCGGGCGATCGGACGGCTGTCGCGCTCGGCCGTGAACGTGCTCATCACCGGGGAGTCGGGCACGGGCAAGGAATTGGCCGCGCGCGCCCTGCACGAGCACAGTCCGCGCGCGCACAAGCCGTTCATCGCGCTGAATACCTCGGCGATCCCCAGCGAGCTGCTGGAGTCGGAGCTGTTCGGGCATGAGAAGGGCGCCTTCACCGGCGCGGATGCCCTGCGACGCGGGCGCTTCGAGCAGGCCGACGGCGGCACGCTGTTCCTCGACGAGATCGGGGACATGTCCGCGCCGCTGCAGACGCGGCTGTTGCGCGTGCTCGCCGAGGGTGAGTTCTATCGCGTCGGCGGACAGATGCCGATCCGCGTGGATGTGCGCGTGATCGCGGCCACGCACCAGAATCTCGAGGAGCGCGCGCGCGCGGGGCTGTTTCGCGAAGACCTGTTTCACCGTCTGAACGTCATCCGTATCGAGCTGCCGCCGCTGCGCGCGCGACGCGAAGATATCGCCGATCTGCTGCACCACTATCTGCACATCGCCGCGCAGGAGCTGGGTGTGGAGCCCAAGTCGCTGAGCTCCCAGGCGCGCGAGCGGCTCATCAGTTATGGCTGGCCCGGCAACGTGCGTGAACTGGTCAACCTCTGCCGTCGACTGACCGTGCTGGCTCCCGGTAATGAAATTCGACTGGAGGATCTGCCACCCGAGATGCTCGCGAGCGATGCGGCAGCCGCCGCCGACGCCGACTGGACCGGCGAGCTCGCGCGCTGGGCCGACGTTCAGGCGCGCTCGCCCGCCCGCCCATTGCTGGAAGACGCGATGCCCGCCTTCGAGCGCACGCTGATCACGGTGGCCCTGCGCCACACGCAGGGCCACCGCCAGGATGCCGCCAAACTCCTCGGGTGGGGTCGCAATACGCTGACGCGCAAGCTCAAGGAGCTGGGCATGCAGGGTGCCGGGACGCAGGACGAGGACGGGGAGGCGGAGGAGGCGTAGCGGCTGACGTCATTCATCGGGAGGTCTCAGGCTGTATCACTAACGATTCAATCTCGCGGCCTGACAGCGGGATTGCTTCGATAAGGCCTCGATAAGGCAGCGACAGTTCGAAGTGGCATGCCCCGGGGATGCGCCGGTGCTGGAGTGCTGCGCGCGCACCAGGCGCTGCGCGCGCGCCAGGTGGACACGCATCTCACTGTCCGCTGGCGGGCCGATGCTAGCATCGCCGTGCGCTCGATCCTGATGCACCGAGGAATCCACATGGCCGCAACCCGGCCTGCTGCGGCCAGGGCCGCCATGACAGCGGTCATCGCTGCCGTGGTCGTGCTGCGCACGGCGGCTGCCGCGGCGCCGTTTGCGAGCGCCCCCTTCGCCGCCGCGGGGGCGAGCGATCCGCCCGATGCCACGCCCGCCCCCGCTCCGGATACGACGCTGATGCGCTTCCCGACCCTGCACGGCGGGCGGATCGTGTTCGTGGCACACGGCAATCTATGGGAAGTGGCGCGCGCCGGCGGAGTGGCACAGCGCCTCACGAGTGATCCCGGCAGCGACTGGATGCCGCGCTTTTCTCCCGACGGGCGCTGGATCGCATTCACGGGCAACTCCCAGGGCAGCACGGATGTGTACGTCATGCCGGCCAGCGGCGGCCCGGCGCGCAGGCTGACCTACTGGTCGGATGTGATGACGGACGCACCGCTGCGCTGGGGACCCAACAATCTGGTCGTCACCTGGACGCCCGACTCGCGGCGGATCGTGTTTCTGTCGCGGCGCAAGGCCTGGAACCTGTGGGACAGCCAGCTCTACGAGGTCGGCCTGGACGGCGGCCTGCCGCGCGCGCTGCCGCTGGATCGCGGCGGGCTGATGTCCTTCAGCCCCGACGGGCGGCGCATCGTCTACAACCGCATCTTCACGAATTTCCGCAACTGGAAGCGCTACGACGGCGGGCTCGCGCAGGACGTCTATCTCTACGATTTCACGACGCAGCGCCTGCAGCGCCTGACCGATTGGAAGGGCACGGACACGGCGCCGATGTGGTATCACGACACCGTCTACTTCCTTTCCGATCGCGACGCCGCCCGCCGCGAAAATATCTGGGCGCTGGATCTGGCCACGCACGCGCTGCGGCAGGTCACGCACTTCACCGATTACGACATCGATTTTCCCAGCCTCGGGGATGACGGCATCGTATTTCAGCAGGGCGGCTGGCTGTACGTGCTCGACCTGCCTGCCGAAACGCTGCATCGTCTGTCGGTCAGCGTTGCCGATGACGGCGGGCGCACGGGTGCGCGCGTCGTGGATGCGAGCCGCTACCTTCGCGACCCCGACAACGCACAGCTGACCGATTACGATCTGGCGCCGAACGGACGGCGCGCGCTGCTGGTCGCGCGCGGCGATGTGTTCTCGGTTGCGGCCGCGCCGGGGGAAACCCGCGACCTGACCGCCACCTCCGACGCCGACGAGGACCATCCGGCCTGCTCGCCCGATGGGCGCTGGGTCGCCTACACGACGGATGTCTCGGGAGAGCAGCAGATCGCGGTGCGAGCGGCGCAGGGCGGCCCGCAGCGGCTGCTCACGCACTTCGCGAGCGGCTATTTCTATCGGCCCGCATGGTCTGCCGACTCCGCGCGCATCGCGTTCTCCGATAACGAGCACCGCCTGTGGTACCTTGCCGTCACCGGCGCCAGCGTCCGCGCCGGCGCTGCTGCTGCTGGTGCCGGCGCTGGCGCCGGCGCGCCGATGCTCGTCGCGCAGGACCTCTACCAGGAGATGCACGATTACAGCTGGTCGCCCGACGGTCGCTGGCTCGCCTATAGCCTCACCGACGCCGCGCAGCAGCGGCAGATCTGGCTGTATGAGCTCGCGACGCGCCGCGCCACGCGTGTGAGCGAGCCGGGGTCCGATGACTTCCAGCCGCGGTTCGACGCCAGCGGACGCTACCTGTTCTTCCTGTCGAGCCGCCAGGAGAATCCGGTGCTGGCGGAGAACGAATTCGACATCGCCGATCTGAAGACCACCGGACTCTATGTCGCCACGCTGCAGGCAGATGAGCTTTCGCCGTTCGCGCCGCGCGCCCCCGAGGCGGCGGCTGGCAGGGCAGCGGCCGATGACCGCGCATCGGCAGGTGTGAGCGTGCCGCTGCACATCGACCTGCTCGGGCTGATGCAGCGCGCGGTGCCGGTGCCGATTCCGCAGGCGACGCTCACCGGCTTCGACCTGCGGGGCAGCGGGATCGGCACGCAGATCTACTATCAGACACAGCCGCCGTCCACGATCGCGGCGCCGCTCGCGAATGAGCCGAGCGACCTGCACCTCTACGATCTCGGCGCGCGGGCGGACAGCGTGCTGATTCACGACATCACGAGCTACGTCGTCAGCGCCGACGGCACGGCACTGATGTACCGGCACGATGGGACCGGCGGTCCCTTCTTCTACATCGTTCCTGCCGGCAGCGCGGCCGCGCACCCCGCCGCCGCTGCCCGCCCACTGGACCTTTCGCACATGCGGGTGCGCGTCGATCCGCGCCGGGAGTGGGATGAAATGTTCCATTCGGCCTGGCGGCTGGAGCGGGACTTCTTCTATCGCCCGCAGATGAACGGTGTCGATTGGGTCGGCGTGCGTCGCGCATACGAGCGGCTGCTGCCGCTCGCCGGCTCACGCGATGACCTGAACTACCTGATTGGAGAGATGCTCGGGGAGCTCGGCAACTCGCATACCTACGTCGCCGGCGGGGACCGCGGCGGCGGCAGCGGCGGCGGCGGCACGACGCCTGCGCCGGGCGCCTACCTGGGGGTCGACTACGGCGTCGATGCGCGCACCGATCGTTACGTCTTCAGCCGTGTGTACGCGGGCGACAACACGCGCCCCGAGTATCGCTCGCCGCTGACCGAGCCGGGCATCCGCGTGCACGCGGGCGATGAGCTGGTCGCGATCGACGGACAACGCGTGCCGATCGGCAGGCCTCCGGAGAGCTATCTCCTCGGCAAGCAGGGCCACACGGTGCGGCTCACCGTCGCCGGGCAGGGCGGCACGCGCGACGTGCTCGTCACGCCGCTCGACGATGAGCTGTCATTGCGGGCGAAAGCCTGGGTGGACCACAACCGCTCGCTGGTCGATGCAGCCTCGGGCGGCCGCATCGGCTACGTCTACCTCGGCGATACGGACGAGTCGGGCATGGAAGCGTTCATCCGGCAGTTCTACGGGCAGCTCGATCGTCAGGCACTGATCCTCGACCTGCGCTGGAACACCGGCGGTGTCGCCGACCCGCTCGTGCTCGAGCGGCTGCGTCGCGTCCTGGTGGGGATGACTACCAACCGCGAGGGTGCGGCGCTGACGGTGCCGCAGCGATTGCTCGCGGGACCGAAGGTGTGCCTGATCAACGAGTACACGGTGTCCGATGGCGAGCTGCTCGCCTATTACTTCCGCCAGTACGGTCTTGGTCCTCTCATTGGTACGCGCAGCTGGGGCGGCGTGCGCTTCTACCGCGGCGACTGGGCTCTGCTCGACGGCGGCTACATCACCATTCCCGAAACCGCTTCCTACGATCTGCAGTCGCGGTGGATCATCGAGAATCACGGCGTGGATCCGGACCAGGTCGTGCAGGACTCTCCCGCGCAGCTGCTGTCGGGCACCGACGCGCAGCTGCAGGCCGCGGTCAATGACCTGTTACAGACGCTGTCTCAGCACCCTGCCATCGTGCCGCCCCCACCGTCCGCGCTCCCCGCCTATGCCAACCAACCACCACGCTGACACGCAGTCGTGCAGGGCGCCGCTGCTTGTACTGCTGCTCGGGCCGCTACTGGTGCTCGCGCTGTCGGGCCCGCCGCGTGCCTGGGCGCTGGACGCGGACCAGGCGCGCGGTGGCTGGGAGAGCGGCACCGGTCGCGCGCAACACATCTTCGACTTCGAGATCCAGGGCAATCGCGTCAGCGGTGTCTACTGCACGGATTGCGCCGATGCCACGACGCTCGCGTTCATCGAGGGCACGCTGCAGGGCGATGACATGCGCTTCATCGTCAGGCACGTGCGCGCTGACGGCACGACGCTCTACGAGGATCAAGCGACCGCGCGCATCGAGGGCGATCACCTCATGGTCAGCGGCCGGGCCGGTGGTCGCGGGGGCGGCGCCTTTCGCTGGATACTGCACAAGGATCCGCGTGGCCCGGCGAACCTCGGTCAGGCGGTCACCCCCGTACTGCCGCAGCCGGGCGCGCCCGCGAGGAACGTGGCCGTCTACGAAGCGCACCGCCCGCCCTCGGGCCGTCGCCCGCCGCCCGTCGGGTTGTTCAGACCACAGCCCTACCAACCGCCGGGGCCCTGGGAACGGATCACCCCGGAACGGCTCGTCGGAGTCTGGTTCGCCGGCACCGGACACGACAAGCAGCACTTCTTCTTTCATGAGGTAGGGAATCGGCTGCTCGGCATGGTCTGCGGCCCCTGCGACAATCCGTACACGATGGCTGCCATCGACGACTTCCGCATCCAGGGCGATACCGTGACCTTCGAGATCCATCACGAGGACTTCGGCGGGGTGAGCCTGCCGTTTCATAACACCATTACCGCTCATCTCGCCGGCAACGAGCTGCGAGTGATCAGCGCCATTGCCAACAACGTCCCGATCGAACAACAGCCGCTGGCTTACTTCCCCTTCTCGATGATCGGCCCGGTGTCGTTCGAGGCGACCTCCGCGAATTAGCATAGATTCGCAGCTAGATTCGCAGCGGCGGCGGGACCGCAAAGCCCTCTGCCTCGCGGCCCGCTGAACGGCGCGCGGGAGGTCGGGCCGTCGCGACCCCCGGAGGGATCTGCTATGCTCGCTCGTAAACTAGAATCGGATCATCGGGGGTTTTTCAAATGCCGCACTCGGGGGTAGCCGCATGCTGAAACGCCATCAGGCAGCGCTCGCGGCGGGTGTCTATATGGGCCTGGCCGTGGCGGTCGTAGCGCCGGCGCTTGCGCAGACCGACATCGAGGGTACCTATAACAGCCAGGACGCGGTGGATTACCGCTCGATGCTCCTCGGACCGCGCGCCGCTGATTTTCTGGGGATCCCGCTGAATGCGCAGGGTCGCGCCGGCGCGCTCGCCTACAGCCAGGACACCGTGTCGGTGCCCGGCCATCAGTGCGAGTCCTGGGGGCCGCAGTACCTCGTGGAGGCCGGCTTCAACATCCGTGTCGAGCCGACCTTCGATGATACCGGCTACGTGACCGCCTGGACCATCAGCGCCTGGAACGACTACCAGCCGCTGGTCATCCACATGGATGGACAGAAGGCTCCCGATCCCAACGGGCTGCGGCGCGCCACCGGCTTCACCGTGGGACACTGGGAAGGCGATACGCTGCAGACCATCACGACCGATATGAAGGATGGAGTGCTGACGCGCAACGGCGTGCCCTCCTCGGATCGCGAGTCCATGCTGCTGTGGATCACGCGTCACGATGAGCAACTGACCGTCACCGGCATCATCCAGGATCCGGATTTTCTGGCGGAGCCGTGGGTGCAGGCGCGCGAGTTCATCTATACCCACAATCCGCCCGACGCCGGTCTTCACTATCAGTATCCGTGCATGCAGGTCGATGAGGTTCCCGAGCTCGGGCGCGGCGTGGTGCCGTTCTTCCTGCCCGGTAAGAATCCGGATCGCGACAGCATGATGACCCGCTTCCACATTCCGGAAGATGCGGCGCAGGGCGATCCCGCGGCGATGTATCCCGAGTACCGCAACAGGATCAAGGGGCAGTACGTACCTCCCGGCAAGTGCACGCTCGACTGCTGCGGCTGGGGGGATTTCCGCGCCACGAACAATCCCAAGATGGAATGCAAGGACGAGGGTCTCTAGTCATGCGTCTGCGACACACTGCAACGCTGGCGGCAGCGCTGCTGGCGGCGCTGTACGGTGCGGCCGCGGCCGCCGCCGATGCTCCCGCCGCTCCCGCCGGGGCTGACGCCGCGACCGCCGGGCAGATGGAGATGGGCACGGATATCGTGCCCGTGAGCAACAACATCGACATGCTGATGGTTCACGGCGAGAACATCGCCGTGCAGTACGGTCCGGACGGCGTGGTCGCCGTGGATAGCGGCGCGCCCGGCGACAGCGCCGCGGTGCTCGCCGCGATCCGCAGGATCAGCCCGCTGCCGATCCGCTTCGTCATCGACACGAGCGGCTCCGCGGACCGCGTCGGCAACAACGCCCAGCTGTCGCTCGCGGGGACCGGCCTGGTGCCGACCGAGAACGGCTTCGGCGGCAACCGCTTCCAGCAGAATGACCCCGCGCCCATCATCGCGCAGCTCAACGTGCTGACCGCGATGAGCAGCGCCGCCGGTGCGGGCTACTCCTCGGATGCGATGCCGACGATCACCTACACGGCGGCCGCCACCGGTCAGCGGGACATGACGCTCAATGGCGATTCCATCGAGGTAGTCCCGGTCCCGCCCGCGCACAGCGACGGTGACAGCATGGTGATCTTCCGCCGGGCCGATGTGATCGTGTCGGGCGACATCGTCGATATGCAGCACTTTCCGGTGATCGACGTGTCCCATGGAGGCAGCATCGACGGGGAGATCGCGGCGCTGAATCGTCTCGTCGACATCGTGGTGCCCGGGCTGCCGTTGTACTGGCACGGCGGCGGCACGCTGCTCATTCCCGCGCGCGGGCGTCTCGCGCAGTCGCTGGAGGTCGTGCAGTACCGCGACATGGTCACGATGGTGCGCGATCGGATCAAGGCTCTGGTGGATGCGCACCGCAGCCTCGCGCAGGTGCGTGCGTCGGATCCCACACAGGGATTCGACAGTCGCTATGGCTCGGAGAGTGGCCCCTGGAGCACGGACCAGTTCGTGACGTCGGTGTACGAGAGTCTGACGGGTTCGCGTGCGCGCAGGAGGGGTCAGTGAGCGCGCGGCAGATGCTCCGGCGCGTGCGCGCGTGCTGCGCGGTGCGCGGTATCGGCACCGTGGCGCTGGCTGGCGTGCTCGCCTGCGCCGCGCTGCACGCCGCTGCCGCACAGGCGCAGGGTCGCAGGGGCGGCCGGGCCGCAGGTGGGGCGGGGCCGGCCGGTGCACCAGCCGGGCCGCCGCCAACGGCAAAGGCCCAGGCGCCGTTTGATTCCAGCGGCTACTGGGTGTCCCTGATCACGGAGGCCTGGCGCTTCCGTATGGTCGTGCCCGGCCCTGGAGATTACGACGAAATCCCACTGAGTCTCGCCGGCAAGCAGCTCGCGGATACCTTCAACGCGTCGGCCGAGGAAGCGAAGGGGGACGCGTGCAAGGCCTATGGCGCGCCGGTGCTGCTATGGTTGCCCACGCGGCTGCACATCAGCTGGGCCGATGACAATACGCTGCGCGTGGATACGGACGCCGGAATGCAGACGCGCCTGCTGCGCTTCAAGCCGACTGCCGAGGACAAGGCACAGCCGCCCAGCCTGCAGGGGCTGACGGCGGCGGAGTGGGTCATTTATGGCGCGGGCGGATTTGGTGCCGGGCGTAACGGCGGTGCGCCTGCGCCGGGGCCGCGTTACGGCTACATCAAGGCGACGACGACCGATCTGCTGCCGGGCTACCTGCGCAAGAACGGCGTTCCCTACGGGGGCAAGACCACCCAGATGACCGAGTACTGGGAGCAGCACACCGCTCCGGGTGGCGCGCAGTGGCTGATCGTCACCACGACACTCACCGATCCGGTGTACCTGGCGGATCCGTACGTGTTCTCTCCGACCTTCCGCAAGGAGTCCGACGGGTCCAAGTGGGATCCGCAGCCCTGCTCGCTGCGCTGGTAGGGTGTGCAGGCAGGGGCGGGTTCGACGGCATTTCGGGGGATGAAGATGCGCACGCCGCTCCTCGTGTCGCTGCTGATGCTGGCCGTGCCGCTGGCGATGCCCGGTGCCGCGCAGGCCCAGGCTGCGGGGGCACGCAACCCCGACGAAGGTCCGGGGGACCAATACCGCGGCGGCTGGGAAACCGACCTCGCGAACCACCACATCTACGAGTTCTCGATCCGCGGCTCGACAGTGCGCGGAATCTATTGCGGACCCTGCGACGATGCCACCACGCTGGCCTTCGTCGACGGCACGCTCGGGCCGCAGGGCCTGCGCTTCGTGGTGACGCACGTGCGCGACGACGGCAGCACCGCCTATCAGGATCACGTCGCCGCAAGGCTCGAGAACGGCCAGCTCATGGTGACCGGCACCAGCGGCGCACCGGCCGCCCCTGACGGCGGACGCTTCCGCTGGAGCATGCACAAGGACCCGCGCAGTCCGGCGCCGCTGGTATTTGTTCCCGTGCAGCGCCTGCCGCGCGGGAGCCCTGCGGTAGCCCCGATCCGGCCGCCGGCGGGAGCGGTCAGGCGGGCGGCAGCACCCTACCAGCAGCCTGGGCCCTGGGAGCAGCTCACGGCGGCCAGGGTGGCGGGCGTGTGGCTCGGCTTCGGGTTCGGCATCGACAAGCAGTTCTTCATCATCCGCCGCGTGGGCGGCAGGCTGCGTGGCATGGTCTGCGGCCGCTGCAACAACCCGTGGACCATGGCGGCGCTGGATAACTTCAGCATCGACGGCGATACGCTGCACTTCGACATCATGCACGAGGACTGGGGTGATGCCGACAGTGACAGCGGCATTCCGTTCTACAAGCACGTGACCGCGCATATCTCGCAGAACGAGATGCGCGCCGTGTTCCTGCCCGACCATCCCGCGAAGGAGTACGCCCTGTTTCGCGGCAGCGCGAGCGTAGGGTCCTCGCTGATGGGGCCCATCCCGGTCGAGGCGACCGCCGGAAACGACTGAGCGTCTGCCGATGCTCCGCCGCAGGCGAACTGCCGCATGCCGCCGTCGCGGCGCTAACTAACCAAGCCGCGCGGGCTCACGTCGCGCGCAGCGCCACCGTCACCGGCACACGGGCCGCCCGGACGGCCGGCATCAGTCCGCCGATCAGGCCCATGCACAATGCCCAGGCGACGCCCAGCAACGTCAGGGATGACGTGACCACGAGGTGAAACTGCGTTCCAAAGGGGCTGGCCGCGCGACCATTGAAGAACAGCCAGGCGAGCCCTGCGCCTATCAATGCGCCGGGCAGCGCCAGAATGATCGCCTCGCATAGGATCGAGACGACGATGGGGAGGCCGTTGAACCCGACGGCGCGCAGCGTCGCGAGCTCGCGACGGCGGCTGTCCACGACGGCATACAGGGAATTGGCCGCTCCTATGGTCGCCGCCAGCGCGAGGATCGTGCCGATGAAGTAGCTGACGAAGTTCAGTATGCCGTTCACCTGCTGCATGTCCTGCGCGACCAGGTCGGCCTCGTGCCTGGCCTCGACGCGCAGCACCGGGTTGGCCCTGATCGCATCGACCAGCCGCGTAAAGGCCGCGGGAGATTGCAGCATGACATTGACCTGGTTGTAGCTGTCGCGCCCGAAGGCGGACAGGACGGTGTCGGCGTCGGCGTACACGACGCAGGTCCCGCCGGTATGCCCGAGATCGAAGTTGCCGACGACGCGCCAGTCGCGGCCCTGTATCGTGCGCGTATCTCCCACGCCAAATTGCTGGTATTGCTGGGCACAGTAGTTGCTCGCGATGAGCTCGCGCAGCCCGGGGCGAAACATGCGTCCCGAGGTCAGCACCAGTTCCGGGGTGTAGTCGCCGAGCTCCATGCCCGAGCCGACGATCGGGAAGCCGACCGGTGTACCGGAGGCTTTTCTTCGAGCCGTCATGAAAACCGACGCCTGCGGAACCACGATCGGCTCGCCCTTCGCGTTGCGCCGTATGCCGGGAAGGTCCTGAATCAGCACCGCCATATTCCTTGCAATGCTGCTTTGTCCGGGGCCCAGAGCGCCCACGCTCAGCAGAGTCACGCGATCGGGCCGAACGTTGCCCATCGCCTGCCGACGTGCGCCGACGCCCATCGCCAGCATGGAGACCAGTACGCCCACGGCGCAGGTCACCCCGATGACGGTGGTGCATACCAGACCCAGGCGCTGCGGCAAGCCCAGCAGGTTCATGCGCAGCAGAGCGCTCAATTGCCGCAGGAAGTTCACGGGCTAGCGTCCCGCCAACGCATCGATGACGTTCAGGCGGGCGGCGCGCAGACCCGGAAGGGTCACGCTGAGCAGCGCCACCAGCACGGCTCCGACGATACCGAGCACGACGACCTGCACCGGCATCGACAGTCCCGGTATGTACTTGCCCGCCAGAGGGAATGCGATCCAGGCCAGCGCGAGTCCTGCGAGCGAGGCGACGACGCACACCAGCAGCGCCTCCGTCGCCACCAGCAGGAACACCGCCGGATTGCCGAAACCGACCGTCTTCAGTACGGCCAGTTCGGGCGCGCGCTCGCGCATCGTCTGCATCATCATCGTGGCGGTGGAGAATACGATCGCCACCAGGACGGCACCGATGATCGAGCGGATCGCGAAGTTCAGATCGCCGATCGATTGCATCGCCTGCTGCGCATTCTCGCGCAGCGATGTCGTTCGCGTCCCGCTCGGAGAGTTGGCGAAAGTGCGGTCGATGGTCTCGCCGATCGACGCCGCCTGTTTGGGATCCGATACGATCACGTAGAAGTTTCGGACCGTTCCCTTGTCGAGCGCCCGCGCCGCATCCAGATAGCTGTAGCTGGTCACGATGAGCCCGGATTCGCCGGGCTCGTGATCCGTGACCATGCCGACGATGTCGAAGAACCAGGTACCAGACCCGTTGCTCTGCAGAGTGGACGTGGTCAGGGCGATACGCTCGCCGATATGCCAGCCGTATTTCCTGCCGATATCCGCCGTGATCAGTGCGCCGGTGCGGGTGCTGCGCAGGGCGGCGAGGGCCTGGGGAGATACCGTGAAGATATCCGGGACGAGCGTCAGCCAGAGATCGCTGGTCTCGATGGCCAGCACGCCCACGGGCTGCGTCGGCTTCTGGTAGGTCCCGCCCAGGTCTCCGGCGTACGTCACCGCCTTCACGCCGCGGATCGATTGCAGCTGCTGCAGGTCCGCGAGCGGCAGGGGCGTTGCGCCCACGGCGCTCGGCGCGACGAACAGCAGGTCTGCGCGGACCTTGGCGACGGCCTCGGCCATGCCCGTCTTCATGCCCTGCAGGACCCCGAACAGGCCGAAGGCCACCGCGATCTGCAGCAGGATCAGCATCGTGCGCCCGGGCTTGCGCCAGATTCCGGACCAGATGAGCGGGAGGTATTTCACGAAGGGGGCGCGCTACGGCGTTCTCGTGCAGCTTCGCATCCCGATAAGACCCCGCAGGCATGCAAAAGGTTGCAGGCGTGCGATCCCGGCCCCGGCGCCGCGGCTCAGTTCCACAGCCGGGCCGCCCCGCGCACCCCGCTGGAGTCGCCGTGCAGGGCGGGTACGACAGCCGTATCCAGACCATCCGAGAACGCGTAATGCGCCATCCGCCGCGGCAGTTCGGCGTACAGCTCGGCGATATTGGAGAGCCCTCCGCCCAGCACCACCGCATCGGGATCGAGCAGATTGACCACCGAGGCGAGACTGCGGGCAAGCCGGTCCGTGTAGATCTCCATGCACGCACGCGCCTCGCCGTCCCCGCGCGATGCCGCACTGCTGACTTCCTGAGCAGAGTACGGTTTCCCGGTGCGAGAGCGGTAGTCGTGCGCCAGGCCCGCACCCGATAAAAACGTTTCGATGCAGCCGGTCTTCCCACAGTAGCACCGGCGGCCTGCGAGCTCGTCTTCGCGAGCCCAGGGCAGGGGATTGTGCCCCCATTCGCCTGCGATGCGATTGCGACCCGCCAGCAGTCGTCTGTCCACGACGATGCCCCCACCGACGCCGGTACCGATGATGACACCGAACACCACTCCCGCCTGCGTCGCGGCGCCGTCAATGGCTTCGGATAGCGCCAGACAGTTGGCGTCGTTTTCCAGACGCACGGGCCGCCGCAGGCGGTGGGCCAGGTCCCGGTCGAGCGGCTTGTCGTTCAGTGCCAGGGTGTTGGAATTCTTCAGCACACCGCTTCTGGGCGAGATGGCGCCGGGGGTTGCGATGCCGATGCTCTGGGCAGGTCCCACCGAGCTCTCCGCGAGCGCCACCAGCCGCGCGACGGTCTCCAGAATGGCCTCATAGTCCTGCGCCGGAGTGACCTCACGGTGACGAAACAGACTGACTCCGCGTTCCTCCAGCACGACGATTTCGGTCTTGGTGCCGCCCAAATCGATACCGATCCGCATTCCGACATCCTGCGCCTGTGCGCGGTGCTAGAGCCAGTCGATCGATCGATCGAGCGCCTTGCGCCAACAGCCATAGAGCCGCTCACGCTCGGCAGCCCGCATCTGCGGCTCCCAGCGCCGCTGCACGCGCCAGTTCTGGCGCAGATCCTCACGGTCCTTCCAGTAGCCGACCGCTAATCCCGCAGCATAGGCCGCGCCGAGCGCCGTGGTCTCGGTGACCTGCGGTCTCACCACCGGCACGTCGAGGATGTCGGCCTGGAACTGCATCAACAGTTCGTTGACCGCCATGCCGCCGTCGACGCGCAGTTCCCGCAATGGCGTGCCGCAGTCGTGCTCCATGGCGGTGAGTACATCGCGCGTCTGGTACGCGGTTGCCTCGAGCACCGCGCGCGCGAGATGACCGCGGCCGGCGTACGCCGTCAAACCGGCGATCACACCGCGCGCGCCGGAGTTCCAGTGCGGAGCAAACAGCCCGGAGAAGGCCGGCACGAAGTAGACGCCGCCGTTATCCGCGACCTCGGAGGCGAGACGTTCGATCTCGGCACTGCTTTTGATCAGGCCCAGTCCGTCTCGCAGCCACTGCACGAGCGCGCCGGTCACCGCGATCGAGCCCTCGAGCGCATAGCACGGCGGCTGACTGCCGAGCTGGTAGGCGACCGTCGTGATGAGCCCCGCCGTGGAGGACACCGGAGTGCCGCCGGTGTTCACCAGCAGAAAGCAGCCGGTGCCGTAGGTGTTCTTGCCCTCTCCCGGCAGCAGTGCCGCCTGACCCACCAGTGCCGCCTGCTGATCGCCGAGAATTCCGGCGACCGGCACGCCGGCGAGTCCCGTGGTGCGTACCTCGCCGTAAATCCGGCTGGAGGGGCTGATACGGGGCAGGCAGGCGCGCGGGATGTCGAAGGCCGCCAGCAGCCCGGGCTCCCAGTCGAGCGAGGCGAGGCCCATCAGCTGCGTACGGCTGGCATTGCTGACATCGGTCAGGTGTACCCCGCCGTGTGCCCCGCCGGTGAGATTCCAGAGCAACCAGCTGTCCACCGTTCCAAAGAGTGCATCGCCCGCCTGCGCCGCGCGTCGCGCACCGGGCACCTGATCGAGCAGCCACTGCAGCTTCAGAGCACTGAAATAGCTTGCGAGCGGTAAGCCGGTCAGCGAGCGGAAGCGGTCCTGCCCGCCGGCGCGTGCATAGGCCATCACCCGGTCTTCGACCCGCGTGTCCTGCCACACGATGGCATGGGCAAGCGGAGCGCCGGTGACGCGGTCCCACAGTACCGTCGTCTCGCGCTGATTGGTGATCCCGACGGCCGCGAGCGCGGACGGGGCGATGCGCCCCTGCGCCAGCGCAGCGTCGATGACCTCCTGAGTATTGCGCCAGAGCTCCGCTGCATCGTGCTCCACCCAGCCGGGATGCGGGTAGATCTGGCGGTGCTCCCTGCTCGCACTGGCCACGATCTCGCCGCGCCGCCCGAACACGATGCAGCGGGTGCTCGTGGTCCCCTGATCAATCGCAGCGATCAGCTGCGTCATGGCTTAGGTGCTCGGGTTGGCTGCAGGATGGGTGAGAGCGTAAGCTCAGCGCACGGGCGTGGCCAGGATCCCGGATCATCTTCGCGGGGGGCTGCTATGAGAGCATGGAGTGTTGCCGCCGCATCGGCGGCGCTGGCATTGAGCCTGTCCAGCACGGCCACGGCGGCCTCCGCCGGCTGCAATCGGCGCTGCCTCGACCGCATGGTCGATGCCTACCTGGCGGCGCTGGTCGCGCACGATCCGAGCCGGGTACCGATCGCGCCGCAGGCCAGGCTCGTCGAGAACACCGTGCCGATGCGGCCGGGCGACGGCTTGTGGAAGACAGCCAGCGCAGTACCGACGACCTTCAGGATCTATGTCGCCGATCCGATTGCCGGGCAGGTCGGTTTCATCGGTGTCATGCAGGAGAACGGCAAGCCGATCGAGCTGGCGCTGCGTCTGAAGGTACAGCACGGGCAGATCGTGGAGATGGAGCACCTGGTCGCGCGCAATCTGACCCCCGCCGGACTGAAGAACCTGGTCACCCCGCGCCCGGGCTTTCTCGCGGATGTCGCGCCGGCTGAGCGCAGCACGCGCGCGCAGCTCCTGAAGATCGGAGCTTCCTACTATGATGCGCTCACCGAGAGCCGGGGCAGCGCGGCGCCGTTTGCCGCCGACTGCGTGCGCCACGAGAACGGCATGCAGACTTCCACCAATCCGCGTCCGGCTGCCACGCCGGCAGCCGCGTCGGGCGCGCCTCCGGCGATGGCGGTGCTGGGTTCCCTGGGCTGTGCGGCGCAGATGAACACGCGCATGTTCGCCTACATCACCCGTATAGAGCCGCGGCGGGTCTGGATCGCCGATGTGCAGAAAGGGCTGGTGTTCGGGCTGTCCCAGTTCCGCCAGCCGATGCGCCAGAAGCTCGAGACGATCGTGGGCGTGCCCGGAGTGACCTCGCTGCCGATGAATTTCGCGCCCTTCGATCTGCCGGCGGCACACATCTTCAAGATCAGCGGCGGCCAGATCCACGACATCGAGGCCATGGGCTTCGTCATGCCGTACGACTCCAGGACCGGATGGGAGTGAGGGTCGCCGCACGCGCTGGCGGCACGGCGCTGCGCCTCAGCCCGGACCGCGCGCTTCGCTAAGGGGCCGACCGCATCGGACCCGGCGACAGTTTCTCGAGCTGCTGCTGTACCGCGCTGCGAAACTTCAGTGGGTGCGCAATCTTATGGAACGGCTCGGAGGTGCCACCGGTGCCGATCACCGTGATACTTCCATAGCCCAGCATTCTGCCGATCGTCGGCTCGCTGACCTCGATCGCCTCGACCTTGTTCAGCAGCAACTCGATCGTCCTGCGGCTCAGGAGGCCCTGCTTGACCACGACCCGGCGGGTCGTGACGGCCATTTCAGTCGCGCTTCGGCGCACCGCACCCGCCAGGATCGCCACGACGCCGCCGGCGAACAGGGCGGCCACGCCGCCCTGCATGAGATGCCGGCTGGTGTCCGCGAAGCGCTGCTGATTGAGCAGGTAGAAGCTCAGCAGCGCACCGCCCATGGCAAACAGCAGAGCGCCGAGCAGCACATGCCGCAGCATCACGATCCAATGCAGGCGTGTCTGGTAGACGATCGCCTCCTGCGGAATCAGGTTTGACTCGATATAGCTCACGTCAGCACCCGGCGCACGGCGATTCCCGCCAGCACGATCAGGGCCACGGCAGACAGATGCAGCGCCAGGTCGATCACGGTCACATCGAACGGATGAAAGAATTCCAGCACGAAGGCGGCCAGTGCCGCGACGCCCAGAGTTGCCAGGGCCGCGACGCGCAGCGGTGCGATCGGTCGGGCACGCCGCAGTACCCAGAACAGCGCGGTGGCGAGCGGGACGCTCACGCCGACGATGAAGACGAAGCAGTGGGGACTGTCGCCGAGAAAGCCGCCGGGGCCGTGCAGGCTCCAGCCGTTCTGCAGACAGCCCAGGCCACTGCCGGCGAGCCACAGAGCCAACGGCGGCACGGGGAGCGCCGCCCACCAGCGCGAGCGTCCCGGCACCGAGCTGACGAATGCGGCGAGCACTGCCGTGACGGCGGTCACACCGGTAGCGGCGCACTCCAGCGCGCGGCGTGGCACCGCCATGCGTGCGAGGAAGGTGTGCCAATCCGCGAACAGGTACAGCGCCATGCCGACCAGCACGAAGACAGTCGCGAGCCACAGCGTGGCGCGCACGGCCGGAGGGCGCAGGCGATGTACCGGCTGCAGGTCCGCAGAGAGCTTGCGGATGAGTCGTTCGGTGAGCGCCGATTCGGTCTGTACACCCGGCTCCATCATCGGCCCTCCGACACGAGCCCGCGCAGCCTGCGCAGGGCGCGATGCACATTGACCTTCAGCGCGCCGACCGTCTGACCGCTGGCCAGCGCCGCCTCTGCAAGACTCATCTCCTGAAGCTTGAGCATCCGCAACGCCTCCCGCTGGCGCGCGGGCAGACGTTGCAGCAGCTCGGCGAGCCGTGGGCCGGCCGACGCAGCCTCTTCGGCGGCCTGCGCCGTGTCGGTACGCTCCTGCAGCTCGCCCGCCTCGTCGAGCTCGAGCGGCGTGAGCTCGACAGTTTCGTGGCGACCGATGCGTGTGCGCCGCCGCAGACCGTCGATCGACCGCCGCATGGCGATGGCGGTCAGCCACGGCAGAAAGGGGCGGCGCGGATCATAGGTGTGACGCACACGGTGCACCGTGAGCAATGAGTCCTGTACCGACTCCTCGACGTCGGCCGCGTTCTGACAATGACGCCGGGCACAGGCTCGCACGATCGGAATGATCCGCCGCAGCAGTTGATCGTAGGCGTCCCGATCGCCCTCCTGCACCGCGCGCATCAGCTGCCGAAGTGCGTCGTCCTGCCGCCGGACGGTGTCTTCGTCGGTGCGCGCCGCCGTCTCGTCCTGCATCCGGTCAGTGTACTGCAGGGTGATTGATCCGGGGCAGGCCAGCGGCAGGCTCATATCGGCTCAGGAATCGGCGGCGCGAGCGCGTCCGAACCCACTCCACACCAGAGCATGGTCGAGCGACAGCGCTCCGGGCCCGAGCGCCATGATCGCGAGGGCCAGGCCAGCCCAGGGCAGGTGGAAGTTGGCCCACCCGTCAGGCACGGTGAGCTGGATCACCCCGGTCATGATGAGCAGGCCGAGCGCGCTGAAGCGTGTCGCGAGCCCGAGCACCAGCAGCACCGGCAGGCCGATTTCGGCCACCGCGTCGATGTGGGCCAGCAGGTCGGGGGCCGGGAAGGGGAAGGTTCTGCCGAACAGATGCAGCTGGAACTGTGCCTCGAACAGGTACTGAGCCGTCGGTGAGAGCGTGAGGAAGCCGCTCCACTTGGTGAGGCCGGACCGAAAGAACGGGACGGCGAGTGCCACGCGCAGCACCACCGGAGCGATGAGCGTGGCGGCCGCGCCGAGGCGCAGGGCGATGTGATGCGTGCGCTCGATCAGCCCGCCGCTGCGCGCAGCTGACGTTCCATTCCCGGAGGCTACGGCCATGGCGTTGCTCCCGTGCCCGTGTCCGCGCTCGTCTCGCCCCGCTGGCGGTGCCTGTCTCGCGAGCGCGTCACCGCGCCCAGGCTGCGCATGGCACGCGCTTCCAGCGAGAAACCCTGCAACGCGCCGCTGTCCAGCAGGAGCGCCAGATGCGCGGCCAGGTCGAAGCCGCTCGGATGCCCCGCGCGCGCCACGGTGGCCGCGGCCGCCGCTGCTGCGTCGGCCAGCGTCTGCCCGCGTGCCAGCGAGCGCAGAAACGCTCCCCCGCCGGCCGGCAGGGCGCGCACCTGTACCTCGGCCTCAGGTCGTGCCAGCAACGCGTCTTCCCCGCCGGCGCTGAGGTCGATCGGCGGCGGTGCGGCACTCGCCACATTCGTCCGCCAGATCGTGAGCGCAGGGTAGGGCGAGTGCACCCAGCGTACCGAAGGATGCAGCGTGAAGCGGATCTCACCGGACCGTTCGCCCGGGACGTGCGCGAGCGCCTGCGGATTCAGCGCGGCAGAGTCGGGGGCATGATAGGCCGTAAGCCACGCACGCTCGATCCGTGCGACGTCGGCCAAATAGGGCAGCGATGCCGCGGGCGCGAAGCCTGCGATGAAACGCGGAAACCCGGCGCCGTATTCCCACAGCATCGGGGAGCGGGGCGGGTGGGCCGTCGCGTAGGTGCCTGCCATGGCGCGAAAGAAGCGTTTCCCCACGAGCCGGCAGACCGCCGGAAAGCCGGCCTCGAGCGCCTCCATCAGGCTCACGGCGACATTGTTGCGATAGACACGGAAGCGCCGTGGACAGGCCTGGCCGTCCGGCCCCTGCACGCCCAGCGGCGCACTCCAGGCGTCGTCGAGCAGCGCGCGCGCGAACCCGTGCTGTCGCCGCGCCAGCGAGGGCGCCTCGGCGGCGATGCGGATCGGGAGAGCGCGGCGGGGAGGGCTGGCGAGGGGCAGCGCGCGCGCGGCGCGCGGCGGCATGCGGTTGGCGTCGGCAGCTGCGCGCAGCACCGTATCGGCACGCTGCGCCTCGCCCGCCAGCGTGGGCCATGCCGGCACGCTCGCATCCCATTCGATCAGGGTCGGGGTGGGACCGAGGCGGGCAATCACCTGCTCGTACAGGCGCCATACGCGACCTGCGACCGGGCGATCGTGCGTGTCGACGAGCAGCGGCTGTCCGTGATCATCGTGGCTGCGCCGGTGACCGGCCAGATGGATTTCGCGCACCTGTGCGAGCGGATAGTGCGCCAGGTAGCTCTCCGGGTCCCAGCGCTGATTCGTGCAGGAGATATGCAGATTGTTCACGTCGAGCAACAGCGCGCAGCCGCAGCGGCGCACGATCTGCGCGATGAAATCCCATTCCGCGTAGGAGCTCTCCGCGAAGGCGACGTAGGTGGATGGATTCTCGAGCAGCAGCTGTCGACCGAGCGTCTCCTGCGTCTCGTCGATATGGCGCACGACGCGACGCAGCGTTTCGGCGGTGTAGGGCAGCGGCAGCAGATCGTCGAGGAAGGCCGAGCCATGCGACGACCAGGCCAGATGTTCGGAGAACAGCGCCGGCTGATAGCGATCCAGCAACGCGCGCAGACGCCGCAGATGACGGCGGTCCAGCGCTCGAGCCGCGCCGATCGAGAGCCCGACCCCGTGCAGCGAGAGCGGATAGTGCTCGCGGACCGCCGTCAGATAGCGGTGTGGCGGCCCCCCCGCTCCCATGTAGTTCTCGGCGTGCACCTCGAAGAAGCCGACGGCGGGGCGGTGCTCGAGGATGGTCCGATAGTGCGGCGCCTTGAGACCGACGCCGGCGCGCGGCGGCAGCGGGTGCACCACCGGCGCGGCAGGGGGCGCGGCAGCGGGCGAGGTCGCGGCGCTTGGCGTGGCGGTCATGCGAGTGTCCATGTGTGCGTCATCCCTCGAGTCGGCACGGCGACTGCGGCGGCCCGGGGGCGCCGCCGCAGCGCGCCGCCGGTCTCAGGTCGACTTCGGGCTCAGGCTGCCCGGACCCTTGGGCGTGTGAATCGAGGTGCAGGTGCCCTTGGGAACCAGTTTGAAAGCGTTACCCTGGTAGTTCGCCGTGCTGGTCGCCGCGCAGGTGGTGCCGGGCCCCGCGTAGCAGTCGTTGTGACCGGCCAGTGCCACGCCGTAGCACTTGTCGAATTTGCCGGTATTCAGACGCTCCGCGGTCATTTTCATGTTCTTTTCCATCATCATCTGCATCTGCTGCGGTGTCTCGGCGGCCCCGGCAACTGACGGCAGCGCGACGAGGGATCCCAGCGCGGCGGCGAGCGCGCCGGCGACCAGGGCGGATGTGGCTCGATTGGACATGGATTGTCTCCAAATGAGATGCGTGGTGGCGGGAGCTTCAGCGTCGCCCGCCGGTAAGAAACTGCAACCATCTGCTTATTCGCCGCAGAGGCGCGGAGGTTACAGACGCACCTGTGGCGCCGCCCGCGGGGCGTGATGCGGCGGCGCCGTTCAGAACAACGTCGGCAGCGGCGGCCTGAGCCGCGCTCGGGGGTCAGTCGAGGCTCGCGCCGCCATGACGCTGCAGTTGCAGCGTCGCCTCGCCGATCATCTGTTCCACGATGGCCGCGGCCGGCTCGATGGATTGGATGAGCCCGGCGGCTTCGCCAAACCAGACTGCCGCATTCTCCGGGTCACCTTCCGCGAGAGCCTGCCGATAGCGTGGACCCTCGACAGCGGCGTGACCTGCGAGCTCCTGCTCTCGACCGTGCCAGCGCTCCGTGAAGGCGTTGCGGCGAATCCTGGCGGTGAATTCCGCGGGCCACGGCAGCTGCCTGACGATATCCGGTACGTGCGTGCGCAGTGTGTCATCGCCATTGGCGGCGAGCATGGACAGGTGATGGCGTTCCGCGACCAGCGCTTCCCTGGATGCCCACAGGCGCGTGCCCACCAGCACTCCGTCCGCGCCCAGCATCAATGCCGCGGCCAGACCTCGCCCGTCGGCGATGCCACCGGCTGCCAGCAGCAGCGTCTGCGGAGAATAGGCCGCGATGAAGTCGGCGGCTTCGGGGACGAGCGTCACTGTGCCGCGCAGTGCGCCGTGTCCGCCGGCTTCAGCGCCCTGCGCCACGACCACATCGGCACTCACATCGAGCGCTTGCTCGACGTGCTCCATGTTCTGACACTGACAGATCAACAGCGCGCCGGCCCCGCGGATAGCATCGACGAAGGGGCGCGGATCGCCAAAAGACAGCATCACGGCTCTGGGGTGGTATTTGAGCACCTCGCTCAGCAGCGAAGCAGAGCGGTGCAGCGACCAGGTGATGAAGCCTACGCCCACCGGCTCACCGTGGGTCAGAGCAAATTGCTCCTCGAGCCACGCGGCCTCACCGTAGCCACCGCCGATCAGGCCCAGACCGCCCGCACGGCTGACGGCCGCCGCCAGTGCCCCTCCCGCGGCGAAGGCCATCGGCGCCGACACGATCGGATAGCGAACGTTCAGCGCACGCGTGAATCGCGTCGACAGGTTTACCGGGCCGGCAGCGTCCATACGTCCAGCACCCCGCGGGTGGCGCGATCGTTGGCATCGCCCTCGGGGAGAACAATCCTCCCATCGACCACGATGGGGCTGTTCCAATGGCCCGGGCCGCAGGGCAGCGTCGCAATACGCTTGCCGGAAGACGCCTCGTACACGTTCAGTCCGCCCGCCGGTGCATAGACGAACAGCAGGCCGTCGGCCTCGAAAGGACTGGTGCCACCGGTGCCGTTGCTCCATTCCTGGTGGAGCGTCCCGTTCCGCAGCTGCCAGGCTGCGGTGCCGCCGTTGTCCGCGGCGAACATCCAGATCTGGCCGCCGTTGCGCCACACTGCCGGCTGAGTGAATAGCTCGCTGCCGCTGGGGGTGGAAATGCTCTGCAGCTCGCGGCCCTCATGAGGACTGCGGCCGGCCATCGCCTGCCGGCTGAGCAGGCGGATCTTGCCGTCCTTGCCGCCCTGCGCGAGCCACTGATCATTCAGCAGCACGGGCGACGTGGACCCCAGATCAAGATCGCTGTCGTTGAGTTCCTCGGTGTTGGCCGGAGTGTAGTTGCCCAGGATCTGCGTGGCGCTGGAATCGAGCTCGACGATCGCGTCGCCCCAGTCCGTCGTGCCGTTCCAGTCGCCGTTGCCGGTGGCGATGAAGATATGGCCGTCGCCGGGATCGATCACCGCGCCCGCACGGCCCCAGATGGCCGAGCGCGTCTCTCGGCAGGAGCGCGGCTGCAGCAGTCCGCTCCGATCGCTGCACAGCGAGTTCCATACCTGCAGGAGCTCACCGGAGCCGGCGTCGAGGACGGCGACATGGCCCTGGTAGGGCGCCCGGTCACCGATATAGCCCGCCGTCACTGCGATCAGATGGCCCTGCAGGAATTTCAACGGCGAATCCATCTTCTCCCGCAGCGGCAGCTCGGTAATGGCGGTGCGCCAGAGCAGGTGCCCGTCGCCGACAGCCAGCTTCTGAATGTAGCCGTCGGGCGACGCGGCGTAGATGGCATTCGCACCAGGGTCGACCACGGGGGTCGAGTTGGTGAACTGGCGCGTGCCGGCCAGCCTGCCGTAGCTCGCCGGCGTGTATTCCCACAGAACATCGCCGTCATCGGCGTCCAGCGCGATGGTCCTGCCGTAGCTGGTCGTCACGAAGATGGTGTCATGGCGGGTGCCGTGGATGGTCGCGCCGTGCACGTAGACGGCGCTGGCATCCACGAGACCATCCAGCGCTACCTGTCGGCGCCGAAGGTGGCCGACATTGGCGGCGGTGATTCCCGTCGGCTGAGGATTCGCGCTGGTGCTTTGCACATTGCCGCCGAACATCGGCCAGTCCCGTGCGGTCATGGCCTGTACGGGCGTAGCCTGCACGGGCGCGGCCTGTATGGGCGTAGCCTGGGCCGCCGCGGCCCGGGTGGCCGCTGTGAGCGCGAGACTCACCCCCAGCAGCAGCGCAGTCGCACGCCGTCCCACGACAAAATCGCACAGCCAGGAATGGCCGAGGTCGTCAGGGTCCGGAGGGCGGTGCGTATTCGAGAACCCGGAAGCTGCCCGGAACCATCGTCGGAAAGCGCCGCGGGTTCTGCGGGGTTGCCTTGGGTCGCGGACCCATGGTGGCGGTGACGAGGAAAACATGATGCGTGCTGACGTCCAGCGCCATGGTGCGTGCTGCCGGCTGAGTGCTGACCTCCCCCAGCTCCACGAAGTGATCGGGTGAGTCCTCATGCACGACCGTCAGGTTGCCGGACATGCCGTTGGAGCTGAAGGCCAGCTGCGTGCCCGGATCGAAGCGATTGGCATCGACACCGGCGCCGATCGGCACCGTGGTGATCACGCGATGCGCGTCCGCGTCAACGATCGCCATGAACCCGTTGCGGCAGCCGGCGAACAACCGGCGGTGTACGCTGTCCATCGCCAGTCCCGAAGGATGTTCGCACGGTGCGAGCGGCCAGCGGTCGGTGACCTGCAGCGTGCGCGAGTCGATCTGCACCTGCTCGCTCTTATCCTCCAGGTTGTTGTACAGGTGCCCGGCGCCGTCAGCCACCGCGTATTCCGGTGACCCACCCAGGGCGATCGTGCCCAGCACGCGGTCGGTCCTGGCATCAATGGCCGTGGCGCTCTGGTCATCGCCGTTGAACGTGAAAACGCGCTGCGTCGCCGGGTCGTAGATGATGCAATCGGAATCCTTGTTCGGCATCTGCACCACGGTGATGACCTTGAGGGTCTTCATGTCGAACACGATGACGTGCGAGGGATCGGTACCGTCACTCACGAACCCGCGATCGAGCTCGGGCGCCAGCGCGATGCCATGCTCGCGATGGCCATCGGGAATGTCGCCGACCACCTTGCCGGTATCCACGTCCATCACGACCACATGGTCGCCGCGCGAGATGTACAGCCGCCGCGCGCCGGCGTCGAGCATCAGGTAATCCCAGAAGCCGGCCCCGCCCAGCCGATAGGTGTGCACCAGGTGATAGCCCGCGGGGGGCGCGGCGGCGGCCGGGAGGGCGAACGCTGCGGCTGCCGCGGCGAGCATCCACGCGAGTGCCGTGGCGACGCGGCCCGTGTTCGATGCGCTGTCAATCCCCATGAGCGAACGCCCCATTGTCGTTAGTCGATCGAGCCTAGCGCCGCGCGCGACGGCCGGTCAAGAAATGCGAAATGCGATCGGTGGGTGGGCGGCGCGCCGTGGTCCGCAGGGAGGGGAACGGGCAGCGGCCCGGCGCGATTGACGTAGCGTATATGTGCGAGTATAAGTGCCGTGAGGATACCGGCCGTGCCGCAGATTACGCTGTACATCGACGAGGAGACAGACGCAAAGGCACGCGCGGCGGCGCGCGGCGCGGGCATCTCCTACAGCAAATGGGTGACGCAACTCATCCGCTCGCACACGCGTGACGAGTGGCCCGAGATGGTTCGCGGGTTTTCGGGGAGCAGACCCGACTTTCCGCTGCGTGGGTCCGATATCGATAGCGTGGATGTAGCGCGCGTGTCGTTCGATTGATTTACGCCCTCGACACCAACACGGTCGGCTACTTCTTTCGCGGCGAGGGACTCGTAGGGCAGCATCTGCTCGCGACGCCTCCGCGTGATATCGCCGTTCCCGCGGTCGTGACCTATGAGCTCCGCTACGGTGTGGCTCGGGTTCCAAAGTCAAAGCGCCTCGCCGAGCAGCTCGAGGCACTGCTCGGCTGGGTGACCATTCTCCCGTTCGACGACGCCGTTTCGCGGGTCGCGGCTCGCATTCGAGTGCAGCTCGAGCGCGCCGGCCGGCCGATCGGACCGCTCGACACGCTGATCGCTGCGACGGCGCTCGCGGCCAACGCAACGCTCATTACCCGCAACACCTCGGAATTCGGCAGAGTGCGGGAGTTGCGGGTCGAAAACTGGTTTGTGTGAAAGCCCCGCGTGCTTGTCGGCAGGCAGCGGGGTGCCACGCAGCGCGCGGTTCAACGGCTCAGAGAGGGGGTTGACTTTAATTCGGTAATTGCCTAAATAGCGTACATGGAACCGGTCTTCAGGGCGCTCGCCGATCCGACGCGGCGGCGGATTCTGCAGCTGCTGCACACGCGACAGATGAGCGCCGGTGAGATCGCCGGGCGCTTCACACTCGCCAAGCCGACTCTGTCGGGGCATCTGGCGATACTGCGGGCGGCCGATCTCGTCAGTGCGGACAGGCAGGGCACGAGCATCATCTACCGCCTCAATCTGTCGGTGTTGCAACAGGCGCTGCTCGGCTTTGCGCAGGTCTTCGGCATCGGCCTGGCAAAAGCGCCGCTGGGGCGTCGCCGTCTGCGCACCGGCGCCGGCTGAGACGCGCGGATCCGGCGGCATACCGTGATCAGTCGCCGGGCTGCCATGATCTGTGCCGCCCTCATCGCCGGTATGCTGGCCGCGGGCGCCTGGGCTCTCGTGCACGTGGGAGGCCCGATCGCCACCCACTTCGATGTTCGCGGGCGGCCCGATGGCTGGGCGACGCCGGCGCACGCATTCTTTACTCTGCCTGCGATCGCGGTGGCCGTGTGGGCGCTGCTGGCGGTCCTGCCGCGGATCGATCCGCGCGGCGCCAATCTGGCGCGCTCCGAAAGTGCTTACGGGACGATCTGGATCGCGCTCACTGTGCTGCTGTTCGTGCAGCAGGGCGCGTTGGTCATGCGAGCGATGGGCTCGGTGGTACCGATGACCCGGCTGGGTGCGGCCCTGGTGGGTGCGCTGTGCATCCTCATGGGAAACGTCATGGGCAAGGTGCGCTGGAACTACACGGTGGGCATCCGCACACCCTGGACACTGGCCGATGAGTGGGTCTGGGACCGCACGCACCGCTTCGGCGGTTGGGCGTTCGTGTTTGCCGGGGCGCTGCTGCTGATCGCTGCGTTTGCAGCGCCGGCCGCAACGCCGGTGCCGAGGCTGATCGTGCTGGTGCTCCTGACCGTCACCACCGCGACGGTGCTCAAGTCCTATCTGCTGTGGAGGGAGCGACCGCGCTGACCGGCCGGCCGGCAGCGCGCCCACGGCACTTGACCTGAGCGGCGCTGAAGGCGTCAATTGGGCGCGAAAAGGGGGAGCGATGAGCGGACACGACGGTTCACCGCTGCCCCATCACCCTGAGGAGACGCTGCATGGATCCCAGCATGACGCCCAAGACGCTGCCCCGCCGCGAGCTGCTGGCTCTGGCCGGCTCGGGACTCGGAGCCCTCGCCATGGCCACACTGGCGCCGGGCCGTGCCCAGGCGGCCGAGCTCACCGGCAGCGCGCTTCACGACCTCGAGCAGGCCAACCTGCGCACGGTGCGCGACTTCTGCGCCTCCTGGTCGACGCTCGATGTCAGCCGCGTTGCGCCGTTCTTTCACGACGATGCCGTGTATCGCGTGCTCGAGACCGCAAAGCCGATCGCGGGTCGCGACGCGATCACCAGGTTCATCGGCACTGCCCTGATGCGCTCGCGGAAAGTGCACTTCGACATTCATCGCCAGTACGCCGCCGGTCCGATCGTGCTCAACGAGCGGCACGATCACTTCACCTCGCAGCAGGGCGCGGAGCGCGTGTTTCACGTTGCCGGCATGTTCTTCGTCAAGGCCGGCAAGATCGCCGAGTGGACCGACTATGTGGTCGGCACTTGAGTGGGCTCGCGCGCGCGTCTGAGCACGCCGAGGTTGTAGAGCACGTAGTAGCCGACCAGCAGGCCGAAGAGGGCGAGCGTCAGCGGATTCTGCCGGTAGATGGCCAGCGGATCCGCCCGGGGCGGGAGCCCGGTGCGGGGCTGATTGTAGATCGCCACGAATTCAAAGATCAGGCGGCCGACGAACAGGGCGAGGACGACGGCCCCGATATAGGCGTGGGGCGTGTAAAAGCGTCCCTGCGGTGTCGTCTCGAAGCGCGTGTGCCGCAGACTGACCTCGGACAGCACGGCGCCGCAGACAGCACCGCCCAGCAGCGTGACGAGCAGTGTCGAGTCGCGCCACAGCGTCGATAGAAGCAGGAGTCCGAGCAGGCCCAGTATCCCGGCTCTGAGGTAGAGGCGCGTGGGGTTGACCGCCTGGCGGCCAAAAAGGCGGCGCACGCGCCGATAGAGGGCGAACAGCACCAGCGCGGTGACCAGCAGCGGCGTGATGAGGTGCGGATTCACGGCAATCTGTCAAGACCTTCCGGGGCGCGGGTTGCGCACGACTCACAGGATACGGCGCCGCCATCCTAGCGCTGTTTGCGACGCTGCGTCGCGAAGGCGTGGCGGGGTTCATGCTCCTGTCAACGCCACCGACCCGCGGGTCGTTAGGTCCGCTGTTGCCTGCGTTGCAGGCCACCAGCCAGGGTCTACCAGTCAGGTCCCTCCCCGATGCAACATAGATCGCCCCGCCCCAA
>JASHSK010000296.1 GCA_030038755.1 Gammaproteobacteria bacterium
CTGGAGCCGGTCACCGAGCCGTCCTCGACGACAAATTTGCCCTTGTTGCAGCTGACCTTCATCCCGGTAGCGCGAGACTTGATGCCACCGGTGGCCACCAGCACCCCTGCGGCGAGTTCCTCCATGCAATCTACCGTGGACGCTGCTAACCGAACTTCGCCGATTCGACCTTCTTAGGGCCACGCCCTGAGGCGCGGCCTTCTTCAAGCTTTTGATTTCTCATGGGCCGGCGCGGCGTAAAGCGCTGTAGTGCCGACCTACTTTTTGATTTGCTCACCCGTGCATGTCGATAATCGAGGGCGCGATGTTCCTGCGTGCCAAGACCCGCAATAAGGACGGTAAAGAGCACCGCACCTGGAGCGTGGTGGAGAACCGCCGCGTCGCTGGTGGCCGTGTCGTTCAACGCCACGTGCTGTATCTGGGCGAGATCAACTCCTCCCAGCAGCTCGCCTGGCGCAAGTCCATCCAGATGCTCGAGGACGGCCAGAGCGCACCACGCAGCTACGCCTTATTCCCGGAGGATCAGTGCGAGGGGTTGGTGGCCGACGAGTCGATCGTGCGCCTGCGGCTCAAGTCGATGCGGCTGCGCCGGCCGCGACAGTGGGGAGCGTGCTGGCTGGCCTTGATACTCTGGCAGATGCTCGAGCTCGATGAGTTCTGGGCCGAGCGGCTGGCCCCGACGCGCAAGGGCACACGCTGGGACTTGGTGCTGTTCGTGCTGACTGCCTACCGGCTGATCTCCCCGGGCAGCGAGTGGCGGCTGCATCGGCAGTGGTACGCCAGCACCGCGCTGGGGGATCTGCTGGGCACGGATGATGGTGTGGTCGAGTCCCACAAGCTCTACCGCTGTCACGATCGGCTGCTCGAGCACAAGCGCTCGCTCTTTACGCATCTGCAGGGCCGCTGGCGCGATCTGTTCAACGTCTCCTTCGAAGTGCTGTTGTATGACCTCACCAGCACCTACTTCGAGTCCGATCCGCCGCTGGATGATGAGGACAAGCGCCGTCACGGCTACAGTCGCGATCACCGCTTCGACTGCGTGCAGATCGTCATCGCCCTCATTGTCACCCCCGAGGGTCTGCCGCTCGCCTACGAGGTACTGCCTGGCAACACCAACGACTCGAAGACCCTGCGCGGGTTCCTCGAGCGCATCGAGCATCAGTACGGCAAGGCGCAGCGCATCTGGTGCATGGACCGGGGCGTGCCGACGGAAGAAGTCCTTGCCGAGATGCGCCGCTGCGAGCCCCCGGTGCAGTATCTGGTTGGCACCCCCAAGGGGCGGCTGACCCGACTCGAGCAGGCCCTCACCGCCAAGCCCTGGCACCAGGCGCGCGCGGGCGTGAAGGTGAAGCTCTTGCCCGAAGAGGGTGAACTGTACGTGTTCGCCGAGAGTGCCGATCGCATCGCCAAGGAGCGATCCATGCGTCGTCGGCAACTGAAGTGGTTATGGGCCCGTCTTGCGCAGCTCACCGACATGGCACTCACGCGCGATGCGCTGCTGATGAAGCTCGGCAGCGCCCAGAGCAAGGTGCCCAGCGCCTGGCGGTTGGTCGATGTGAAGGTGGACAAAGGGGGTGCGAGCTTCGCCTATCGCCTCAACCGTCAGAAGCTCAAGCAGGCACGGCGACGCGAGGGACGCTACTTGCTGCGTACCAACCTCACAGAGAGCGATCCTGTAAAGCTGTGGAACTACTACCTGCAGCTCGGGCAGGTCGAGGAGGCGTTCCGTACCTTGAAGAGCGATCTGGCCATCCGGCCGATCTTCCACCAGGACCCCGAACGCATCGAGGCGCATGTGTTCCTCGCCTTCCTGGCCTACTGCCTGTACGTGACGCTCGGGCGGCAACTGAAAGCTCTTGCGCCCGGGCTTACCTCACGCAGCGCGCTGGAGAAGTTCGCCGCCGTGCAGATGGTCGATGTGCACATCCCAACCACCGATGGGCGAGAAGTGCTGCTGACCCGCTACACCGAGCCGGAGCAGGAGCTTACGCTCCTGCTCGAACAGCTCGATCTCGCCTTGCCCGCTCAGCCGCCGCCCAAGATCAGCGCCGTACAACCGACCACCGCCACCGCGCTGTAGTGCCGACCTCCGGGGGTGCCGTCCAATGGCATCAATCACTTAGCTTCGTCAAACCCTCGAATCGGCGAAGTTCGGTTAGTCCGCGCGCGACCGTGCGTGCAGCACCTGCGGCGGCTGCACGATCGACAGGCGCACCCATCGCCCGTCTACCTTCACCATGAAATAGCCATCGATCAGCTGCCGCGGTGTGATGGGGCGCTGACAGGAGCCTCGCTGCGGACAGCGCGGCACCAGGCGGGGCGGCGACGGTGCTGGCTGGGGCGGCAAGCTTGATAGCGACTGCACCGGCGAGAGCGACTGCACCGGCGAGGGCGGCCATCGCAGAGGGCCGCCCGCCAGTATGACGTCGCCCGGCTGATAGTCCGAAATGACCAGACCGAAGCGATCGCCCAGCGGAATCCATTGTCCCTCGGACAGACCGGGAGGAAGCCGGGCGACCCGGCGTGCCTGAGCGTGCGGCGGCAAGGCCGCCGGCAGCAGGGCCACGGCGAGCACGGCCAGCACAGCCGTCAGCCAGTTTTCATTCGACCTCATGGCAGCTCACCTCGAGGAGGACCCACACGGCTGATGCATTAATCGCCGTGCATGCGGCGGGTGGGTTGGAGCTGTTGCCGGCGCGCGGCGGCGCGTCGCGCGGCGGCGCATCGGGCGGCGGCCCGTTGGGCGGCGGCGCATCGGGCGGCGACGGAGCTGCGCTTTAACCCCGCGTGGCGCTCTGCGACGATTAATGCAGCAGCGTACGGGGTGGTACCGGCCTTCCGGTGGGTAGATGAGCGCGAGCGCCTCTTCGACTCTCGATGCGGTGTATGCGGCGAGCCCTTGCGAGCAGCGACTCGAGCAGCAGCCCGCAGTGCCGGCGCCCGATCCCGCCGCTGCCGCCGACCGGCAGCTGATGGAGCGCTACTGCACCGGCGACCGGGACGCCTTTGAGATTCTGTACGGTCGCTACCGCGACCCGCTGCGCCGCTTCGTGGCACGGCTCTGCCGCGATGAAGATGAAGCCAAGGAAGTTTTCCAGGAAGTCTGGATGGCGGTGATCCGCGCCCGGCGCTCATACCGTCACACCGCAAAGTTCACGACCTGGCTCTTCTCCATCGCACATCGCCGGCTGCAGGATCGCTGGCGCCGGCGCGGCCGTCGGGCGGCATTCCTGCAGGAGGACCCTGATCCGCCGTCCCTGGAGCAGGTCGCCGATGAGTCCGCTCCCGCCGAGGAGTGGATGCAGAACGTCGAGCTTCGGCGTGCGCTGATGGCAGCCATCGAGCGGCTGCCCCCGCCGCAGCGGGCAGTCTTCCTGATGAAGGCGGAAGGGAATCTCAGCCTCGAGGAGATCGCCACCGCGATGGGGACGGGCTTCGAGACGGCCAAGAGCCGCATGCGCTATGCGGTCGCGCGCCTGCGCGCGGAGCTGGAGGGCTGGAAATGAACATCCAGGCACACGACGTGAACCACGCGCAGATCGAGCATCTGTGCGCCGGCTACCGGGCCGGTGTCGAGGTATCGCCGTTCAGCGCCGCCGACCGGCGGCTGCTGCGCGCGGCAGCGCGCAGTGCGCGCTACCGCGCCCTGCAGCACAGGCTCGGCGCCCCCTCCGCCCTGCTGCTGGCGGCCCTGCTGGCCGTGCTGGGCTCGGCGGCCGCCGGCTGGTTCGACCTGTCGAGATCGCATCCGCGCAGCCCACCGGCGGCCGCGGTGCCGCTGGCACGCCTCAGGCCCGCGACGCCACCCGTTCTGCTGGACACCTCCGCCTCCGTGCGAGGGCCGCGCGCGCCTGCATACCGGCCGCCGGGAGCGCGGCTGGTGACCACACGGACCGCGCTGCAGGTCACGGTGCTGCCCGCGGTGTCCACGGAACTGCTCGCGTCAACGTCGCCCGAAGTGCCGGTCCCCGCACTGCCTCCGCCGCCCACGCTTGACCTGACGGCGGCATCTGCGTCGGCCGTCTCGGCCACGGCAGCCACGGCGCCCCCGCCAGCGGCGGCCTCCGGCTCGGCGACCGGACAGGTCGACCTGAACGCCCCGGGAGCGCTCGCCTCGCTGCGGGTCAGCCGACCGCAGGACTACGGACGCATCGTGGCGATCCTGGCCGGCATCACCCGGCACCCGCAACGCGATGTGCCGCGCTGGCTGCAAACCGCCTTCGACGCACGCAACATCATCTATCAGCCGCTGTGGCTCACGAGCTTTCCACCCAAGCGCCGCCTGAGCTTTTCACTCGAGAGTCAGAGCTACCGCGCCGTGCTGACCATCACCGGCCAGGGCGCGCATATCTTCCCCGCGGACGGCACCACGGTGCAGCGCCGCGCCTGCCCGGCGCAGCAGACTCGTCGTTGCGAATGATGGCAAACGGGCAGTGATAGGGAGACCGGGGCGGTTATTTCTCCCGATAACCGCCCCCGGTCTCCCTGTCACTGTCCGCCTCCAATCCTTCACCAAAGAGACTTTCTGTTTGCCGCCGGCCGAGGCGCCCCGCTACTGCTACTCCTCCGCCCCGTGCCCGATCTCGATGCCCAACGAGCGCAGCTTGCGATACAGGTGCGTGCGCTCCATGTCCACGCGCTTGGCGAGCAGGCCGACCTTGCCGTTACACAGCAGCAGCTGCTGCTGCAGGTAGGCGCGCTCGAACTGCTCGCGCGCCTCGCGCAGCGGCAGGGCGAGCAGATCATGCTTGACCAGCGGCTCGTCGACCGGCGTCTGTGCCGACAGCTCGCGCTCGACTTCCTCCAGACCGATCTCCTCCGGTCCCTCGTTGAGCAGGAAGCGACGCGTGAGGTTGCGCAGCTCGCGGATGTTGTCGGGCCAGGGATAGTGGCGCAGGCGATTCTGGGCCGCCACGCTGAAGCGCCGGAAGCGCAGCCCCGCTGTCTCGGTGAGCAAATCCACGTGATAGCGCAGCAGCTCGGGTACATCCTCGGCGTAGTCACGCAGTGCCGGCACGCGCACCACCAGCACCGACAGCTGCGCGTACAGGTCGCGACGGAATTCCTCGGACACCAGGCGGCTGCTGATGCCGGGGCGCGCCGAGGCGATCAGCCGCGCCTCGAGCGGCATGCTCGCGTTGTCACCGCCGCGCAGGAAGACGCCGCTCGCGAGCACGCCGCTGAGCAGCCGCTGCGCCCCGGCCGGGAGGTCTTCGATGTCGCCGATGAATAGCGTGCCGCCGCGCGCCTGCTCGAGCAGTCCGGGATTCGCGCGATCGGCGCCCAGCAGCGTCGCCGCCGCCGTCTCTTCGCGCAGCGTGCGCGAATCGAGCACCACGAACGGCCCGGCGGCATTCGGACCCGACTCATGGACGAAGTGCGCCAGCTGCTCGCGCTCGGTACCGGATTCACCGAGCAGCAGCAGCGGCGCGCTCGAGGAGGCCAGGCGCGTGAGCTCGCTGCGCAGCATCGCGACCGCGCGGCTGCGTCCCGCGGGCGCCGTGCCAGCGGCACTCGCCGCCCCGACGAACTTTCCGACCGGACGGCGGCCGCGCGCCTGCAGCGCGTGCTGCACGGTGTGCAGCAGCTTGGCCAGCGACACCGGCTTCTCGACGTAATCATAGGCCCCGAGGCGTGTCGCCTCGACGGCGGTCTCGACCGTGCCGTGACCCGACATCATCACCACCGGACAGCCATCGAGCGTATCCGTCCACTCCCGCAGCAGCGTGATCCCGTCGGTATCGGGCATCCAGATGTCGAGCAGCACCAGGTCGGGCTGCGCTCGAGCCCGGGCCGCGCGCGCCTGCGCCGCGTCACCTGCAACTTCGACCTCGTAGCCCTCTTCCGAAAGGATCTCCTGCAGCAGCCGACGGATATCGGCCTCATCGTCGACCACCAGAATCTTACCGGCGTTCATGCCCGCTCCCTCCGCAACTCCATGCGTCGTTCCACTCCTGCAAGCAACGCCCTTTCTTCGGCGTTCACTGGTAGCCAGACACGTACCCGGGCTCCGCCTTCCGGACGGTTCTCTGCCTCGATACGTCCCCCGTGCTCCTCGACTATACGCTTGACGATCGCCAGTCCCAGCCCCGTGCCACGCGGCTTGCTGGTGACATACGGATCGAACAACCGCCCCAGGATTTCCTTGCGGAAGCCCGGACCATTGTCGCTGACGCAGATCTGTACCAGGCCGCGTGCGCTCATGGCCACCCCAGGCGTTGAACCGGTTTCCCCGGCGGCGCCCTGCCACTGGGTACTGAGCTCGACGGCTCCCTGGGGCCGGCCGGCGAGCGCCTCGATGCCGTTGGTGATCAGATTGGCCAGAATCTGGCGTACGCGCCCGCGGTCGGCCTCGATCTCCGGCAGTCGTGCATCCAGCACCAGGCGTATGTCCACGGCCTGATCCTGCAGGCGGTAGAGCTCGGCGACCTCGCTGACCAGCTGGTTCAGATTGAAGTGCGCCAGCTGCATGTCGGGGGCGCGCGCGTACTCGGAGAACGCGTTGACCATCTGCTTCATCGCATCGACCTGCTGCACGATGGTGTGCGTGGCCCGCTCGAGCAGCTGCGTGTCCTCGGCGTTCATCGCCGGCAGCAGCTTGCGGCGCAGCCGTTCGGCCGACAGTTGGATGGGCGTGAGAGGATTCTTGATCTCGTGCGCCAGGCGACGCGCGACCTCGCCCCAGGCGGCCTCGCGCTGCGCCGCCAGCAGCGCCGTGATGTCGTCGAAGACGATGACCACCAGCCCGCGCTCGCGCTCATCGGGCAGCGGCGTGCAGGCCCATAGCAGCACGCGCTGACCACTCTCGCCGGGCAGTGTCAGCTGCTCGCGCCACTCGAGCAGCCCGGCGCTCAGGCGCCGCCCAAGCTCGCTGACGAAGGCCGCCAGGCGCCCGTGGGCGAGCGCCAGCGGCCTGAGCGGCTGGCCCAGGCCCGTCTCCAGACGCGTGGCCAGGATGCTGCTCGCCGACTGGTTCGCGCTGTGCAGCACCAGCTCGTGATCGGTGACGATCACGCCGGTGGACAGGCGCGACAGGATGATCGACAGGCGCTCGCGCTCGCGTTCCACCGCCGCCCGACTGCGCGCCGCCTCCTCGCTCGCACGCCGCAGACGCTTGGTCATGTCGTTGAACGAGTGGACGAGGAAACCCATCTCATCGCGCGAGGGCAACGGCAGACGGGTGCCGAAGTCGCCCTTGCCAACCGCCCGGGTGCCGGCGATCAGGTCCTGTACCGGCCGGGTCAGGCGCTGCGCCGAGAAGATGGCTCCATAGATCGCCGCCAGCAGCGTCAGCAGTACGACCAGCGTGAGCGTCAGGCGAAAGCTGATCTTCAGTGGCTCGCGCACGGCCGACAGGTCGCCGTACTGGGAGGCGGTGTGCTGCACGGCCTCCGCCAGCCCCGAAAGCTCCTCCGGCACCATGTAGTTGATCAGCACGTAGCTGGTGGGTGCGCGTCCCACGCCGGTACCCACCGCCCAGCCTCCGCCGACCACCCCGCCCACGCCCACGCCCACGCCCGCGCCCGCGCTCCCGTTCGCGCCGACGCCCGGGCCCGTGGCGGAATCCGCGCCGGGATCGGGGCCGGCTCCGATCGGCGCGGCGGTCGTGATGGTGTAGCGTCCGTCGGCGAGCGGATTGAGGCTCACGTACGACCTGCCCGTGGCCAGCTGCAGCACCACCTCGGGCGCCGGCGGTCCGGGCTGCTGCGCCGTGGGATCGGCGCTGCTGACGGCCTCGGCGCGATTGTCCACGTCGTAGACGATGATGTCCTGTGCCTCGGTGGCGCGCCGCTCCTCGTCCAGGCGCGACAGCAGCGCGGCGCCCGACAGCGTGCGCAGCGCGCGCGCCAGACTGTCCGTGCGGCGCGCCTGCTCGCGCAGTCGCAGATCCAGCGCGGCGCGCGACAGCACGACCGCGTCGTTCAGTCCCTGCTTGATCTCCACGCGGAACCAGCTGTCGATGCCGCGATTGATGAAGTCCAGCGAAAACAGATACACGATCACCAGCGGGGCGATCACCAGCGAGCCGAAGATCCACACCGTGCGCATCGCGAGGCGCGAGCCGGGCACGTGATTGCGAAAGTCGCGATACAGCTGCCAGAGCTTGCGCGCCAGCAGCACCGCGAGCGCCAGCACCCCGCAGATGCTGAACAGCAGGATCCACGGCTGCCAGCGCGTGAATGTCGCCGAGTTGGCCACGCTCAGCGCCAGCAGCAGCAGCGCGGCCGCGCCCGCCACGGCCGCCACCGTCGCGAGCGCCCGCACGCCCAGGCGTCTCAGAGCGTCAACATCCATGTGTACCACCCGCTGCTGCGGTTCCAGTCGCCACTCCAGAACATGAGCGCGCGCAGCGCCCCGGGCATGCGCCCGCGCCGCACGCCGGCACGCAACGCCACCTGCCACGGCCCGGGTCCGAGCTGCGATTGCACGAGGATCGGCAGGTCATCGATATGTCCGAGGTTATCGAGCGCCTCCTCGAGCGTGGCATAGCTCTGCTGCTGGTCGACATCGGCTTCGTTGCGCACCAGGTAGCGGCCCGTGACGGCGTGGTAGGTCAACTCACGGCGCAGCGTCGTGTCCAGCAGCGTCGCGTTGAACCAGAGGCGCCGCGGGCGGCTGATGATGATCTCCACGTCGAAGGACAGCGTCACCGCGTCCTGTAATGCATTACGAATACGCACGTTGTCCGGAAAATGCACCCGCGCGTTGAGCTCGAGCACGTCGTGGTCGAGCAACACGTACGCGGAATCGATCTGGAACTCACCGTCGAGAGGCCCCTGCGCGCGCGCCGGCGTGATGCTCCATGGCGCCAGCGCGAGCGCTGCCGCCAGCGCGGCGGACAGCCCGAACCGCGCGCGCCACGGCCAAAGCGCGCTCGCCGGTGCGCGGCGCAGGCGCTGAATGTTGGTGTCGACCCTATGCATCAGCCCCGCTCAGACAGTCGTCAGGCAAGCATAATAAAAGCCGTCGGTCAGCGCCGCATTGCCGGGCAGCAGCTGCAGCCCGTGCGCACACGGCCGCGCCTGCGCCGCCAGCCCGGCCTCCCAGGCCCCGGGGGGCAGCGCCCGCGCGGTCGCAGTGGCGGCCAGCGCGGCCGCGACCACCTGGTCATTCTCCTCGGGCAGCACCGAGCAGGTGCAGTACAGCAGCCGCCCCCCCGGAGCGAGCATCGCGAGGCACTGCTCGAGCAGGCGCGTCTGCTCGACGGGCAGTACTGCGATATCCGCCGGGCGGCGCAGCAGCTTGATGTCCGGATGGCGCCGGATGACCCCGAGCGCCGAGCAGGGCGCGTCCAGCAGTATCCGATCGAAGCGCCGGCCATCCCACCAGCTCAGATCCCGCGTCAGATCCGCCACCACGGTCTGCGCAGCGCGGCGCAGCCGCGCGAGCGTCTCGGTGAGTCGCGTCAGGCGCTGCGCGTCCCTGTCCACGGCCGTCAGCTCGATCTGCCCGTCGACCGCCTCCAGCAGCGCGCCGGTCTTGCCGCCGGGGGCCGCACAGGCATCCAGCACGCGCTGCCCGGCCTGCGGGCAAAGCAGCGGCGCGGCGAGCTGTGCGCCGGCGTCCTGCACCGACACCAGGCCCTCGGCAAAGCCCGGCAACGCCGCGGCCGGCACCGCTCGCTCGAGCAGCAGCGCGGTCGGACACAGTGCCACGGGAGCCGCCGCCAGGCCCGCGGCCTGCAGCTTCATCTGATAGTGCTCGAGCGAGATGCGCGAGCGATCCACGCGGAGCGTGAGCGGCGGGGCGCTGTTGTCGGCGGCCACGATCGCCGGCCAATCCGCCGGCCAGGCCTCCTGCAGCGCCGCCAGCAACCAGGCGGGGTGGGCCGAAGACGCCACCGGGTCGGCCGCGAGCCGGGCGTGCAGCCCCGCGCGCTCGCGCAGCGAACGCCGCAGCAACGCGTTGACCAGGCCGGTGGCCCGTGGCTGCCCGAGCAGCCGCGCCGCATCGACGGCCGCCGACACGCACGCCTCGGGCGGATTGCGCGAGTACTCGAGCTGAAACAACGACGCCGCCAGCAACGCCGCAAGCGGGCTGCCGACCCGGCGACCCTCCAGCAGCAAACCCGCGAGCCGCTCGAGCCGCGGATACCAGCGCAGACTGCCCAACGTCACCGCCTGAATCGAGGCGCGCAGCGCCCCCGACACTTCCGCCAGCGCGGCGTCGGCCGACCGGCCCCGCCCGGTCACCGCCGCCAGCCCACGTGCGGCGCCGGCCAGCACCTGGGCGGCCGCGTCACTCGCCAAAGCGCGCTCCGATGGGGGCCTTCGCCTGAGCAAACTCGCGCGCGCTGATCGGGCGGCGGCCGGGGAGCTGCACGCGCTGCACGGCGAGCGC
>JASHSK010000297.1 GCA_030038755.1 Gammaproteobacteria bacterium
CTGCGAGGTGGCCGCGCAATGGCCGCGGCAGGCCGTCCGGTTCCTCGCCGCGCACCCCGACATTGCGGTCGTCTGGGGCGGACAGCGTGAGAAATATCCGCGCCGGACGCTCTATAACCACCTGTGCGACCTGGAATGGCAGCAGGGCCCCCGAGGCGAGGCCCTGGAATGCGGCGGAAATGCCCTGATGCGAGTACAGGCATTCCGAGGCGTACGCGGCTACCGCCCCGAGCTGATCTGCGGCGAGGAGCCGGAGCTGTGCGTGCGCCTGCGTCGCGCGGGTTGGCGCATCTGGCGGCTCGAGGAGCCGATGGCGATGCACGACGCGGCCATGGACCACTTCCGGCAATGGTGGCGGCGCATGCAGCGCGGCGGCTATGCCTTTGCCCAGGGAGCCCATATGCACGGTGCATCTCCCGAGCGGCTGTGGATCTTCCAATCCCGCCGCGCCTGGCTGTGGGGATTGGGCGTTCCCGTCGCGGCGGTCTGCGGGACGGCGCTGTTCGGATCGGCAGCGCTGTGGCTGCTGCTGCTCTATCCGCTGCAGATCACCCGCATCGCGCTGAGCGAACGCGGCGGCCTCCCGGGCCGGCGTTCGACCACCGATCGCTGGTTGTACGCGACCGCGGTGGTCCTGGCCAAATTTCCGGAAATGCTGGGCCAGCTGAGCTTCCGGATGCACAGCCTCACGCACGTGCAGGCGCGGCTGATCGAATACAAATGACCGGTGGGGTCGCAGCCCGCGAATCAATAGGCGTGCTTATCGCGCAGCAGCACCACGGCGGTGCGGGCTAGGATCCGCACATCCAGCCATAGCGACCAGTTGTTCAGATAGTCGATGTCGTATTCGATGCGCCGGCGCATGTCCTCGGGCGTGCGCGTTTCGCCGCGCAGGCCATTGACCTGCGCCCAGCCGGTGATGCCCGGTCGCACCTTGTGGCGGATCATGTAGCCGCCGATCAGCTTGCGGTACTGCTCGTTGTGTGCGACCGCGTGCGGTCGCGGTCCGACGAAGCTCATCTGGCCGGTGAGTACGTTCAGGATCTGCGGCAGCTCATCGAGCGAAAAGCGTCGCAGCAGCCGGCCCAGCCGCGTCGTGCGGGCGTCGTCGCGCGTGGCCTGCCTGACGGTGGCACCATCCTCGCAGACCCGCATGCTGCGAAACTTGTACACCAGGATCTCCTCTCCATTGAGCCCGTAGCGCCGCTGCTTGAACAGCGCCGGGCCCGGCGAGCTCAGCCGCACGGCCAGCGCGATCAACAGCAACAGCGGGGACAGGAGCGTGAACGCTACGGCGGCCAGTGCCACATCGAAGATACGCTTGCCGACACCCGACAGGCCGCGATGCGGGCTATCGCACACCGCGAGCGCCGGGATGCCGTGAATCTCCACGCAACGCGGTTGCACGAGCTGGAAGTCGAAGATGTTCGCCGGCACGAGGTAGATCGACGCCGTGGTATCGCGCAGCTGCTGCACGAGGTTCGCGATGCGCGGCTCGGAGGAGATCGGCAAGGCGATGTAAATCGACTCGACGGCGTTGCGGTTCACGAAGTCGGCCACGCCCGCGCAGGCACCGATCCATTGCTCCGGAGCGATGGACGGCAGGCGCAGCGGGTCGCGAAAATCGGCGAAGCCGAGAAACTGCCCACCAAAGCTGCGCTGCTGCACGCGGCGCGCGAGCTCCAGACCGGCTTCCGTCGCCCCGATGATGATGTGCCGGCTGCCGCTGCCGCGCGCGGGCTGCCAGCGACGCGCCAGCTGGAACGCCAGCGAACGGGAAACCACCAGCGCGGCCGGGGTGAGCAGCAACCACAGCGTCAGCGTGCGGGTGCCCAGCAGCTGTGTCAGATGCAGCGCCACGAGCAGGAACAGCAGCACCGCAGCAATGCAGATCCACTCCAACAGCAGTCGCGGCACGGTGGGCTGAAGGTCGACCTGCCCGCGCGCAGCCGGCCGCAACTCTGGAATCGTCAACACTTTCTGGGACACCAGGAACACGATGATCGCCAGCGCCCAGAACTGATCGGAGATCCGCAGATGCGCCGCCCACATACATGACGCCAGGGTCGCGACGGCGGCTGCCGGCCCGAGCAGCTGCCTGGAGAGCGTCAGCAGCGCCGGCTCGGTGGTGCCCAGACGAAACGCGGTGCGCCATAGGGAACTCTTGGGGTTCGGGTGGGCTGCAGCCGCGGTACCCGAGGCGGTGGCGGTGCCAAGGCCGGGAGCGGGCTTTCCCCGAAGCCGTGGACCCCCGAGTGTGCCAAGTTGCTGCATTGCCAGTCCCCTCACCGGCTCCACTGCGTTCCATTTCCGCAGCGCGTAAAGCGCCACAGCAAATGGCGTACCGCGGCGTCCCTGCAGATTTGCGCCGAAAAACAGGCGCTTGCTCGTAGTCGGTGGCGTTCCAGCCGCCGAATTGCTCGTGAATTGCACATACGCGCCACTCCTTGGCGCATGAATGCGTTATGTCAGATACCGCCCGGCGTCCCTCGCCTCACCGCCGTCGGCCTCAGAAGCACTGGGTTCATTAGTCCCCGCCGCCGATGCGCGCTCCGCGGGCACCGGCAGGGTCTCTTTGATCCAGCGGGACAATTATATCACCCCCGCCGGGGAATCTATGAATCGAGCTTTCGATCAGGTGTCACCATCGAATCGAACGAGCTGAGCGCACGCGACCAGCGCCTGCAGACGTAAGTCGACCCAAACAAAATCAGCATTCGTCTTCGCTGACTGTCTCACGAGTCTTACAAATCCCCGACACGCGCCCGCCGCGAGGTCCCGCGAGCGTGAGGGCGTCCGCGAACAACACTGGCGGCCAAGAAAACCGCACGGCAGTAGGAATTTTTGACCACACGAGCGCGACTCCCCGGCATCGGAGCCGATGCGATCGCATATATATAATTTGACCTGCGATTGAAGGTACGGCGGCGGAGCCGTGGGTAAATGAGCCCGGCTGAAGCCGGTGTGGTGAGTGACATGAATTGCAAATGCGCCTTCACGATCGCCACCTGCTTGCTCGTGGGCCTGCTGGCGCCGCCGATGCACGCCAGCGCCGCAGAACCGGACGCCCCAGCGGCTGCAGCGACCAGCACTGGCACAGCCGACCTACCGCCCGTGGATAGCGCCAACGGGCAGCTCATCCAGCTCGGGCCCGGCGATCTGGTCAGTGTCAGTGTCTTCGGGCAACCCGATATGGATGGAGACGTCTATGTCGCCAACGATGGCACCATCAGCGTGCCGCTGCTCGGGTCGGTCTCCGTGGCGCAGCTCTCGCCCGTGGAAGCGGCACGGCGCATCGAGGCAGCGCTCGTCAGCCAGCAGCTGCTGGTGAAGCCGCACGTGACCATTCAGGTGCTGCAGTCGCACAGTCAGCTGGTCTCGGTGCTTGGTGAAGTGCAAAAGCCCGGCCGCTATCCGATCAATCCGGGCACCAATATCGTCCAGCTGCTGGCGGAGGCCGGCGGCGAGACGGAGAACGGGGCTGACTTCGTCTATG
>JASHSK010000298.1 GCA_030038755.1 Gammaproteobacteria bacterium
GCCCGCAGGAACGCGCACAGCTCCTCGGCGTCGCGCGGGCTGAAGTACACCTGAGCGCGACCGCCGGCGCGCCACGAACAGTGCTGGGCCATCGGCTCGTCATAGCGCACGCGCGTCTGAAAGGCCGTAGGGACGAGGCTGCGGGCGGCCTGCTCGGCGTGCGCGCCGGACGCTTCCTGCAGCCTCATGGCGCCGCTCCCGAGCGCAGCTTCGCGGGCAGCTCATGCGCGACGGCACCGATGTGCCCGGCACCCATCATCACGATCACATCACCGCTCTGCAGCACCGCGCGCAGCGGAACCGCCAGCTCCTCGAGCCGCTCGACGAAGATCGGTTCGACCTTGCCGCGGCTGCGAATCGCGCGGCACATCGCACGCCCGTCGGCGTTGGCGATCGGCGCCTCACCGGCCGGATAGACCTCCGCGACCAGCAGCACATCCACACCGGACAGCACGTTGGCGAAGTCATCCAGCAGGTCGTGCGTGCGCGTGTAGCGATGCGGCTGGAAGACCAGCACCAGCCGCCGCTGCGGCCAGGCCTGGTGCAGCGCCTCGAGCGTCGCGGCGATCTCGGTCGGGTGGTGGCCGTAGTCATCCACGATGCTGACGCTGCCGCCGCCGAAGGCGACGTCGGCGATGTGCTGCATGCGCCGATCGATACCCTGGAAGCTCTCGAGCGCGCGGCAGATGGCCGCGTCACGCACGCCCAGCTCGCTGGCGACGGCAATCGCGGCGAGTGCGTTGCGTACGTTGTGCGTGCCGGGCAGATTCACCATGACGGGCAGCGGCGCGGCGCGGCGCGGCAGATGCACGCGGAAATGCGTGCCGCTGCGCTCGCGCACCAGATCGGTCGCGCGCACATCCACGCCCTGCGACAGCCCGTAGGTGACGATGGGGCGGCTGATCTGCGGGGCGAGGCTGCGCAGCTGCTCGTCGTCGCCGCACAGCACGGCCAGCCCATAGAAGGGCAGGTTGTGCAGAAAGCCGACGAAGCTCTGCTTCAGGCGCGCGAAGTCGCCCTCGTAGGTGCCCAGGTGATCCTGATCGATGTTGGTGACCACGGCGACCACCGGCTGCAGGTGCATGAACGAGGCGTCGCTCTCGTCGGCCTCGGCGACCAGGTAGCGGCCCGCGCCCAGGCGCGCGTTGGTCCCGGCGCTCTTGAGGCGTCCGCCGATGACGAAGGTCGGATCCTCTCCGCCTTCGGCCAGCACGCTGGCGATGAGGCTGGTGGTCGTGGTCTTGCCGTGAGTGCCGGCCACTGCGATCGCCTCGCGAAAGCGCATCAGCTCGCCGAGCATTTCCGCGCGCGGCACCACCGGCACGCGCCGCGCGAGCGCGGCCTGCACCTCGGGATTGGTGTCGGCCACCGCGCTCGAGACCACCACGACGTCCGCGCGCTCGATGTTCTGTGCGCGATGGCCCAGGTGCACGGTCGCGCCGAGCTCGCGCAGTCGCTCGGTCATCGCGCTGGCGCGCAGGTCCGAGCCCTGCACGCGATAGCCGAGATTCAGCAGCACCTCGGCGATACCACCCATGCCCGCTCCGCCGATGCCCACGAAGTGGATCGTGTGGATGCGGCGCATGCGCGCCGCGGCCGCGTCGGGCCAGTCACGCGGTGCCGCGTTCACGCGGCACCTGCCTGCCGCGCGGCGGCGAGCAGTTCCACGCAGGCGTCGGCCAGCTCCTGCGTGGCGTGTGGGCGCGCCAGGGTGCGCGCGCACTCGGCCATCGCGAGCAGCCGGGCGCGGGCGGCGCACAGACGCACGAGCTCGGCGGCAAGCCGCTCGGCGCTGAGTGCCGACTCGGCGATCATCACCGCCGCGCCCGCCGCGACCAGCGCCTCGGCGTTGCGTGTCTGGTGATCGTCGGTGGCCGCCGGGAAGGGCACGAGCACCGCACCCACGCCCGCCGCGGTGAGCTCGGAGACCGTCAGCGCACCGGCCCGGCAGATCACCAGGTCCGCCCAGCCGTACGCCTCCGACATGTCCTCGATGAACGCATGCAGGCGCGCACTCACGCCGGCCCGCGCGTAGCTCTGCTGCGCGATCGGCAGCCAGCGCTCGCCGGTCTGATGACGCACATCGAAGCGCGCGGCGCTCTGACCCGCCGCGGCGTTCGCCTGCGCCAGCGAGCTCGCCTGCGCCAGTGCGAACGGCACCACGGCGTTCAGCGCCGCCGCGCCCTGGCTGCCGCCCAGCACCAGCAGGCGAATCGCCGGCTCGCGCAGCGCGAAGCGCTGTGCGGGCGGCGGCAGCTCGACGATCTCGCGGCGCACGGGATTACCGATCACGCGCGCGTGCACGCCCGGACGAAAACTGCCCGGAAAGGCCGCCAGCACCCGTCGCGCCAGATGCGCCAGGCACCGATTGGTGAAGCCGGCCACCGCATTCTGCTCATGGATCACGAGCGGCCGGCGCATCAGCCAGGCCGCGAGTCCCCCGGGACCGGAGGCGAAGCCGCCGAGCCCCACGACCAGCGCCGGGCGGCGGCGGCGCATCACCGCCAACGCCTGCCCCAGCGCCCGCAGCAGCCACAGCGGCGCGCGCACCCACGTCAGCCATCCCTTGCCGCGCAGCCCGCTCACGGAGAGCCACTCCACCGGGATGTGCTCGGCCGGCACCACACGCGCCTCCAGGCCCCGTCGCGTGCCGAGCCACACGATCTGCCAGGCCCGCGCGCGCAGCTCGCGTGCCAGCGCCAGAGCGGGGAACACATGTCCGCCGGTGCCGCCGGCCATGATCAGGGCGAGGGGTGCCGCGCCGCTCACGCCGACTCCTCCCGCAGTGCGCGGCGGCTGCCCTGCACGGCCTCGTGGTTCACGCGCAGCACGACCCCGAGCCACGCGAGCGTCACGATCAGGCTGCTGCGTCCGTAGCTCATGAACGGCAGCGTCAGCCCCTTCGTGGGCAGCACGCCCATGTTGACGCCGATGTTGATGAATGCCTGCACGCCGAGCCACAGA
>JASHSK010000299.1 GCA_030038755.1 Gammaproteobacteria bacterium
GTGATGCGAGCACTTGTGGCAGACGTTGAGATTGCGCTCGAGCTCGGCGCGGTACAGCACCTCGCCGCAAGCCTCGCACTTCTCCCACAGCCCCTCGGGCACCGAGCGCGAGCGGCGCTGCGTCTTGATGCGCGAGGCAACCTTGTCGAACCAGGACATGCTGCGGCGCTCCTGTGACTCACCCCAGGCCATCGGGCACCGGGCCATCGGGCACCGGGCCATCGGGCCCGGGTTCATCGGGCCCCAGACCATCGGGCACCGGGCCATCGGGCACGAAGGGCGGCATCATAGCCGAATCGGCCGGCAGGCCGAACTGCGGCGGATAGGCGATGCGCCACAGGTAGAGGCCGCACGCGCCGGCCGTCACCACGTGTGCATCGCGCACCCGCGATGCAAGCCTCACACGTGCGTGCTCCGGCGGCACTCGCGCAAGCCCGACGGCCAGCAGCAGTCCGACCAGGTTGCGCGCCATGTGATGCAGGAACGCATTCGCGCTCGCCTCCACCACGACCCAGTCGGCGCTGCGCTCGACCGTGAGGCGTTCGAGGATGCGCACCGGTGAGCGCGATTGGCATTCCGCCGAGCGAAACGCGCTGAAATCGTGCTCGCCGACGAGCCAGGCCGCCGCCGCGCGCATGGCGCCCACGTCCAGGGGCTGATGGACCAGCAGCGCGCGATGCGCGGCGAGCGCCGAGCGCGCGCTGCGATTGAGGATCAGGTAGCGGTAGGTGCGTGACAGGGCGCTGTAGCGCGCATGGAAGTGCGGCGGCACGGCGCACACCCACTGCAGGCTGATATCCGCGGGCAGCAGGCGATTGGTGCCGAGCAGCCAGGCGCGCGAGGCGCGCGGCGCGAGCGTATCGAAATGCGCCACCTGCGCGCGTGCATGCACACCCGCATCGGTGCGGCCTGCGCATACCAGTCGCACGGGAGCATCGGCGACCCGCGCGAGCGCGGCTTCGAGCAGGCCCTGCACGCTCGCCGTTGCGGGCTGCACCTGCCAGCCGCCGTACGCGCTGCCGTCGTACTCGATGCCGATGGCGATGCGTCGCGAGCGTGCCGCCGGCGCGGCCTGCGCGCTCAACCCGGCAGTGCGTCCATCAGCCGTCGGGCTTCCTGTTTCTGCGACATCGAGCCCTCGCTCAGGACCTCGGAGAGGATGCTGCGGGCGCCTTCCGGATCACCCATGTCCATGTAGGCACGCGCCAGGTCCAGCTTGGTGCCGACCTCGCTGAGCGTGACCGGCTCCAGATCCGGCAGCCCTTCATCCCCCGAAGGTTTGGCCGCGATCTGTCCGGGCGCGATGCCGCCCGGCAGCTCCGCCGCCGGCAGCTTGCGCGTCTTGATCTGCTGCGTGCCTTCGGTGGGCGCGTCACCCACGTCCAGGTCGAGACCATTGGCGGTATGGTCGCCCATGCCTTCCAGGGCGCTCAGATCCAGATCCAGGTCCGCACTGTCCAGCGCTGCCAGTCGCGAGGTCGAGCTGGTGTCGATCGGCGGCGGTGCGGCGATCTGCGTGATCAGCTCGGTCTTCGCCTGCTGCGTGGCGTCGGCCGACGGCGCGGGCCTGACGGGTGCCACCGACGCGAAGTCCGTGTCCGTGAACATCCACGTGCCGGTCGCGCGCATCGTGCCGCCCGGAGCGGCTCGCACCTGGGTCGCGCCTATGTCGACACGCTCGGCGTCGGCGCGCGCCAGCTTCTGCCGGGTATCCTGATGCAGCTCCGAGAGCATCGTGGGCGCATCGGAGCTGTTGGCGACGGCACGCGCCTCTTCGTGCGTCTCCAGAGAGCCCAGGTCCAGTCCCAGATCATCGATCGCCAGCTCCGCGGTCTGATCGCTCGCAGCTGCGCCGTGGCGCATCGCCGCGTCGATCTTCTGGCGAATGGTGGCACCTTCGTCGTGTGGCAGCTGCGGCTGCTCGATGGTCGGCAACTCCGCCGTCGTCCCGGAAGCCACCGCCATGCGCTCGGTGTCGCCCATCCCGCGCGCCGCCGAGGGCATTGCCGGCATCTCGCGCGTGATGGCCGAGCCGCTGACGGCGCCGGGCATTTTGCGCGTGGTGCCGGTGTCATCGCCCTCGGGCTCCGCCCCATCGACGACGAAGTCGACGCTGCCGTTGAGCTTCACCGCCTCGCTGGTCGGATCCGCATCACTGGCGGCGTGTGCGCGCGCCTCATCCGGGTGACCGAGCGCGGTGCCCAGATCGAGGTCCACACCCGCGTCCTTGGCCGCCCCAAGGGACGGTTCGCCGAGCAGATCGAAATCCACGCGGTTCTGTCCGCCCTCGAGATCGAGATCCACGCCGGCGCTCGCCGCACCCGACACCCCGCGCCCATCGGCGAACAGCGGATCATCGGGCGCGATCTGCCGGCCCATGATGACGATCTTTTCCCACTCACCCGCCGCCGCCTGATTGCGCGTGTTGGCCAGCTCATGCGCGCTTTCCAGGAAGCGATCGCGGTTGCCCCACACGAAGAACACTTCGAGCAGCTTGAGCTTCAGGTCGCGCCGCTGAGGCTCACGCGCGATGGCGTTCTGCACCAGCTCGGCAGCCTGGTCATACAGGCCATAGGCCATGTGGAAATCCGCTTCGGCGAGCGGATCGCCCTGGTCGAGCGCGACGGGTACTTCTCCCGCCATGCCCTCGTCGACGGCGACGTGCTGTCCGGTCGTCTCGGCGGGCATCGTCACCGGCTCATCGAACACCGGCTGCTGGCGCGAGCCCGACTCTTCGACGCGGTAGGACGCTTCGTCGCGCTGTGCCATGGTACGCACCGGCACCGTGTCGGAGCGCGACCTGGACGACGGGGGCGCCACCGGTTCCAGCGCCGGCGTGGAGAGCCGCCCGAGCGAGCGGTCGAAGGCATCCTCCTGACGGGTGCGTACGGCCTTCAGCACCAGCAGTGCGATGAGGATCGCCAGCAGTGCGGCGGGCACGTACCAGTATTCGAGCACCAGGTCGAGCATCGAATTGCCGGGCTCGGCCGGGTGGACGGCCGGTCGCGCAGGTGGGCGTCGCACGACCGGATGCACGGTCGCCGGGTGCGCTGCCGCTGCCGGGGCAGTGGCGGTCGCCGGCGGCGCAGGCGCGGGCACTGGGGTCGACGCGGTCACCCCGGGGGGCGACGCGGG
>JASHSK010000300.1 GCA_030038755.1 Gammaproteobacteria bacterium
GGGGTTGTGCCGCGTCGCGCGCGGGTAGCGCGTGCGGCGCAGACGGTGCGGGCGGCGCGAACGGTGCGGGCTTCCCGGGCGGCACCAACCTCACAGGCGGGATCAGCGGCACACTCTGCGGCAGCATGATCGGGGACTGCGTCTCCGGGCCGATCAGCTCTGGCCGCAGCGCGAGCTTCGCCGCCGTCGCCGGCGCAGTCACCAGGCACAGATACGGCGTTGCGCGCGAGGTTCCGTCGGCAAACAGCAGCTCATCGCCACCGACACGTTCGAGGGCGGTGCCGTCGAGCGGCCCAAGTCGCAGGGCTCCGGCCGGAAAGCGTCGTGCCAGATCGCTGCCCTCGACCGGTGTGACCACGATCCAGTCACCGTCACGCCGCCAGCGCGCTGCGCCGGCGGTGGCGCCATCGTCGCCGTTGAGGGCGATGTGATGACTGACGAGAAAGCGCGATGGTTTGCCGCTCACGATCCGCAGCGACAGGGTGAGCACATGTGAGCCCTCCTGCGCCGCGTCGCTGGTGCTGCGGACCTCGACGGTGCCGCCGGGGTGCCGGTAGATCCAGCGGCACGCATCCGGTGACATCTCGAAGGCGGAGGGCACATCGAGCAGCTGCCAGCCGCCCTCCTGCTCGATGAACACGCGCTGCCCGTGCGCGCGAAACAGCCCGAGATAACCGCGCACACCGGAGAGGCAGCGGTTGAGGCTCGCGTGACCCTGCGTGAGCTGCGAGTGAAACGTGCCGCTCATCCAGGCGGTGGAGGTCACGGCGGCCTCCGCCGGCGTCATCTGTCGCCCGGTGCGCAGCAGGTGGCCGTGCGGCCGCAGCACTCGCAGCTCTTTGGCCCGCAGCACGACGTGACGGTCCGCCCCGTGGAAAAAGGACAGCAGCTGCCCGCCTTCATCGCGCTCCTCGTGGCGCCACGGCGGAGGGTAGAGCTCACGCAGCGACGGCTCCTCGAGCGGCAACGCTGACAGCCGCGGTGCCGAGACGAACAGCGAGGCGGCGGGTCCGCCGCTGGCGGCACCGCTCACCCACGGCTGCGGCGGCGCCGCTTCAGGCAGCTGCAGGGCCTGCCGGGCGAAGATCAGATCCGCGCTCGCGCTCGCCTGCGGGTGATCGGCGGCATAGGCCCCAAAGAAACCCGCCGCGATCCTCTGGCCGCCGGCGAGCTGCAGCGGCTCATCGCGCAGCGCGATGAGCGCATGCTCGTGTTGCAGGCGCCTGCCCGGCAGATCACCGGTCAGTCCCGCAGGCCCCTCGCCCGCGTGCCCCTCACCCGCACGGGCGGCCAGCCCGAAGAACTGCAGGGCGTCGGTCGCGTAGGAACCGGCCGTGCGCAGCGAGCCGAGCACGCACCAGGGATAGCGCCCATCGACGGCCTGATTCTGACGCGAAGCCACCAGGAAGCCGTGCTCGGCGTCCTGCAGCGGCGTATGGTCGATGTATTGGCTGACGTAGTACTCGTTCATGCGCACCGCTCCGTAGGGCGCGAGCGCGAGGTCCTGTACGTAGGTCAGATCCAGGGACTGCGCCGTGGCGGTCGTATTGCACAGCCAGACATGCCAGAACCATGCGGGAGAGCTGCGCGCCAGCTGCAGCGTCACCGCGTATTCGATCCCCGACCAGCTTCCGATGCCCGTGAAGCGCATCTGCGCGGTGTCGGCGAGAAACACGCTGCGACTGCGAGGACCCAGTAAGGGAGCCCAGTCAACGGTCTCGGTTCGAGTACCGGTCTGGGTTCGAGTACCGGTCTCGGTTCGAGCGCCCGTCTCGCTGCGGCGACCCGTCCCGGCACGACGGCGCAGATACAGATTCGTCAGCCCGCCTTCCATGTCGCTGCCGGGGAACAGCAGCAGCGACACCGCGGCACAGTCAAAGCGACGCAGCGTGCCGCGCGCATCGATCTGCGCCTGCAGCCCCGCGGCACCGGTCAGTCTTACGCCCTCCATCGGAATAACGGCGCCGGTCATAGGCAGCTCCCGTCCCACCTGCTGCTAGCATATCAGGGCCACAGCGCTCCCCTTCAGGCGCCCTGCCGCGGTAATCCACAGCCACGCACTGTACAGATATCGGACTTCACCCCATGTGCGGCCGCTATGTCTCGCCTTCCGTCGCGGAAGCCGAACGCTACTTTCAGGTCCACCTGATGCATTGGCGCGAGTACGAGCAGAGTTTCAACGTTGCTCCCACCGGGCAGGTACCGGTCGTGCGCTGGCACGATGCCCAGCGCGAAGGGCTGCTGATGCGCTGGGGCCTGATCCCCTACTTCGCCCATGGAGTGCCACCCCGGTATGGCACGATCAACGCGATGATCGAGAAGCTCGACACGGCGGCGTCCTGGCGCGGACCGTGGACGCGCGGGCAGCGCTGCCTGCTGCCCGCGCTGGGCTTCTACGAGTGGCACGTGCTGCCTGACGGCACGCGGCGTCCGTACTACGTCACCTGCGCGGATCAACCCATCTGCGGCCTGGCCGGACTGTGGGACAGCTCCCGCGGCGATAACGGCGTGCGAATCCTCAGCTGCACCGTCATCACGCTGCCGGCCAACGAGCTGATGAGAGAGATTCACAACTCGCAGCAGCGCATGCCCGCAATCCTGGCCGCGGAGGACATCGAGACGTGGCTGGCGGGAACATCGGTCGACGCCCGGGCGGCGCTGAAGAGCTACCGTTCCGATACGATGGTGGCGCACCCGGTGAGCACCCGGGTGAATTCCGCGAACAACGACGATGCGCAGCTGCTGCAGGCCATCGCCATCACCTGACCCCGGCCCCACCCCCCGCGGCCCCAACCCCCGCGGTCCCAACCCCTGCGGCCCCAATCCCTGCGGTCCCAACCCGTACGGCTCCGGCCCCGGTTCGCAGGTCGAGTTTCACGCGGCCGCTGCGCACGACGGCGGCGCGCGTCGCATCCGTCACCGAGATATTGCCGCGCTCCAATCGCACCACCACGCGCTGCACCGCCCGCGCAGGTATCTGCAGCGTGGCGACACCGTTGAGGTCCGTGAACCAGCCGCGCTGTTCGATGCGGAAGATCAATGTCGGCACAGGCGCAGCCTGGAATTGCGTGACGGTATCCAGCCGGCTCGCAGGCAGGCCGAAGCCATGCAGCTCGCCCGCCACCGACACCGTCGCGGCGGAGGAATCCACGAGATCGATCTGCACATCGACGCTGCGCGCCACCATCTCGAAAGTCTGCGGCGCACCCGGCAGCGAGCCCAATGCGATCCGCGCATTCAGCGCCGTGCCATGCGGGAAGGCAAACAGCGCCAGCAGGACGCCGATTCCACCGGCGGCCGCCAGCACGACGAGTGCCACCTGCCACCCGTCCTGCGCGCGACGCCGATCGGGCGCGCCGTACGCATCACCCGACAGCGGTGGTGCCCGTGCCCGCGGCGCCCGCGTCTCGCGCGCGCGCGCCTCGCGCACCGGAATACGCAACACGTAGTAATAGAGTGCGTGTGCGACCGCATACGCGACCAGCGCCGACCAGACCACATCCGACAGAAAGTGACCTCCCGCCGCCATCCTGGCCACTCCCAGAGCCGCACCGGTGGCGAGGCCCAGCCCGAGCGAACCGCCCGCAAGCCATGGCCGGCGACGCCTCCAGATCCACCATCCCAGTCCATAGAGAAATCCCACTGAACAATGACCACAGGGGAAGGATGCGCCGCCCTCGCCACGCAACGGCGCGACCGCGTAGTGCAGAGCGCCACCGAACTGCACGATGTCCCTCGGTCGCGGACGATCCCAGTGATCCTTGAACACCGCATTGATGAGCAGGCCGGGGCCGATGAGCACGACCAGCAGCACGAACACCGCCTGCCAGCGCCACCACGGTCGGTTCAGCGGCGCCGCGGCCAGCAGCCCGGCCAGTCCGGCGATGACCAGCGAGCCCGTGATCCAGGGGGATGCACCGTACAGCAGCGACCACGGCATGCGCTGCGCCAACGGCCAGTGATCGAGCGCTTCAGGGTGATAGAAAAGGCGCGCAGCATCGAGGTCGAACGGTGTCACCGCGAACAGGATCGTCACCCCGATGGCGATCACCGCCGCCACGGCGAGGTCCAGCCGCCATCGCCTCATTTCGCCTGTGTGCTCGCTCGGCACGCGGACACTGTGCCAGAAACCCGGCGACGCGGCCGTGATACAATTGGATTATCACAGGAGGGGAAGCGAAGGCGCTGTCGAATCGGCCTTCGACGATCGGCGCTGGCTGCTCCAAGGGTGCAAATGTCCACTGTCCCCGGATCCCTGTCCGCGTTCTCCACCTACCAGAAGCGCGTCGTAGCGCTGCTGGCGTTCCTGCAGTTCAGCGTGATTCTGGACTTCATGACCCTCTCGCCACTGGGGGCGCTGCTGATGCCGCGTCTGCATATCGGGCCGGCACAGTTCGGGTTACTGGTATCCAGCTACGCCTTCGCCGCCGGCATTTCCGGTCTGCTGACCGCCGGCTTCGCCGATCGCTTCGATCGCAAGAAGCTGCTGCTGTTCTTCTACTCCGGCTTTCTGCTCGGCACTCTGCTGTGCGGATTGGCACGCAGCTATGCGTCCCTGATGTTCGCGCGGACCATTACCGGCGTGTTCGCCGGCGTGATCGGCGCGATCGTATTCGCGATCATCACCGACCTGTTTGCCTACGAGCAGCGCGGCCGCGTGATGGGCGTGGTGCAGACGGCGTTCTCCGCCAGCAGCGTCGCCGGCATCCCGGTCGGACTATATCTGTCGAACCATTGGGGCTGGAACGCACCGTTCCTGCTGATCGCCGCGATCTGTGCAATCGTGGGCACCTGGATCGTGGTGGCGATCCGCCCGATCGACGCCCATCTGCGCCTGCGGCCGGACCGCAGCCCGCTGCATCACCTCGTTCACACGGTTTCCAAGCCGCGCTATCTGCTGGGTTTCGCCACGACGGTGCTGCTGTCCACGGGGGGCTTCATACTGCAGCCTTATGCGAGCGCTTTCAGCGTCTACAACCTCGGCATTTCCCTCGCGCAGCTGCCCCTCGTCTACATGGTAACCGGCGTGATCTCGATGGTTACCGGTCCCCTGATCGGACGTATGGCCGATGCGCTCGGCAAGTTCCGCGTGTTTTTCATCGGCTGTGTCATCACCATCGCCACGGTGATCATCTACACCAATCTGGGCACCACACCACTCCTGTGGGTCATCGTGGTCAACAGCGTTCTCTACGTCGGCGTCTTTTCCCGGATGATCTCCTCCTCAGCGCTGCTGTCGGCGATTCCAACGGCCACCGATCGCGGCTCATACATGTCCATCAGCAGCGCCATTCAGCAGGTCTCGGGCGGGCTCGCCGCCATGGTAGGCGGAATGATCGTCTCCGAAAGCGCTACCGGAACGCTGCTGCACTTCGATCGGGTCGGCTATGTGCTCGTCTGCACGACGCTGATCACGCTGTTGATGATGCATTTCATCCGCGACGTGGTCGAGCCGGGCGGCGCTGCGCTGGCCGTGCCGGCTGTCAGCCAGGTCGAGGTCAATCTGGATGGCTGAGCACCGATCGGCCGGGTAACGACCGGGTCGATCGTGCGAAGAGGGCTTGCAACCGCATCTGCTTGAAGGGACCGTCGGGAGAAGATCCGGATGACAACGACCCTGGCGCGGAAGCTCACGGCATCGATCGGAATGGCTTCGCTGGCCGTATCGCTGACGGTTACGACCGGGCCCGCAGCCTCGGCCGCGGGCGCAACATCGGCGGACGCAACCATGGAGTGGCCGAGCTACGGCCGCGACTACGCCAACACGCGCTATGCGTCGCTGAGCCAGATCAATGCGCACACGGTACGCTCACTCGCGCCCGCCTGGATCTTCCAGACCGGCAAGACGGGCTCATTCGAGAATTCTCCGATCATCGTCGACGGGGTCATGTATGTGACCTCGGGCGTGACCGACACCGTATTTGCACTGGATGCCAGGACCGGTCAGAGACTCTGGACGCACGATACCGTGCTGGGCTTCGCCAGCTTCTGCTGCGGCCCCCAGAATCGTGGCGTAGCCGTGGCCGGCGGCAGGGTCTTTTACGGAACGCTCGACGGCAAATTGGTGGCGCTCGACGCGAAGACCGGCATGCAGGCCTGGGCCGTGCTGGTTGGCGATCCGAAGGAGGGCTACAGCGAAACGATGGCACCGCTCGCCTGGAACGGCATGGTCTTCATTGGAGTCTCCGGCGGCGAATATGGGATCCGCGGCTCGCTGACAGCCTACTCGCAGAGCGACGGCAAGCAGCTGTGGCGCTGGTGGGTCGTGGGGCCCGGCTGGGAAGGCAAGTACGTCAGCGAGGTACATGGCTATTCCCTGCATCGGGACATCGCGCAGGAAAAGGCCGATGCGGCCAAATACGCCGATTCCTGGAAGCATGGAGGCGGGCCGATCTGGACGACTCCGGCACTCGATCCGCGGACCGGTACGATCTATGTCAGCACCGGGAACCCCGCCGAGCAATTGATCGACAAAACCCGCCCGGGGGACAATCTCTACACCGATTCGATCGTGGCTCTGGACGCCAAAAGCGGCAAGATGAAGTGGTATTACCAGGAGACGCCGCATGACGTCTGGGACTACGATGCGGCCAGCCCGCCGGTTCTGTTCGACGCGGCCGACGGGTCCGGCAGAATGGTCCCGGCGGTCGGAGAGGCGGGCAAGACCGGTTGGTTCTACGTACTGAGGCGCAGCAACGGCAAGCCCCTGCGTGTATCCGAGCCGTTCGTGCCGATCACGAATATCTACTCACGACCCACCGGTCCGGGCGGCGTGACGATCGTTCCCGGCGGGGTCGGGGGCTCGAACTGGTCACCGGTCTCATACAACACCGCTCTGCATCTGGTTTATATCTCGGGCCTCAATGTGCCGCTGGTCGATGATCCCAACCCTTCGGAACCCTGGACGTATGGCGGTCGACGCTGGGCCGGCGGCCATCAGCATCCTGTCCCCGGTGGGCGCGGCGACGGCACCTTCACGGCCATCGATCCCTCGACCGGCAAGATCGTGTGGCAGGACAAAATGCTCTTTCCGATGATGAACGGCTCGCTCGCCACACCCGAGCTGACGTTCGTCGGCGAGCCCACCGGCATGTTCGACGCCCTCGATGCCGGGACGGGCAAGACCCTGTGGCAGTTCCAGACCGGCGCGGGCATCAACGCACCACCGGTCGCCTACGAAATCGACGGGCGCGAATATATCGCGGTCGCGTCGGGCGGTGGCCTGGGCGGCGATGCGATCGTGGTGTTCGCGCTGCCGCAATCGGCGCAGCCACCAGGGGACTGAGCATTCGTCCTCCCGAGGCCGCCGTCACGCTTGCGATGGCCGCAGTGATCGCTCTATCTGCCGGCTTTGCCCTCGTCACGAGTGCACGCGCTCAACCGAGCGCTCTTTACACGGACGCGCAGGCCCAGAAAGGCATTGATCCCTATGAAGCCAAATGCGCGATGTGCCACGGTGCCAACATGGAAGGACAATCGGGTCCCACCCTGCTGGGACCGACGTTCACGAGCCATTACGAAACCGTCGGTGATCTGATGCAGTTCGTCGTCCAGAACATGCCGAAGGATAACCCCGGCACCCTCTCGCACGAGGACTACGTCAACATCCTTGCCTTCATTCTGCTGAAGAACGGTTGGCCGTCGGGCAACGAGGCGCTCACGTTCGGCACGGCCAGCGCCTCAAAGGCGCCGTTTCCCCAGTCATAGCTGCGATTCGCACCGCGCCGCCGGCGCCGGGGCCCGCGTTTCTCGCCGGCCCATAGTTACCGCTGAAACCTGTCGTGGGCGGGGCTGTTTGCAGCGCAAGCGCCGCTGTTTGGCATTCATCGTGAGAGACGCCCTACAACATTTGTTTCTGCTGGACCGATAACGTTGGCCGCCCCGAGACTCACTATTGGCAGCATGAAGGCGACGGGAGATTTAACCGAGATGACTCGAACCCTGCCGGCTGCGACTCGCGCCGGCTGCTACCTCGAGATCGCTGCGGAGCTGCGTGAGCTGGTGGCGGCCATGAGATTCGACGAGGCTCGTCTGAAACTTCTGGTGCTCGCCGCGCAATACGAGACGCTGGCCTCACACGCGCAGGCGTGGCGCAGGCACTGAGCGCAAGCCCGTGCGACGGATGCGCTGCACGAGCGGCTCGCCGGCGCCGTGCGGAGCGCTCTCAGCGATCGGTACTCACCCGAGCGTCAGACGTACTCCGCCGTCTCCTTAACGATGTCCTACAAGAGGGTCTCGTGGACGAAATAAGTAAAGCCCGGCTCAGGAACCGCTGACAACCTGCGATGGCGGTCACTGTCCAGTCCCCCGCGACGTGTCAGGGTGGGACCCATGGGCAGCGAGGACACCGCCATGAGCAGAAGTCTGCGCCATCAGGAAGTCGAGCATCGACCCGCGCCTGAATTCACCGACCGATATCTGCTTGATCGGCTGATCGCCGCCGGCGTCGGATCTCTCGAGGAGTGGCTGGCACTCTCGCCGCGCGCCAGGCGCAATATCTTCGGCATTACCGTCGGCATGGCTCGAGCAATCGACGAGATAGCGAAAGTGCGGCATCAACAGCCGTAGCCATCGGGAATCCAACCAAGAGTCGGCCGAAGCAGTCATCGACGCGCGACCGGCGGCCACACGTCCGACAGCCTGCCGGGCCGACACGACCGGCCGGCCTGCGTGCAGCCCTGCTGCCCCGCTGGGGCTGGACAGGCGGGCTAAAAGGGATATCTTTCCGCAGCACAGCTACCGCCCCCCGGTGTGGAGAGCCCATGAAAACGTACGGCAGCCTTACTCGCAGGGATATGCTGAAAGCAACCGTTGCGGCCGCCGGCGTCCAAGCGCTGCCGGCAGCTATCGCCAGGGCAGCCGAACGCCAGAAAATGAGGATCGGCATCATCGGGTCCGGGCACGTCGGCAGCGCGCTCGGGGGCGTCTGGGCACGGGCGGGGAACGAGGTGATGTTCTCCTCGCGTAATCTCGACCAGGACCGGAAGCTCGCCGCCCAGATCGGGGCAAATGCCCGTGCAGGTACACCGCAGCAAGCCGCTGCCTTCGGACAGGTGCTGCTGTTCGCGGTTCCGTACAGCGCCTTTCCCGAGATCGTCAAGAGCCTCGGCGATTCATTCAAGGGGAAAGTCGTGATCAACGCGAGCAATCCCATCCCGCAACGCGACGGCGAGATCGCCAGTCAGGCGCGCGAAAAGGGCATCGGCCTCTTCGATGCCCAGCTGCTGCCGGGTGCATTCGTCGTGCGTGCCTTCAACGCCGTGCCGGCAGCACAGATGGCCAGCGCCCATGAAGATCCGGGAAAGATCGGCATGCCTGTCGCCGGTGACAAGCGGGCCATCGCGGTTGCGGTGCGACTGATCCGGGAGGTGGGATTCGAACCTGTGGTCGTCGGCGGGCTCGACATGGCACGGTACCTGGTGCCTGGGACGGCATTGTCCGGCGACCACGCTCCGGACGAAGTCCGCAGCATCGCGGCAACACTCAAGCCCTGACGTGGACCCGGCTCGTACGCCTATCGGTCATACCGGGGGCGGCTAACTGCAGTCGGGGCGTCTAACTGCAGTCTGGCGTCTCGCACGGCCCATCCTCGATCTGGATGGTGGTGTGCTCCACCTGCAGCCGCTCACTCAGCTGTATGCGAATGGCCGACAGCACCTCGGAATGGGGGATACCGGGGGATACATTGGCGTGCAGGGTCACCGTAGGCCGCTCCCCTGTCATCGTCCAGACGTGTACGTGATGTACCCCGATCAGTCCGCGCACGCGACCCATCAGCTCCTTTTCAACCCGGGCCATATCGAACCCTGACGGAGCGCTCTCGAGCAGCACATCGGCCGATTCCCGGACCAGGGCCCAGGCCGATCTGAGGATCAGAACCGAGACCAGCAGCGACAGCACGGGATCGGCCAGCACCCACCCTCTGGCGAGGATCAGGACCGCTGCCACGCTCGCCATGGCAGAACCCACGAGATCGCTGAGCACGTGCGCGCGCGCACCTCGCTCGTTGAGTGAGCGTGCGCCGGACAATGCGACGAACGCCGCCAGGTTCGCGATACCGCCGATCAGAGCGACGATGAGCATCAATCGCCCGCTCACGGCCTGGCTGTGCACCAGACGGCGAACTGCCTCATACGCGACTGCCGCCGTAAGCAACAACAGCACCTGGCCGTTCACGAAGGCGGCTAGCGGCTGGTAACGCCTGTGGCCATACGTGCGCTGCAGATTGGCCGGGCGCCGGCCCATGCGAATGGCAACGATCGACAGCACCAGAGCCGCGGTGTCGGTGAGCATGTGCACCGCCTCGGCAAGCAGCGCTATCGAGTTCGCGATGTAGCCGCCAACCGCCTCCACCAGCGTAAAGCTGATGAGGATGACCAGGGCCGCCAGCAAACGCCGCTCGCCTGCATCCGCGTGCACATGCCCGTGCGCCGCGCCGCGGTGATCGTGATGCGCGTGGTCACGCTCATGCCGCTGCCCATGATGATCGTGCGACGGCCGCGATTCCGCGTGCTCGTCGTGGCCGTGATGATGAGTGGCGCTCATTCGGGGTCGGACGTGCGCTCCAACGCCTCGATCTGACTTTTGATGCGCCGCACGCGATCGGGCTTTTGCCTGTCGCGCGCGGCATGGGCTCGGGCCAAGGCCATAGCGGTCCATATACTCCTACGGAGTACCAGTATATCTCCTGGCGGGGCGTGGCATAAGAGCCCGCTCCGAGTCGCCGGTACACAGGTAATCGACGGCGGCACTCCCGCCCGCCCCGACGCTGACGCGCAGGCATGCGGCGGTCCCCCGCCCTTCCCGGCTGCACTCGCGCGGCAAGCCGCGCCATCCATCAGCAGCGTCGGAGTGAGCGTGCGATCGACGGCCGCGGGCCGCGCGTCCTCCAAAGTCAACCCCCGTGGGGTATGATTTTCGTCTAGTATGCAGCGGCAATGGCTCGCGGGGACGGGGGTACGGGGGTGGCCCTGGTCGAATTGGCCGGTCCGAGCCCGACGACCCGAACTTATCAGGAGAATCTGCATGGAGTCGGTCATGAAAACGCTCTTGCTCAATCCGCCGAGCTTTGAGAATTTCGACGGCGGTGCCGGCTCGCGATGGCCCGCGACACGCGAGATCGAATCCTTCTGGTATCCGGTCTGGCTCACCTACCCCGCTGGAATGCTGCCGGGAAGCCGGCTCCTCGACGCTCCGCCCCACAAAGTCTCGCCCCAACAGACAATCGAGATCTCCAAGGACTACGAGTTCCTGGTGCTGTTCACGTCGACCGTGGGCTTCCAGAGCGACCTGAAGCTCGTCCGGAAGATGAAAGAAGCAAATCCGGCACTGAAGGTAGCGTTTGTGGGCCCGCATGTGCAAATCAAGCCGGAGGAAAGCCTGCGGGCGAGCCCCGACATCGACTTCATCGTCCGCGGCGAATTCGATTATGCGGTCACGGATTTCGCCAACGGCAGGCCGCTCGGCCAGATTGCCAATGCCAGTTATATCAAGGACGGGAAAGTCGTTCACAACGCGACCCGGCCGTCGCTGAACACGGCGGAGCTGGACGAGCTGCCGTTCGCCACCGATGTCTACAAGCGTGACCTGAAGATCGAGAGCTACAACGTACCGTTTCTGCTGCATCCGTTCGTTTCGTTTTACACGACACGGGGCTGCCCCGCGCAATGCACGTTCTGCCTGTGGCCGCAGACCCTGTCGGGTCACGCCTGGCGGATGCGCTCAATCGACAGCGTGGCGCGCGAGTTCGAGCAGGCGCACCGGATGTTCCCGCAGGCGAAGGAATTCTTCTTCGATGACGACACTTTCAATATCCGCAAGGACCGCGTGCTGGAGCTCTGCAAGCGCTTCAGCCCCGTGGGATTCCAATGGTCGTGCACGGCGCGCGTCCACAGCGACTATGAAACGCTGGCTGCCATGGCGGATGCGGGAGCGCGGCTGCTCATCGTCGGCTTCGAATCCGGCGATCCGCAAATACTCAAGAACATCAAGAAGGGCGTGACCGTGGAGCAGGCGCGTACCTTCGCGAAGAATTGCAAGAAGGTGGGCATTCGTATTCACGGCGACTTCATCATCGGGCTGCCGGGCGAGACGAAACAAACGATTCAGAAAACGATGGATTTCGCGCGCGAGCTCGACTGCGAGACGATTCAGGTTTCCATTGCGCACGCCTATCCCGGAACGGAGCTGTATAACTTTGCCGCGGCGAACGGAATTCTCTCCACCGAAGCCATGGCCGATTCCGGCGGACAACAGCTTCCGCATCTGGAATACCCGGGCCTGAACCGCGAGGAGATGATGGCAGCGGTGAACCGATTCTACGATTCGTATTATTTCCGTCCGCGGGTGGTGTGGCGGATCGTTCGCGAGGCGCTCTGGGACGCACACGAACGCAAGCGTCTATATCATGAGGCGGTTTCGTTCCTGAGAACTCGCGCCAGGCGCTGGAGGTACGCCAAGCACGTGAATGCAACGGGTAAGTCGCAGCCCCCTTCGGTAAACGCGACGACGGCTTCATAGCCGCCGGACGGGGCCAGCCGAGCATCCCCGGGTCCGGAGCTCCGAGGTCTTACACTTTATCGGGCGGATACCGCCGCCACTGATCGTCGTCGTCGCAGTGCCACTTGCTGCTGGCCCGCAGGTCGCCCGTGCTGTTGTACTGGTCGAGCTGCAGCATCGGCGTGCCGCGCGTCAGCGGCATCTCGGCGACAAACAGCCAATACCGCCCCTGCTCGTTGGCCCAACATGCCCAGCTTTGCCCGACGTGTGTGGCCATTCTGACGATCTGCCTCAAAGCGGCCGGCAGGTTGTCGCGATCGCGGATCGGATAGGCATCCCTGGGAACCACGCCCAACTGCTCCACCAGTGCATCCAGCAGCGTGTCGAGATACGACGGCTGCTGCATGTTGCGTAGCGTGAGCGTTCTCATACGCCCCCAATCATCGCTCGCGTCCGGGAACGATGCGGCCGCAGTTCACAATAATTCGTCAGTTTGGGATGCGTTTGCGGGGAATCGGCGTGTCCAGCTCACAGCGTCTTGCCGGCAGCATCGACCGGTGCGTCAAAGCTTACCCTGCAGTGCGGGCAGGCACTGGCGCGCTTACCCACCCCAAATGCGGCCTGCGACGCTGCCCACCCGAGTGGAATCGCGCAGCGTGGACACTTGGTCCATTGCATCGCGAATGCTTGCGCTGCGACGAAAGCAACAAGGGCTCCCAAGGCGCAGAGCGCGATGATCAGGTGCTGACGCGGCGGCAGCGAGCGTTCCAACAACAGCATCGCGATCATGGCGATGCCCGCGCTCCACGTCGTAATGAGCCAGCGGCGCCTGATGTATTGCCGGATCGTCATGGGTCGCTATCCTACCCTTCCGGCAAGGGCGCAGGCATGCGAACGGACGTTATTACGCGATCACCTCATTGACGACATCGCCAAACTGGTCGGTGAGCCGATAGTTGCGACCCAGATAGAAGTAGGTCAACAGGTTATTGTCGAAGCCGAGCAAGCGCAGCATCGTCGCATTCAAATCGTAGGTCTTCACCCGCTGCGCGACGACGTTGTAATTGAAATCATCCGTCTCCCCGTGCGTATAACCCGCGCGGGTTCCACCCCCCGCCAGCCAGAATGTGAAATTGCCGCCATGATGATCCCGGCCCCACGCGCCCGTTATCGAGCCCTGGGCAAAGGGCGTGCGCCCGAATTCGCTGCCACAGACCACCAACGTATCTTCCAGCATTCCACGCTGTTTGAGGTCTCGCACCAGCGCGGCAGCGGGCTGGTCGAACTCCTTGCAACGTGAGGGCAGATCCTTGGTTATCTGCAGGTGCATGTCCCAGCCCATGGCGTACAGGGTGATGAATTTCACGCCGCGCTCGCTCAGCCGACGTGCAATCAGGCAGTTGTGGGCAAACGTGCCGGGTTGCGTGGCATCGGGCCCGTACATCTCCAGTACGCTCTGCGACTCATCCGAAAAATCGACGATTTCCGGAATCGAGTGCTGCATCCGATAGGACATCTCGTACTGGCGGAGGCGCGAAAAGACATCGGGATCGCCTGACGAGCTGAAGTCGGCCTTGGCCACCTCACTGAGGGAGTCCAAGAACTGCCGGCGTTCTCCGGAGGTAAACCCTCCGAGGTTGTTCAGATACAGCACGGGTTCCGCGCCCGATCTGAGCAGGTCGCCCTGGAACTCCGACGGCAGGAAGCCGGCACTCCAGGTCGCCGTGTCCGACGGCACGCCCTGGATGACACCCGACTTCAGGACAATGAAGCTCGGCAGATTGGTGTTGTCGTTGCCCAGCGCGTAGCTTACCCAGGCACCCGCCGACGGCCTGCCGGGTAGCTGGAAGCCCGTGTGCAGCAGCACTCCGGCCGGATCGTGATTCAGCTGCACGGTGTACATCGATCGGATGAAACACAGGTCGTCGACGACGCCGGCCATATAGGGCAATAAATCGCTGACCCAGACGTCCGACTCGCCGTGCTGACGGAACGGCGCTACGGGCCCGGCAACCAGGAAGGCGGTCTGACCGCTCGACATCGACGAGAGCTTCTGGGTGCCGAGCTCCGAGGCGGGCATCGGCTGACCGTTCAGCTTCATCAAGGTCGGCTTATAGTCCCATAAGTCCACCGTGGAGTTCGCACCGAGCATGTGTATATAGATCACGCGCTTGGCACGTGCCGGATATACACCCGTTCCCTTCGTGCCGAGATTCGGGGCAACGCGGGCACCCTGCGTGGGTGCTCCGATCGTGGCGTCCGCCGGTGTGATCCCCAGCAAATCCGCC
>JASHSK010000301.1 GCA_030038755.1 Gammaproteobacteria bacterium
CGCGCCCGCGGCACCGCTCGCCTCCGCGGCAGTTGCCCCGCCGCCCGCGGCCTGCGTGTCGGGCCGGTAATCCCAGCGGAAGCGTCCGGGACGCAGCAGTGTGAGGCTGCCCCGGCCGCTGTTCACGACGGTCCCACGTGCGTCGGTGACGGTCTGCGTGAAATCGGCGCGCAGGCCGGTCAGTCCCATGAGGTAACGGCCGAGGATCGTCGCTGCGGCACCAGTCGCGCCAGCATGAGTCGCGTCAGCATGAGTCGTGCCGGCATGAGTCGCGCCGGCATTATCCGCACTGGCAGCGCCCGACGCGCCGGCGGTGCCAGCCGCGCCCAGCATCAGTGCCACGATGGCGAAAAGGCGCATCACTCCCCCGCGGGAGGCGGGGCCAGCACCTCACGCGAGCCGTTGGACTGCAGCGGACCGACGATGCCGGCGAGCTCCATCGCCTCGAGCATGCGCGCGGCGCGGTTATAGCCGATCTTGAGCCGACGCTGCACGTAGGAGATGGAAGGTTTGCGGTCGCGCGTGACGACCGACACGGCCTCGTCGTACAGTGGATCCTGCTCGGCATCGCCCGCACCGACGCTCTCCGCGTCCTCCTCGCCCTCCTCGCCGGGAATGCCCGCAAGCGGTGTCGAGGGACCCTTGAGCACCTCATCCAGATAGCTCGGCGTGCTCGACTGCTTGAGCGCATCGACGACACGATGCACCTCCTGGTCGGACACGAACGCGCCGTGGATGCGCGTCGGCATCGAGGTGCCCGGCGGCAGATACAGCATATCGCCGTGACCGAGCAGCGATTCGGCGCCCATCTGATCGAGGATGGTGCGCGAATCGACCTTGGCGGAGACCTGAAAGGCGATGCGCGCGGGAATGTTCGCCTTGATCAGTCCGGTGATGACATCGACCGACGGGCGCTGCGTCGCGAGCACCAGATGAATGCCCGAGGCACGCGCCTTCTGTGCAAGACGGGCAATCAGCTCCTCGACCTTCTTGCCCACGATCATCATCAGGTCGGCCAGCTCGTCGATGACCACCACTACGAAGGGCAGCGGTTCGAGCGTCGGGATGGCGCTCTGATCGATCCCTGGATCATTGGCGGCACGCTGCAGCTGCACGGGATCCACGATCGGCTTGCCGGCCGCGATGGCCTCCTTCACGCGCCGGTTGTAGCCGGCGATGTTGCGCACGCCGAGGGCGGCCATGAGCTGGTAGCGCCGTTCCATCTCGGCCACGCCCCAGCGCAGCGCGTTGGCCGCCTGCTTCATGTCGGTCACGACCGGTGCGAGCAGCTGCGGAATCCCCTCATAGACCGACAGCTCGAGCATCTTTGGATCGATCATGATGAGTCGCACGTGCTCGGCGGTCGCCTTGTAGATCAGGCTGAGGATCATGGCGTTGATCGCCACGGACTTCCCCGAGCCGGTGGTGCCGGCGATCAGCAGATGCGGCATGCGTTGCAGGTCGGCGACCATCGGCACCCCGCCGATGTCCTTGCCGAGCGCCAGGGCGAGCGGGGATTCCACTTCCTCATAGGACTTGGACTTGAGAATCTCCCCGAGCGTCACGAGCTCGCGCTTCTCGTTGGGGATCTCCAGACCCATGACCGACTTGCCGGGGATCACTTCCACGACGCGCACGCTGATGGTGGAAAGCGCGCGCGCCAGATCCTTGGAGAGCGCGGTGATCTGGCTCACCTTCACCCCCGGCGCGGGCCGCATCTCGAAGCGCGTGACCACCGGCCCCGGATGGACCGCAACGACTTCGACCTCCACGCCGAAGTCGCGCAGCTTCAGCTCCACGAGCCGCGACATCGCCTCGAGCGCCTCGGCCGAATAGGAGGGCTCGCGGTTCGGCGGGTCATCCAGCAGCTCCAGGGGTGGCAGCTGCGAGCGCGCCGGCGGATCGAACAGTGAGACCTGCCGCTCGCGGTCAGCTCGCTCGCCCCTCGCGGGCAGCGGCGCGGGTGGCTCGATGCGCGGAGCCACGCGGGCGCTGTTGCGCGCGCGCGAGGCCTGCACCGCCACGCTGCGCTCGAACTTCACGACTCGCGCCGCCTCGCGCTCGCGCGACGAAGAACGCCGCTCGCGAACCCAGCGTGCGAGCGCCCAGACGCCGTGCCCGAGCCGATCCATCACCGTGAACCACGACACGTCGAACGCGAGGGCCGCTCCCACCATCCACGCCGCCAGCAGCAGCAGCGTCGCGCCCAGCGGATCGAGCCCCGCGGCCAGCGAGTCGCCGGCCGCGCTGCCGAGCGCACCGCCGGCACCGGCCGGAAGATTGCCGGCGCTCCAGTGCAAAGCGGCGAGCGCGCAGCTGGCGATCATGAGCACCAGGAAGCCCGCCACGCGCAGCGCCGTGTTCAGGTGATGCGACGGCTCGCTCTCGCTGCGCCGGCGCAGCAGCCGCCAGCCACCCAGGCCGAGCATCACGGGCAGCAGGTACGCCGGCCGTCCGAATATCCAGTAGAGCACGCCGGCGAACCACGCGCCGATCGGCCCGACACGGTTGTGAGTCTGCAGGTGCAGCAGCGCCCGTGCGCCCGAAACCGCAGCGCCGGGACCACCGCCTGCGGCCACCGCGACGAGGCCGGTGGAGGAGAAGCTGCGATCCTGGGGGCTGAAGCTCAGCAGCGCGACACACAGCACCAGCGCGATCACCGCCAGCGCGATTGCACCGCTCTCACGCAGCCCGCGCACCAGCGGTGCGGACAGTCGCAGCGGCGCGCGCTCGCCGGTGGCGGACTCAGGCATGCAGGGCAACCCCATGCGGCACTGCAGAGTCCGGCAGCCGGGCCGCTCGCCGCAGATGAATATATGACTTGGCCTTCGCGCCCCGCTTAAATACCATGCCGGCGTAGTCGCTTACGTGATCTGCATGATGGCCGTTCCCGCACGTCCGGGCCGCCACGCGTGAACAGGAATTGTACATGACCGACCCCAAGCATCGGCGCCTCATCATCCTCGGATCGGGGCCGGCCGGCTACACTGCGGCGGTTTACGCGGCGCGCGCCAACCGCAAGCCAATGTTGATCACGGGGCTCGAGCAAGGTGGCCAGCTCATGACCACCACCGACGTGGACAACTGGCCCGGCGACGTCGAGGGACTGCAGGGTCCGGCTCTCATGCAGCGCATGCGCCAGCACGCCGAGCGCTTCGGCACCGAGGTCGTCGCCGATCACATCGGTCACGTGGATCTCTCGCGCCGCCCGTTTGAGCTCACCGGTGATTCCGGCCGCTACAGCTGCGACGCGTTGATCATCGCCACGGGGGCCGCGGCGCGCTATCTCGGCCTGCCCTCCGAAGAGCGCTTCCGCGGCCGCGGCGTGTCCGCCTGCGCCACCTGCGACGGCTTCTTCTTCAAGGGCCAGCGGGTCGCCGTGGTCGGCGGCGGCAACACCGCGGTGGAAGAGGCGCTGTATCTCTCGCATCTGGTGTCGCACGTGACGCTGATTCATCGGCGCGAGCGGCTGCGCGCCGAGAAGATCCTGCAGCAGCGCCTGCACGAGCGCGAGCGCGAGGGCAAGGTCGCGCTGCTGTGGCATCACCGCGTCGAGGAGATCCTCGGCAACGAGACGGGTGTGCACGGCGTGCGCGTGCGCTCGACACTCACCGACCAGCCGCAGGACATCGCCGTCAGCGGCCTCTTCGTCGCCATCGGTCACACACCCAACACCGCGCTGTTCGAGGGGCAGCTCGCGATGCGGGGCGGCTACCTCGTGGTGCGCGGCGGCGCCGAAGGGGACGCGACCGCGACCAGCGTGCCCGGCGTGTTCGCCGCCGGCGACGTCGCCGACCACATCTACCGTCAGGCCGTCACTTCCGCCGGCACCGGCTGCATGGCCGCCCTGGACGCGGACCGCTATCTGGAGCAATTCGACCACGTCGCTCCGGGCGCAGAGCGAGCCGATGCCTCGGCCACCGCGTGATTGCCCCCGCGTCACCATGATTGCCAGCGCGCACCATGATCGCCGCGCCACCGCGTGATTGTCACCACGTGACCAACGTGTGATCGATTCGCTGCAGCTGCGAGTGCTCGAGCGCATTGGCGAGGTACCGGCCCCGCAGTGGAATGCGCTCGCCGGCGACTACCCGTTCCTGCAGCACGAATTCCTCAGCGCCCTCGAGCGCACCGGCTGCGTGAGCGCGCGCACCGGTTGGATTCCGCAGCACCTGGTGCTCATGGATGCGCACGGTCTCGCCGCCGCCGCTCCGCTGTATCGCAAGGAGCATTCCTGGGGCGAATTCGTGTTCGATTTCGCGTGGGCGCGCGCGGCACAGCAGCGCGGCCTGGCCTACTATCCCAAGCTCGTGTGCGCCGTGCCCTTCACGCCGGCCACGGGACCGCGCCTGCTGTGCCGTGCGGATCTGCCGGCCTCGTCGCTGCACGCGCGGCTGCTCGAGTGGATGCGCGGCGAGGCGGAGACCGGACACGTCTCGTCGGTGCACGGCCTGTTCCTGGATGAAGCAGGGCGCGCGGCCTGCGAGCGCGCCGGCTGGCTGCTGCGACGGGACTGCCATTTTCAGTGGCACAACGAAGGCTACCGCGACTTCGAGGACTTCCTGCAGCGTTTCTCCGCCGAGAAGCGCAAGAAGGCGCGGCGCGAGCGGCGACGCGTCGCCGAGCAGGGCATCGAGTTCCTCACCCTGCATGGCCACGAGCTCGACGCGCCCACGATCGAGCGCGTGCACGCGTTTCACGCGCTCACCTTCATGCGCCACGGACACGTGCCCTACCTCAATCGCGCCTGCTTCGCCGAGCTGGCGCGCACGCTCGGTCCACGCCTCATCGTCAAGCTCGCACGCCGCGGCCGCCACGCGATCGCCGCGGCGGTGTTTCTGCGTTCGCAGGACACGCTCTATGGCCGCTACTGGGGCGCCGAGGACGAGTATCACAGCCTGCACTTCGAGACCTGCTATTACCAGGGCATCGACTACTGCATCGAGCAGCGCCTCGCGCGCTTCGAGCCCGGCACGCAGGGTGAGCACAAGCTCGCGCGCGGCTTCATGCCGGCGGTCACCTGGTCGGGGCATTTCATCGCCGATGCGCCGCTGCGGCGGGCGATCGGTGCTTACCTGACGCGCGAGGGGGCCGCGATCGACGCCTACGCCACCGAAGCCGAGGCGCACGCGCCCTACAAAAGCCTGCCGCTCGCCCCCTCGCCGCCCGACTACGCGGGCTCGCCGCCCGATTACACCGGCCCGGCATGATTACCTGGCTGTCCCCGGACGATCCGCCCGGACACTTCCCGCCGCCCGAGGCGGCGCTGCGCGATCCGCCGGGGCTGCTCGCCGCCGGCGGGGATCTGAGCACCGAGCGGCTGCTCGCCGCGTACGCGCGCGGCATCTTCCCCTGGTACTCGCCCGGCCAGCCGGTGCTGTGGTGGTCGCCCGATCCGCGCGAAGTACTGCTGCCGCAGCAGTTTCACCGCTCGCGCAGCCTCGCACGCGCCATGCGCACGCGCGGCTTCACGCTGCATCAGAATCGCGATTTCCCCGCCGTGGTGACGGCCTGCGCAGCGCCGCGCAGCGCCAGCCCCGGGACCTGGCTGACGCGTGAAATGCAGGCGGCGTACCTGCGGCTGCACGAAAGTGGCTGGGCGCACAGCTACGAGACCTGGTGCGCCGGCCAGCTGGTCGGAGGCCTCTACGGGGTGCAGCTCGGGCGGGTATTCTTCGGCGAGTCCATGTTCAGCCGCGAGCCCGACGCCTCCAAGGCGGCGCTCGCTGGGCTGGTGGACCACTGCGCCGCGCAGTCGATCGAGCTGATCGATTGCCAGATCGCCTCCGCGCACCTGCGCAGCCTCGGCAGCCGCCCGATGCCACGAAGACAGTTCCTCAGCTACCT
>JASHSK010000302.1 GCA_030038755.1 Gammaproteobacteria bacterium
ATGAAGAAACCTCCCCAGGCGATGCTCATCAGCGGCTGGAAAGCGGACAGCGGGGCAATGCGTGCGAGGCCCAGGATGCGCAGATCGAGCATGACCAGGATGCCGACCACGGCTGCCATGCCCCACGAGTGCAGCACCAGCATGATCGGAAATCCCCAATTGGAGTCGGTGATCCATTCACTGATGGGCAGGGACTGCATCCAATCCAGCAGACCTTGCCCCGGGGCCAGGAAGTGAGTCATCGCTGTCTCTCCGTATCCGTAGCGTCGCGTTTCACAGTATATATCGGTGGCTTCGCAGGCTCGTGTCAACTTTTGAGAACCGTCATCCGCATTTAGTTCATCTCACGCGGCAGCAACCGTCGCCGCTCGGATTCCCACAACTCGCTAGCGGCCGGTTGTGCGTCTCGCGGCTATGAGCATGCGACCGAGGATGCCGTCATGATTGAAGGCAACGTGCTTGAGCACGGCGCACACGTGTACCAGGATGGCGAGCATGATGATCCGCGAGGTCGTGCGGTGTACCGCCAGCAGCCAGGTGGAGAGTTGCGGAAGTTTCGGTAACGGTGAGGGGATGGCGGCCGAGAACACGTGGATGGCATCACCGCCGGTCCAGGCCATCAACGGTCCGGAGATCAGCATGACGGCGATCGCAATCAGCAACAGATAATGCAGGGTTTTGCCGAAGCGGACCGACCAGGCCCGCTGACGCGGTAGCGGCGCGGGATGGCCCTGCCTGAATCGCCACAGCACTCGCAGCCACAGCAGCGCATACGCGCAGACGGCGATCGTCGTATGCGTATGGATCAGTTTGAGTACGCTTTCGGAACCCGGGTGGCTGGTTGCATAGCCGACGAACCACAGCGGCAACAGCACCGCGACCGTCGCCCAGTGCAGCACGATCGAGACCCAGCCGTAACCGCCGGCGGGATCGGCGCCGAGGCGCGTCGGCAGAACCGCCGCGGGGCCAGGCGTCTGGCTCGCGCCCGACGAGCTTCTCGCGGGAACAGGATTGTCCATGGCGCCCAGGCGAATGAATGCAGTGGTCGACGGCCCCGTCAGGACCGCCAAAAGCGGCAGCGGGAGCATTTGCTCCGGCAGATGCATTGATGCGAGTCACCCTTCGCATCCGCCGCAACGCACGGGTCAAAAAGGGTTGGCTGCCGGGCGACTGTCGACATGGAAGACATTCAACATGGAGGACATTGCCGAGTGTGACAGAGGAAACGCACGACACCTTCGAAACACTCGGCCTCGGCGCCTGAAAATCGCGCCCAACCGCTCAAGCGCAGAACGGACGCCGCCGTCCGTTCTGCGCCCGGCCTGAACAATCCGGCTTATCCCAGCGTTCCTCCGATCGATTTCGGGTAATCCTGCCACATGCAGGGCGTCCCAATGGTCGAATAGCCCTTGGGAACCGCATGGACCTGCTCCGTCGGCAGCACCCACGGCCTCTGCAGGTAATCCGGATCCTCGACCGTGACGTCGTAGCTCATCTCGTTGCCCTGCCGGTGCAGTCGCTCGATGGTCTTGAGGTCGTAGCTGGCCATGTATCCGGCTCGACCGAGCCAGGTCTGACCGTTGTAACCTACCGTCTCCACGACGAGCGTATCCCCGTCCCAGTGTGCCGCAGGATCACCCTGCCAGGTGCCGTCCGGATCGGGCGGATAGAGCACGGGTCCCACGGGGATGTCCTGGAAAGTGTTCGGGGTACCGAACGCTGCACGAAAGAACAGAAATTCACCTTCCTTGCCATTGCGCACCTGCACGATCCTCACCGGCGCACCCAGGCGCGGCGGCGTGATCGGCAGGCAGTGGAGGTAAGGATCGAGGTTCGCAGCGCCAGCCTGATTGGACGCTATCATCGACCAGTACTGCGGCTTGTAGAGCGGGATGTTGCTACCTTGCTGACCCATCACAAAGTAGTCGTCCTCAAAGTTGGAAAAAATACCGTGACGAGCGGGGAAGAGCTGCTGACCGGGGGTCTGGTCCCCAGGCCCGGCGCCCCCTCCCCCCTGCCCGGGTGCCGGGGCCTCGACCCAGAAGCCAGTCAGATCCGGATGCCCGTCAGCCAGAATCGGCGTCGTCCCCTCGGGTGTGCGCTTCGGCGGGACGCCAAATCCACCGCCGATAAATTCATAATTGTCGTCCTGCGCGGGCGGCGCGAACGCAACCTCGAATGCCGGCGCTGGGAATACCTCGTACGTGGCCAGCCCCGACTTGATGACGTGCAGAGCCAGGTGCGGATGCCCATCGATCGTCTCCACGACGTGCCTGGGAATCATCAGCCCATACTGATTCAGATCGTGATAGTCGCTGTACTGATCCACGATCAGGTGGTGATCCACCCGCTGCGTCACCGTCGTCGGACGGTAGTTGCGGTCCAGCACCACCCGCGTGGACACCCCATCCACCGGTAGCTCCAGCGTCACCGCGCCGTGGCCGGTGTCGTGCACCTTGATCTGACTGGCACTGAGATTCGTGATGGCGTTGACGATTCCAAAGGGCGTGCGCCCCAGCTGCAGCTGCCGCTGCCTGGCGAGCTTATCGGCCGAGTGCGTGCCCACCCCGGGAGTGCTCTCATCCCAGGCCTCATTGCCCCGCACCACGCGAATCAGATGGACATTGTCCTCGGCCTGGATGTCCTCACGCGCCGCGTCCTCGTGCAGACTCACCCCATAGGTATACTGCGTCACCTCATAGGTATGGCCGCCCTCCACGATCTCTCCGCAGCCGCTGTAGTTCAGGCGGTTGATCGCGTGGAGAGTTTCGGCCGGTCCCGCCCCGCGGATGAAACCCATCTGATCCTCGACCATGCGCAAAATCGCCGCGTCGCCTTTCGGCCGCTCCCCCTCCTTGACCGGCGGCACGCCTGCCTGATATGGCACGCCCGGCGCGACATCCTTGAACTGATCCTGCAACACCTTGGACGCCATCGGCGGCTCCTCGCACGTCGGCGCTGCCGCCCTCACTGGCGGCGCCTCCAGCAGCGCCAGGCCTGCCGTGATCCCCAGCACGGCGCCCAACGCTGCGCGCCCGCGAATGCGCCCATAGCCCCGCTGCGCAGAGCCACCCGGCCAGATACCCCCGCTCACCCCCACTGGCGCACGCATGATTTCATCTCCTTGTAGGTGCCGCTATTGACAAAATATTATATACGCAGCGGCTGAGCAACGAAATCGGCGGCCCGCGAGCTTCATCGGCGGCTGAGCGCTTCGCTGGAGATGAAGATGTCAAACATAACAACACGGCACCGTCGAGCTTCCGCCTGACGAAGTAATGCCGCCATCGTTATATCTGTGGAGGGATAACACACATGAAATACGCCAATCCGGCGCCCTTGGGACTCAGTGGTTTTGCCCTGACTACGTGGTTGCTCAGCATGGTCAATGCGGGGTGGTTCGGCGGGGTGGCCGTGCCGCTCGTGCTTGCCTCGGCATTTGCATTCGGCGGCACCGCTCAATTCTTCGCCGGCCTGATGGAATTCCCACGGGGAAATACCTTCGGCTTCGTCGCCTTCTGCGGTTATGGAGCGTTCTGGTGGTCGTTCGCACTCTTCATCCAGTTCTTCGCAGCTAAAGTGCCAGCGGCGTTCGTCGGCTGGTTTCTCCTTCTATGGGGCATCTTTACGTTCTTCATGTGGATAGGGACATTCCGCGCCAATCGGGTCGTGCAATTCATTTTTCTGGCGTTATGGATCACCTTTCTGCTGCTGGCGCTGGGTAACTGGTTGGCGAACCCGAAGCTGCAACTGGCCGGAGGCTATACAGGACTCGTGACGGCGGCGGCGGCCTTCTATCTGGCGGCGGCTGAAGTGATCAACGAGACGAGGGGTGAAGTCGTGCTGCCCATCGGACCTTACCGGCCGCCGGCACACCCGAATCTGCGTCCGGTCTGAGGCCCGGGTCCGGCGCCGGCCCGGACGCGATCAGCAGCGAAATCGCCGCAATTTACCGTCCGGTTTTCCCTCGAAGATGCACGGAAGACGCACAGTTAAGTACGTTGTATTCATATGCCCAGCGTGATACGTTTTGCCAGAAGTCAAACCGGGGTTGGACAGCGACGCTGTGGCCAAATGACACGCGCCGGCTGTTTTTTTGTTCCGCACCAACGTAAATAATGCGCAGACTTTCGAGCGTGTCGGGCCATACCGGTCGCTCAACCCGTAGGAGGGTAGATTGATGAATATGTTGAAGCAGGCGGCCATGGCGATGGTACTGGCGGCGGGTACCGTGGGCCTCGCCGCGGCCCATCATGCGGATAACTCGCAGTTCAATGCGAACAAGAATCTGGCATTCACGGGCGTGCTGCAGCGGATGTACATAGGCAACCCGCATAGCTACCTGTACTTCGTGCGTACGGCCAACGGTCAGCAGCAGAACTGGACCTTCGAGACCGAAGCGGTGTTGGCGCTGCGTCGGGCCGGTTTGTCGGTGCGCGATTCCCTGCATATCGGGGACACCTATTCGCTCGTTTACTCCCCCGCCCTCGACGGGTCGAGCTCCGGTCTGATGACGGCGATCAAGCTCGCGAACGGCCGCATCATCGCCTTCCTCACGAAGAACAACGTGAGCGCGGCCAACGATCTGCTGAATCAGAAACTGCTGAACGGTCCACAAAACACTCAGCAGTAACCACAGGCTAAGCGGATCGACCGCACCGCTGCGCGCACCGGGTCTTGCGCGCAGCGGCACGCCGGCCGTCCGTAGGTGTTCATCCGCTCCATCTCGATCGGCCCAGCATGCGCCCAGAGCGCACGGGAGCTATCTTGGCCTCTCTGCAATTCCTGATGCCGATGGCGCCGACGGCGGTGGTGTTGCTGTTGACCGCGAGCCTCTCGCCGACGGCGTGGGCTGCCGCACCGCCCTCCCTGCAAGCCGGCGCTGCGCCGGCAGCGGGAACAGGCTCCGGGGCGGTGAGCGTGCTGCCGGTCGTACCCGGCATCGACATGCTGACGGTGGACGGCGTCAACGTGGCGGTGAACAGCGGGCCGGAGGGGGCGATCGTCGTCGATACGGGCCCGGCCAGCGCCGCCCCCGAACTGCTGGCGGCGATCAAGCACATCACGCAGCAGCCGATCCGCTATGTCATCGATACCAGCGGCGATCCCGACCTGATCGGGGGTGACCCGCAGCTGGTTGCCGCCGGCCAATCACTGATCACCGACCCCGGTACCCTGGCCCTCAGCCCGCGCGGCGTCACAGATCAGAACGTGGGTCGATACGCCCCGATCGTCGCGACTCAGGAAGTGCTGACGCAGATGATTCAGCAGGGGGGCTATCCTTCCTGGGCGCTGCCGACGGAGGTCTTCGACCGGCCTCAATACCAGTTCTACATGAACGGACAGGCCATAGCGGTCATCCGTGAGCCCTCGGCCCACTCGGATGGGGATACGGTGGTGCGGTTCGAGCGCTCGGACGTCGTGGTGACCGGGGATATCTTCGACATCGAGCATTTTCCCGTGATCGATGTCGCGCAGGGAGGCAGCATCCAGGGAGAGGTCGATGCGCTGAACCAGCTGCTCAACACGCTCGTGTTCACGTCCACGCCGATCATCGAGGACGTAGCGGGAACCATGGTGATTCCGGTGCACGGCCCGTTGTGCAACCAGGCCGACGTCCTGACGTACCGGGACATGGTTGCGAACGTGCGCAATCGGATCGAGTATCTGATCGATCACGGCAGGAATCTCAGTCAGGTCGAGGCCGCGGACCCGACACAGGGCTACGAGTCACGCTACGGTGAAGGCAGCGCGGCCACGGCCTTCGTCGAGGCCGCCTACAAGAGCCTGATGGCGAGCCGGTCACACAGGCACGCGGCGGAGGAGTGAGCGCGGCATGAAGCAGTTGCTGGGCAGCGCGGGCTTGCTCTCGGGTGGGCTGTCGTCCCTCAGGCCGTCATCCGCGCCGTGGCGTGCGGCGTGGTTACTGTGCGTGTGTGCCTGGCCATGGAGCCCGGGAGCACAGGCGGCCGCGCCGGCGGCGGCGGCTCCAAAGCCGACTCCGCAGGCCCAGACGCCGCGGGGCTTCGATCTGCCGGGCTACTGGGTCTCGATCGTGACGCAGAACTGGCGTTTTCGCATGGTCGTGCCCACCAGGGGCGATTACGCGGAGATCCCTCTGAACCTTGCGGCCAAGCAGTTCGCCGATGCCTGGAATCCGGCGCCGGATGAGGCGGCCGGCCGGCAGTGCGAGGCCTATGGCGCGGCGGCGATCATGCGCGTGCCCGAGCGCCTGCATATCAGCTGGCAGGACGCCAGCACGCTGGTGGTGCAGACGGACTCCGGGATGCAGACGCGACTGCTGCGTTTCGCACCGACGGCTGCCGACGCCGCG
>JASHSK010000039.1 GCA_030038755.1 Gammaproteobacteria bacterium
GAGCACCAGCAGCGTTCCGGGCATCCGCAGACAAATCTGCCGGTGCGCTTGCAGCACGCTCTCCTCCTCGCCCGGATGCGTGCTGCCCGCCGTCCACAGCGGCCGCCCGCGAGCATAGCGTGCGCGCAGCGCCGCCCCGCGCGCCGCCAGCTGCGCAGGCAGCTGACGGTCGAACTTCAGGTTGCCGATCACGGTCACGCGCTCGGCCGGCACGCCCAGCGCACGGAAGCGCCCGGCGTCCAGCGCCGTCTGCGCGGCGACCCAAACGTTCGCGGCCAGCGGGCCGCGCAGCAGCCCCGGGATCGCGCGATAGCGGCGCGCACTGCGCTCCGAGACGCGTGCACTGCCGATCAGTACGGGGACGCCCGCGCGCTGCGCTTCGTGCAACAGGTTGGGCCATAGTTCTGTCTCGATCAGCACCAGCAGGCGCGGCCGCAGCCGCTCGAGCACCCGGCGCAGCGCGGCGGGCAGATCGTAGGGAGCGAAGCACACGTGGATGCCCGCGAGCAGGGCACGCGCCCGCGCGTGACCGGTCGCGGTGCCGCAGGAAAGGGTCAGCTCGAGATTCGCATCACGCGCACGCAGCCCCTCGAGCAGCACGGCGGCGGCCTGCACCTCCCCCACCGAGGCGGCGTGCACCCAGATACCCTGTCGACGGCCGTTACCCTGTCCACGGCCATTACCCTGTCCACGGCCGTTGCCTTCTGTACGACCGTCGGCCGGGTACCCGAGCCGCTCGCGCCAGCCCGCGGATCCCGGCCGCGCGGGGGAGCGGCGCAGCGCCGCGTTCAGAGCGACGAATGGCAGGGCGGCATACAGCAGCAGCGTGTAGAGCCGTCGCACGCGGCTGTCTGCCAAGGGCAACTACGACGCCTTAGCGGGCGCCGCCGGTGCGGCAGCAAAGTAGGCGTCGAGCATCGAGGCCCAGTCGGCATCCGAGAAGTGCTCGGACGGCAACCCCGTGGTGATCTTCTCGACCGAGCGTCGCAGCCGCACCAGATTGGCGTCGCACCAGAACCCAGGGCGCCGCAGGCAACCACGATCGAAATCCACGAGCCACGCGTTCCACTGCTCATCGAGCAGCACGTTGTGCGCGTTCAGATCGGCGTGATAGACCCCATCCTCGTGAAAGCGTCGCAGGCAACGACCGATGGCGATCCAGCCGCTCAGCGCCAGGGGCGCCGTCAGCAGCCGCTCGCCCAGCGAGCGCACGGCGCCGATGCGCTCGGTCAGCAGGTCCGCGCGGTAGGTATATCGTCCGGTACGCCGATAGCAGGCCGCGATCGGTTGCGGCACCGGCAGACCCGCCCCGCGCATCAGATAGAGCAGCTGCCACTCGAGGAATGAGCGCGTCGCGCGCGCGTCCTGCCACCAGTAGCGATCGGCCGATACGCGCGCCGCCCAGCCGCCGCGCCAGTAGTGGCGCAGCACCAGTCTGCGCCCGTCCGCATCGATGAACAGCGCCCCGCCGCGGCCCTCGCTACCCGCGCGTACCTGACCGCGCGCCTGCCACCAGGCGGGGTCGAACCAGCTGGCGTCCGCGTTGCCCGCCCGGGACGCGTCATATAGCATCGCGCCGCCCGGCACGGGCTTCTGTTGCACTTCAGGCCCCGTCGGCCAGTGTTGAATCTTGCGTATGCTGAATCTCACGACGCCGCCTCGCAGTCTATGCATTCTGCGGCTATCGGCTCTGGGCGATACCTGTCACGCGGTAGCGATCGCACGCCGGCTGCAGCGCGTATGGCCGGCAACGCGGCTGACCTGGGTCATTGGGCGCGCCGAAGCCCGCCTGATACACCTGTTGCCGGAGGTGGAGTTTATCACCGTCGACAAGCGCTCCGGCTGGCGTTCGCTGCGCGCGGTGCGCGCGCAGCTCGCCGGGCGGCGCTTCGACGTGCTGCTGCACATGCAGCTGTCGCTGCGCGCGAGTGTCGTCTCGACGCTGATCCGCGCACACATCCGCCTCGGGTTCGATCGCGCGCGGGCGCGCGAGCTGCAGTGGCTGTTCACCAACCGGCAGGTGCCCGCACGGCGCAACGAGCACGTGCTGGACGGCATGCTCGGCTTCCTCACGGCGCTCGGCATCGCGCCGGCAGCGCCCGAATGGAACCTGCCGCTGCCGCCCGAGGCGCAGCAGTACGCCGCGCGCCTGGTACCCGATGAGCGCCCGACACTGATCATCAGTCCCTGCTCGAGTCATCCGCTGCGCAACTGGTGCGCCGAGCGCTACGCCGCGGTCGCCCGCTACGCGATGCAGGCGCACGGCATGCGCGTCATTCTCTGCGGTGGGCCGACGGCGATCGAGCGCGCGATGGGCGAGGCCATCGCGCGCGCGGCCGCACCCACCTCGCTGGTCGATCAGATCGGCCGCGACACGCTGCCGCAGATGCTCGCGCTGCTCTCGCGGGCCACGGTGCTGCTCGCCCCGGACTCCGGGCCCGTGCACATGGCCACCATGGTCGGCACGCCGGTCATCGGCCTGTATGCAGCCACCCGCTGTGAGCGCAGCGGTCCGTATCTCTCACGCCAATGGTGCGTCGATCGCTTCGAGCAGGCGGCGCGCCGCTTTCGCGGCCGCGACGCCGCCCGGCTGCCCTGGCCCACGAAGATCGAGGTGCCCGGCGTCATGGATCTCATCGCAGTCGAGGACGTCTGCGAGCGGCTCGATGCCCTGCTGCGCGCCCCTGCTACCATAGCGGCGCATGCAGGACATTCTGGTTCCCATCTCCCCGGGTGAGCTGCTCGACAAGATCACCATCCTGCGCATCAAGGCGCGGCGCATGGGCGATGCCACGAAGCTGGCCAACGTGCGCCGCGAGCTCGCGCTGCTGGAGGCCACCTGGGAGCAGGCGACGACAGGCAGCGGCGTGGGCGAGTCTGCCGCGGATCTGGCCGCCGAGCTGGCGGCCCTGGAAGCCGTGAACGCCGCGCTCTGGGATATCGAGGATCGCATTCGCGAGTGCGAGGCCCACGCGCGCTTCGACGCACAGTTCATCGAGCTCGCGCGCGCGGTCTATCTGCGCAACGATGAGCGCGCCGCGATCAAGAAGCGCATCAACGTGCTGCTCGGCTCGGCGATCGTCGAGGAGAAATCCTACCAACCTTACTGATTGCGCCGCCGGCGCGGGCACGCCCGGGCGGGCGCCCATGTGCACACGCACGGCTACATCCTCCCCGATGTCGCGCGGCGTCGGCGCACGTCGCGGCGGGCGGCGCTCAGCGCTGCAGCGTGTATTCGGCCCCGCAGTAGGGGCACTTGGCGAAGCCGGTGGCCTCGATCGGCAGGTAAACACGCGGGTGCGAGTTCCACAGCGCCATGTCCGGCATCGGGCACGACAGCGGCAGATCCTTGCCGGTCACGGTGTACTGCTCCTGGGCGTTGGCGGGTCGCTGTTCGGCGCGTGACGTCATGCACAGAATTATAGCCGCCCTGATGCACCACGGACGCGCTACCCGCATGATGCGCCGGCTGCCGTGGCTCCGGGCGCTTGCGGCGCACGCAGAAGCCACCGCCGGAGCGAGGATCATCGCGTTGCATCGAATTCGTCGCGCTGGGGGGCTGCGAGCCGGCCTGCTGGCCGTGCTGCTGACCTTGGCGCTGCCGACACTGGCACTGTCGGCCGTGTCCGTCGCCGCCCCCGTCACCTATCGCCAGGACGTCGCCGTCAGCGGCGATGGGCACGTCGGCTATCTGCAGGATCGAAGCGGGCGCCTCCCGGTGCAGGCGCTGCTCGGCTCCGCGACGCAGTTCACGCCCGTCCGCAGCCCCACGGTCAACTTCGGCTTCAGCCGCTCCACGTACTGGCTGCACCTGGCGGTGCAGAGCCGCGCCCGCGAGCCCACCACCGTATACCTGAGCATCGCCCAGCCGACGCTCGATGATGCGCAGTTGTACGTGTTCGCGGGCGGCACGCTGCGCCAGACCGTGCGCTCCGGAGACCTGATCGCGGCGAGCCGGCGCGTGGTGCCCGGCAGCCACCCGCTGCTGCCGTTCCGCGTCGATCCCGGCGTGCACTACGAGCTGTACCTGCGCGTCGCCAGCCGCATGGGCGCGCTGGTGGTGCCGATGCAGTTCCAGAGCGCCACGGACGTGGAGAACGCCGCGCGCCGCAGCCTGCTGCTCAACGGCGCATTCACCGGGCTGTTCCTGGCGCTGTTTCTCTACAACCTGTTCGTCGCCATCTCACTGCGCGAACGCGCCTACATCTACTACGCGATTCTGCTGCCGCTCGGCTACCTGGCGTGCACCGGGCTGGACGGCTTCGGCCCGTGGATCCTCTATCCGGATTGGGTGTGGCCGGCCAATCAGGGGTTGCCGCTGATCGCAGGCATCGGCTTTACGCTGAACATGCTGTTCACGCGTGCGCTGCTGGAGACTCCCGCGATCCGCTGGATCGACCGTTCGCTGCTGGCGGCCGCCGCCGTAGCCACCGTCGCGGCGCTGTCCTCCCCGTGGCTGGCGCCGCTCGGCTGGGCGTACCCGCTGTGCTTCGTGCTGCTGTTCCTCGCGCCGCTGGCCGGCATGCTCGCCGGCACGGTGTGTCTGTCGCGCGGGCACCCGCAGGCGAGATTCTTCCTGCTGGCGCAGCTGTGCGCCACCGCGGGGCTGCTGGCCATGGGGCTGACGGTCGGCGGCGTCCTGCACTTCAGCGTCCTCGGCAGGGACGGCGTCATCCTCGGGGGGGCGCTGCAGGCGCTGCTGTTCTCCCTGGCGCTCGCCGATCGCATCCGCGCGCTGCAGCTGGCGACGCGGCACGCCCAAAGCGCCGCGCGGGTGGCGCTGGAGACGCGCCAGCAGGAGCTCGAGCGCAGCGTCGAGCAGCGCACGCGCGAGCTCGAGGAGGCCCGCCGTCACGCCGAGTATCTCGCCACGACCGATGCACTGACCGGCGTCTATAACCGCCGCGGCCTGCTGCCGCTCGTGCAGCAGGCGATCGAGCGCTCCGTGCGGCACGCGACCCCGCTATCGGTGGTGAGCTTCGACGTGGATCAGTTCAAGCGTATCAACGACGATTTCGGACACGCCGAGGGCGACCGGGTGCTCTGCCAGCTGGTCAGTCTCACGCGAACGCTCGTGCGCCCCTCGGACCTGCTCGGCCGCACCGGCGGAGAGGAATTCATGCTGGTGCTCGCCCTCGCGCGCGCGGAGGCCATGCAGGTCGCCGAGCGGTTGCGCGCGCACCTGCAGACGCATCTGAGCGCCGGCGCCGAGCGGCGCGTGGTCACCGCGAGTTTCGGTGTCGCGCCCCTCAGCCGGCGGCTCTCGACTCTCGACTCCCTGCAGCGCGGGGCGGACGCCGCGCTCTATCGCGCCAAGAAGCGCGGCGGCAATCGCGTCGAGATCTACGAGGCGGGCAGCAACGAAACCTCGCGCACGCGCGCCATCATGCGCGAGGCCGACCTTCCTCCGCTTCCAGGTAGCGATTCCATACTTCGGTGACGGCGGCGCGCTCGGCGGCCAGCTGGCTGGCCGGGACCACGCCCGCGAGTCCATCGAGTGCACGGTGATGCAGGCAGGCGCGATACACCCGATAGGCGCGGGTGAGCGTGTCGATCGTGCTCTGCGCCACCAGGTCCCTCGAGGCCACCGACTCGAGCTGGCGGATGGTGTCGGAATAACGTACGACCGGTGGGTACTCCTCGGCCCAGCGCAGCGCCCAGTACTGCGCGAGGAACTCGATGTCGGCGATACCGCCGGCGTCCTGCTTGAGATCGAACTGGCCGGGCCCGGCCTGCGAGAGTTCGCGGCGCATGCGCTCGCGCATCTGGCGCACGTCGTCGCGCAGCTGCTCGCGGCGCACGTGATGGGCGAGGATCTCCAGCCGCAGCGCCTCGAAGCGCTCGCGCAGCTCTGGCGCTCCGGCCACGGCTCGCGCGTGCAGCAGCGCCTGGTGCTCGAAGGTCCACGCCTCCTGCCGCTGATAGTCGGCGAAAGCCTCGATGCTGGTGATCAACAGCCCGGCCCGACCGCTCGGGCGCAGGCGCATGTCGACCTCGTAGAGCCGCCCGGCCGGCGAGTGCACGGTCAGCAGATGCACCAGCCGCTGCGCATAGCGCACGAAGAACACCTGGTTGTCGATGCTGCGCGCGCCCTCGGTCTCCTGCCGCGCCCCGGCGGAATCGTGAACGAATACCACGTCCAGGTCCGAAGCGTAGCCGAGCTCCATACCGCCGAGCTTGCCGTATCCGATCACCGCGATCCGTACCGGACGGCGCCCGGCACCCTCCCCGCACATCGGAGTGCCCAGCCGCTCGGTCAGGTGCTGCCAGGCGAGTGCGACCGCGCGCTCGAGGATCAGCTCGGCGACGTCCGTGAGCCGGTCGCTGACCTGCATGACCGGCAGTCGCGCCAGCAGGTCCGCGACCGCCAGGCGGAACAGCGCGGCGCGCTGGAACTGCCGCAGCCGCTCGAGCAGCTGCTCCTCGTCCTGCGGATCCGCGCCCGCCAGACGCTGCTCCAGGTCCGCGCTGAGCGCTGCCCGATCCGGCGGGCGCTCGAGCAGCTGTTCGTCGATCAGCTCGTCGAGCAGCAGCGGATGCGCGGCAATCTGTGCGGTGAGAAACTCACCGTGCGAGGCCAGCTCCACGAGACGCCGGCGCGGCGTCTCGTCATGCAGCAGCAGCGCGAAATACGCCGAGCGCGACCCGATCGCCTCCAGCACCGCGAGCAGGCGACGCAGCGTCGCGAGCGCATCGGCGGTGCGTGCCGCCTCCGCCGCCAGCACCGGCAACAGCGCCGCAAGGCGGCGACTGCCGGTCGCATCGAGCCGTCGCAGCGCCACGGTGCGCTGAAACTCCTGCAGGCAGCGCGCCGTGGCGTCCGTGTCGGGGAAGCCGAGCACCCGCAGCCGCTCCTGCAGCAGCGGGGCCTGCTCGCTCGCCAGAGGCAGCGGCGCAGGCTGCTCTGCGCCCTGCGCCTCGCCGCCACGCTCGCCGAAGGCCACCGCGCGAAAGTGCGCGGCGGTACGACCCCGGTGCACTTCGAGCTGCGCGCGCAGCGCCGCCCAGGAGGCCTCTCCCATGCTCAGTGCCAGGCGCGCTCGCGCCTCCTGGTCGGTCGGCAGGCGGTGGATCTGCTGATCGGCGCGCATCTGCAGACGGTTCTCGAGCCGTCGCAGGAATGTGTACGCGGTGTCCAGCTCCACGACCGCCGCCGCGGGCAGCAGCTTCGCGCCCGCGAGCAGCGCCAGCGCGTGCCGCAGTGAGGTGTGCTGCAACCGCCGGTCCTGCCCGCCGCGGATCAGCTGGAAAGACTGCACGATGAACTCGATCTCGCGGATGCCGCCGTCGCCGAGCTTGATGTCATCCGCGAGGTCGCGCCGCTGCACCTCCCGCTCGATCAGCGCCTTCATCTCGCGCAGCGACTCGAGCACGCCGAAATCCAGGTAGCGGCGATACACGAAGGGCTGCACGGCGTTGGCGAACAACGGCGCCCAGGCCTGCTCGTTGGTGATGGCGCGCGCCTTGACCCACGCGTAGCGCTCCCAGTCGCGCCCATGGATCTGCAGGTAATCCTCCAGCGCCGCGGCGCTCGTGACCGTCGGCCCGCTGTCGCCGAAGGGCCGCAGCCGCAGGTCCACGCGAAACGCGAACCCCTCCTCGGTGGGCTGCGCCAGCAGCCTCACCATGCGCTGCGCGAGCAGGGTGAAGAATTCCTGGTTGCTGAGCCGCCGCGCACCGTCGGTTTCCCCCGCCTGCGGGTACAGCAGCACCAGATCGACGTCCGAGGAGAAGTTGAGCTCCCTGCCCCCGAGCTTGCCCATCGCGACGATCAGCAGCTGCTGCGGCTCGCCGCTCGCCGACAGCGGCTGCCCGTGGCGCGCCAGCAGCGTGCGCAGCGCGAAATCATGGGCGAGCCGCAGCCCCGCATCCGCCGCATCCGAGAGCGCGCGCAGCGTCTCATCGAGCGGCGCCCAGCCCGCCAGATCGCGCCACGCGATGCGCACGTATTCGCCGCGCCGCCAGCGCCGCAGCGCCGCCATGAACTGTGGCTCCTGCGCTTCCAGTGCCTGCAGCGCGTCGGGCGTATCCGGCGCATGTCCTGGGGAGGGCAGCGCCGGTGTCGGCAGCGGCGCTCCGGCGAGCCGCTGTGCGCCGCGCTGCATCAGTGCCGCGACCAGCGACTCGTCGCGCGCCAGCGCGTCGCGCACGAAGTCGCTGGCGGCCAGCACCGCCGCCGCGGATTCGGACAACGCTCCGCCGTCACGCTCGAGCGCCGCCGCGGCCGCGGGGGCGCGCTCGCGCAGGGCGCTCAAGACTTCGTGCTCGCGGTTCATGCATGCAAACCCGCTACCCGTCGGAGCACAGTATTCGAAGGCGGCGCGCCGCGGTAGCGGGCGTGCCGTAGTGGAACGAACGCCGCCCCAAAAAAAAGCCCCGCAGAGCGGGGCTTTAAGGTGTTGCGCGGAAACGGGGGGGTCTTGTTCCGCGACTTTCGGGGTTTGGCGAACGGGCGTCCGCCTCACCCTGGTGACCAATATACGCCAGAATTTTCGTTTGTAAAGTGAACCATTTGTTACCTGTACATTACCTGGCGCTACTACCGGCGACGATGCGCCGGCGCCGGCCAGCCATGCCGTCGATGGTTCGTAAGCCACTGTTTTGACATATGTTTCCAACGTACCGAATGGGGAGCGTGCCAACGGCCGGCCGCCGCGCAAGCGCCGCCGTCTGCCCGCGGCGACAGTTGCGCGGAGCGTGACGCGCCTCACAGTTCCGGCATGTGCTCGCGCCACGCCGCACGCGCCGCGCGCCGCCACGCCGGCCTGCGCCGGTGGCGCGCCGCGGTCGATTTGGTTACAAATGAAACCAGTAGCGTATAATACACGCGCGCGGCGGCCACGCCGGCCCCGCGGCTGCAGGGGCACGCATGGGCGAGCAACCGTACGACAACCCGCTCGGCACGGACGGCTTCGAGTTCGTGGAATTCACCAGCCGCGAGCCGCAGGTGCTCAGCCGACTGTTCGAGAACATGGGCTTCACCGCGGTCGCCCGCCACCGCTCCAAGGACGTCCTGCGCTACAAGCAGGGCGACATCAACTTCATCCTCAACATGGAACCGCGCGGTCAGGCCGCCGAGTTCCGCGGCGCCCACGGTCCCTCGATCAACGCCATGGCATTTCGCGTGCGGGATGCCGCGCGCGCGCTACGCCTGGCGCTCGCGCGCGGCGCGCGCGAAGTGCGCGCGTCGGCCGGCCCGAGCGAGCTGAACATCCCGGCCATCGAGGGAATCGGCGGATCCTACCTCTACCTGGTGGACCGCTACGATACGCTGTCCATCTACGACATCGACTTCGTGCCGATCCCCGGGGCTCACGAGCGCGAGAGCGCCAACAGCGCCGGGCTCACGTACATCGATCACCTGACGCACAACGTGCAGCGCGGTCACATGCGCTCGTGGGCCGACTTCTACGAACGCGTGTTCAATTTCCGCGAAATCCGCTATTTCGACATCGAGGGCAAGGCGAGCGGACTGTTCTCCAGGGCCATGACCAGTCCGGACGGCAAGATCCGCATTCCGCTCAACGAGAGCCAGGACGATCGTTCGCAGATCGAGGAATATCTGCACGCCTACCACGGCGAGGGTATCCAGCACATCGCTCTGGGCAGCTCCGGGATCTACGCTACGGTCGATCGTATGCGTGCTCGCGGCGTGAGCTTCCAGGACACCCCCGACACCTACTACGAGGCGGTGGACGCGCGCGTGCCGGGACACGGCGAGGATCTGTCGCGCCTGCGCGAACGGCGCATCCTCATCGACGGCGCTCCGGCGCAGGGGCAGGGTCTGCTGCTGCAGATCTTCACGCAGCATGTGATCGGACCATGTTTCTTCGAGATCATCCAGCGCAAGGGCAACGAGGGCTTCGGCGAGGGTAACTTCAAGGCCCTGTTCGAATCGCTCGAGCTCGATCAGATCCGGCGGGGCGTGCTCTCGGTCCAGCCGCCCTCGACGCCACCGGCGTCACACGAATAGGCGTCGCGACGCAGTGGATGCGCTCGAGTACCAGGTGGGGTTTGCGAATTACTTCGCCACCGAGGCGCTGCCGGGAGCGTTGCCGCCGCACAACTCGCCGCAACGTTGCCCCTACGGGCTGTACGCCGAGCAGCTGTCGGGCACGGCCTTCACGGCACCGCGCGCCGCGAACCGCCACTCCTGGCTGTATCGGATCCGGCCCGCCGCGCAGCACAGCGCCTTCGAGCCCGCGCCCCAGGGTCTGCTCAGCAACACCTTCGTCTGCACGCCGTCTCCCAACCGCCTGCGCTGGGATCCGCCGCCGATTCCCACGGCTCCGACCGATTTTCTCGAAGGACTGATGAGCATGGGTGGCAACGGCGACCCGGCGACGCAGACCGGCGCTGCGATTCACCTGTACGCAGCCAACCGCTCGATGCGCGAGCGGGTCCTGTATGACGCCGACGGCGAGCTGCTCATCGTGCCGCAGCTCGGCGGGCTGCTGCTGGTCACCGAGCTCGGGCGCCTGCGCATCGAGCCGCAGGAGATCGCCGTGATTCCTCGCGGGGTGGTGTTCCGCGTGGAGCTGCTCGACCGCGAGGCGCGCGGCTACGTGTGTGAGAACTTCGGTGCGCCGTTCCGGCTGCCTGATCTCGGGCCGATCGGCTCCAACGGCCTCGCCTGCGAGCGCGACTTCGCCACGCCGACGGCCTGGTATGAGGAACGCGATGCCCCGCATCAGCTGATCGCCAAGTTCCTGGGGCATCTGTGGCGCGCGAGTCTGGATCATTCGCCTTTCGACGTGGTCGCCTGGCGCGGCAACCATGCCCCGTACAAATACGACCTGCGGCGCTTCAACACGCTGGGCTCGGTCAGCTACGACCATCCCGATCCATCGATCTACCTGGTGCTGCAGTCGATCACCGAGACACCGGGTACCGATGCGGTCGATTTCGTGGTGTTTCCTCCCCGCTGGCGCGCCATGGATCACACGTTCCGCCCCCCCTGGTTCCATCGCAACGTCGCCAGCGAGTTCATGGGATTGATCCACGGGGTGTACGACGCCAAGGCGGAGGGCTTCCTGCCCGGCGGCGCCTCCGTGCACAACTGCATGGCCGGGCACGGCCCCGATGCCGCCACCTTCGAGGCCGCCCTGCATGCCGATACGAGCCAGCCGGACCGGCTGGACGACACGCTGGCGATCATGTTTGAAACGCGGCTGGTCATCCGCCCGACCCAGGCCGCGCTCGACTCGCCGTTGCGGCAGCGGGACTATGAGGATTGCTGGCAGGGCCTGGTGCGGCATTTCGAGCCGCGGACATGCTGAACGAGACGCACGATCCGCAGCGGCGCAGCTGGCTCGGCGCGGCGAACGAGGCCGATGGCGACTTCCCGATCCAGAACCTGCCATTTGGAGTATTCCGCCGGGCCCACAGCAGCGAGGCATTTCGCGGCGGCGTCGCGATCGGCGATCAGATCGTCGATCTGGCGGCGGTGCTGGCGAGCGGTGCGCTGACGGCGCCGGGCCTCGCGGCGGCGCTCGGCGCGGCGGCAGAATCGACGCTCAACGCCTTCATGGCGGCAGGCCCCGTCGCCTGGTCGGCGCTGCGCCTTGCCCTGTCACGTGCGCTCGCGCTCGGCTCGCCGCGCCAGCGGGCGCTCGGCGCCTGTCTCGTGCCGATCAGGGAAGCCGAGCTCACGCTGCCGGCGCGCATCGGCGACTACACGGACTTTTATGCCTCGATCCATCACGCGAGGCGGGTCGGACAGCTGTTTCGGCCGGAGCGACCGTTGCTGCCCAATTACCAGTGGATACCGATCGGCTACCACGGGCGCTGCTCCTCGATCCTGGTCTCGGGCGAGCCGATCCGACGGCCGCTCGGACAGACGCTGCCCGAGGGCGTCGCCTCCCCCAGCGTCGGTCCGAGTCAACGCATCGACTACGAGCTCGAGCTCGCCCTCTTCATCGGGACCGGCAACGCGCTAGGCGAGCGCATCGCGGTGGATGCGGCCGAGTCACACATCTTCGGACTTTGCCTGCTCAATGACTGGTCGGCGCGCGATGTGCAGGCCTGGGAGGCACAGCCGCTCGGACCGTTCCTGGCCAAGAGTTTCGCCACCACGATCTCGCCCTGGGTCGTCACTCTGGAGGCGCTCGAACCCTACCGCCTGCCGTGGACACGGCCGGCCGCCGACCCGCAGCCCCTGCCGTATCTGGATTCAACGGCGCTGCGGCACACCGGTGCCATCGATATCCGGCTGGAGGTGCTCCTGCAGACGCAGCACATGCAACGAGCCGCGGCCGCGCCCATGCGGCTGTCGAGCAGTAACTTCCGCGACTGCTACTGGAGCATCGCGCAGCTGGTTGCTCACCATACGCTCAACGGCTGCAACCTGCGTCCCGGCGATCTGCTCGGCACCGGCACGCTCTCGGGTGCGCGGCCCGAGCAGGCCGGCTGTCTGCTCGAGCTCACGCAGGGCGGCCGACAGGCACTGTCGCTCCCGGACGGGGAGACGCGCCGCTACCTCGAGGATGGCGACACGGTGATCCTGCGCGGCTGGTGCGCGCGAGACGGGGCCGCGCGCATCGGCTTTGGCGAAGCGCGCGCGCAGCTGCTGCCGGCTCGCCTGCGATGAGGCGGTGACCCACGGGAGCGGCGGTGCTGAGGCTGTATACGTACTTTCGCAGTTCCGCGGCCTATCGCGTGCGCATCGCGCTCAACCTGAAGGGGCTGCCTTACGAGGCCGTGCCCGTGCATCTGCTGCGCGCAGGCGGAGAGCAGCACGCCGCCGCCTACGCGGCGCGCAATCCCGCCGAACTCGTGCCGGTCCTGGAGGACGGTGATCTCACGCTCACGCAGTCGCTGGCGATCATCGAGTATCTGGACGAGCGCCATCCCTCTGCACCGCTGCTGCCGCAGGAGCCGCCTGCCCGCGCGCGCGTGCGCTCGCTCGCGCTCGCCGTCGCCTGCGACATCCATCCACTCGGCAATCTGCGGGTCATGCGCTATCTGCACAGGCTCGGCATCGACGAGCCGCAGCGACGTGAATGGTCGCGCCACTGGATCGGCACCGGTCTGGCGGTGATCGAGCGCATGCTCGCCGCGGATGGCGCGACCGGCCGCTGCTGCCACGGCGATGCGCCGACGCTGGCGGATTGCTGTCTCATCCCGCAGGTGTTCAACGCGGAGCGCGCGGGCTGTCCGTTGCAGTCCTGGCCGACCGTGCAGCGCATCTACGAGCACTGCAACGCGCTCGACGCCTTCCGGCGGGCGGCTCCCGCCGCACAGCCGGATGCGGAGTAATCGCGCCGCGTTACGTCTCCGACGCGCGGGCTACGGTGCAGCGAATCGATGACGCGGCGCGCAGGGGATCGCCGCGACCGTCAGCCCTTGGGCAGCGCGATCGGCCGATCGCGCAACAGCAGCACCCAATCGGCGTTCTCGATGAGCGCTTCGCGACCCAGCTCGCGCAGCAGCGTCAGTTCACGCGCGCGGCGCGCCGGGCTGGCCGGCTCGAGCTCCAGCAGGCCGATGAAACGCTCCGCACGCCCGAAGATCGCCGCGAAGCGCGCATATTGATTGGCCTGGGTACGCGCGCCGATGCGCTCTCCATACGCCTCCCACAGCGCCGCGCCCACCGGCGCAAATCCCATGATCAGCACCGCCCAGTGATGCCACGCCGTGTGTTGCTCGAGCGGCCGCCACAGGGCCACCAGGCTGAACGCCGCCAATAGACCGACCGCGAAGAATAACCCCGACCAGCGCGACAGGCGCAGCACGCGCCGCTCGTGCAGGCGCGCGCGTGCCGTGTAGTAGGCCGCCTGCCCGTGGACCCAGCACTGCAATGCCAGCGCCGGCTGCGCCGCCGCGGGCGGCGGCACCGCCCCGGTGGCGCGCAGACCCTCGCGGATCCAGCGCAGCTCATCGAGCTGCTTGCGCAGGTACGAGGAGGAGGCGTTGTCGGTCAATCCGGCGAGCCGCCAGTAGAACTGCACCCGCAAGCCCTCGGCCAGCGCCCTGTAGTCGAGGTACCGCCCCTGCGCATCCAGGCGGCGATGCCAGATCAGGATCAGGGCCAGCATCGC
>JASHSK010000303.1 GCA_030038755.1 Gammaproteobacteria bacterium
GGCCAGCTCTCTGGCAGCCGTCCGGACGAAGGAGCGCACGGCAGCCTTGGTCGCGGCGTAGATCCCCATGTTCTCAAAGCCCTTGCTGCCAACGGCGCTGGTGTTGAGGATCACGGAGGCCCCGTCCCGCAAATGAGGGATGGCTTTCTGAAGGGTGAAATAGACACCCCTTACGTTGACCGCGAACAGTTCGTCAAATAGCGCCTCGTCAGAGGCGCCGTAGGGTGCAAATTTCGCGATGCCGGCGTTGGCAAACAGGATATCGATCCTGCCGAACCTCGACGCGACGGCGGAATACAGGCGCTCGATGTCCTCGAGCCTGGACACATCGGCCTGAACCGCGACGGTCTGGCTGCCGATTGTGCTTACCGCCGCGTCGAGCGTTCCGGCATCCCTACCGGCGACGACCACACGAGCGCCCTCCGCACGCAAGCGTGTGGCGCTTGCCAGACCGATACCGCTGTTGCCGCCGGTCACCACTGCCACCTTGCCCTGGAGTCTGCTCATAGGGGATCTCCCAACTCTGAATCGTATGGTTCGATAATATGGAACTATTGAACTAAGGCAATGATGCTTTTAGAATCAGCATATGACCGGATTCGTGCATCCCGCGACCGCGGACATCACTCTCGCGGGAGTGCTTGGCGCCCTCGCCGATCCCGTCCGCCTCAAGCTTCTCAAGAAGCTGCTCGAGAAGCGGCACGGGTGTCTGTCGTGCACCGAGGCGGCGGCTGGTGCGGAAATGCCGAAATCAACCCTCTCGCATCATTTCAGGATTCTGCGTGACGCCGGCCTGATTCGGACCGAGAAGCTTGGCGTTGAGAACCGCAACCGTGTGCGCTGGGAGGATCTGAATGAGCGCTTTCCGGGCCTGCTCGTGGCAATCATGAAATTTCAGTCGTGAGCAGCCGTCTCGCCGGTGCCGATCCGCAGCAGCCGCCGGCGAGTGACCGCTTCGCGGCGCCCCACCCCGGGGGTCAGAGTTATACTGAATTCGCGTTCGACGAGATGCAGTTCGATACCAAGGGGAGATCAAGAGTGAACGTAACTGCTGAGGTGACCGCGACCATAGGTGAACTGACGCAGACCATCCGCATCAACGCGTCCAGGGAATTCATGCTGAAGCTGAACGAGGGAGTGCTGTCCAGCTCCCCAGGCGCCAAGATCGTGATCAGCGGCATCTTTCGTCTATACGACGAGCGAGGAGATTCCATCGACGTCAGTGACTGAGCGGGACGAGATCAGCTTTCCGACGCGTCACGCTGTACCGGCAGCAGGGCTTGCCGGTGTCGTTGAGGCTGGGTATCGAGCACCTGCAGACGATGAGGTAAGTCATGGCCAAGGCATACTGGATCGCAGCATACCGGTCCATACGCGATGAAAATGCTTTAGCTGCCTATATCAAGCTGGCCGTGCCGGCAATTGAGGCAGCGGGCGGGAGGACCATTGCTCGCGGAACGCCTGCGCAAGTTTATGAAGGAGGGCTTCGGCAGCGCACCGTCATCATTGAGTTTTCCGGTGTCGCACAGGCCATTGCCGCACATGACAGTCCCGGATATCAGGCTGCTCTTCGCGCGCTTGGCAACGCTGCTGATCGTGACTTCCGCATAGTCGAGGGCGTTGAATAGTCGTGCTCGCAAGGGCAGCGGCTCAAGGAGACGGCGGAAGGCGTAATTTCACGGTCATACTACCGCTCAGAGTCCATGAGCTGCTCACCGTCGGGACTGGCAAGCACCACGACGTAACCGTCACAATCCCGGAGCCACATCTCTCTGTGTCGAGGCGCGGGGTTGACGTGCGGTTCTTCGATCACTTCGGCTCCCAGTCGGCGCGCTCTCTCTACCGCCGCATCGAATCCGGTGACCTGGAACCATAGCAAAACACCGTGTCCGGGTGGCGCTGCCTGGGCGTCCACCAGGTTGGGGTGATCCTCCTCGTCCCATGCGTGGAGTTGCAGAAGCAACTTACCTGCGCACGAGATGCGATCGTAAATGTCGCGGTGAGGGTGTTCCGAAAGAGGGTCTGCCTGGAGGAGCTCAGCGTACCAGCGACTGCTCGCCCTGACGTTGCGCACGGCGATGAGGGGTTGAGCCTCAACGGCAGAGTCTTTTGCCCGGGAGCTCATGGTGTCCTCCTTTCCATGATCATTCAAACCGACCGGCTTCTCAGGTTGTTACCGCGCTCCGGTTCCAGTGTTACAGCAGATCCCGCAGCCGGTACCACAGCATCGCCAGCGCCAGCAGCGGGCGGCGCAGCCCGGTACCGCCCGGGAAGTCGCGATGCGGCAGGCGCGCGAAGACATCGAGGCGCTCGGCGGTGCCGGCGATGGCCTCGGCGACGAACTCGCCGGCGATGCCGGCAAGCGCGACGCCGTGGCCGCAGAAGCCCTGCAGAAAGTAGACGTTCGGCTCGAGGCGGCCGAAGTGCGGTGCGCGGTTGCGGGTGATGTCGATCAGGCAGCCCCAGGCGTAGTCGATGCGCGTGCCGGCCAGCTGAGGGAATACCGCCAGCATGCGCCGCGCGGTCGTGGGGGCGATCGCGCGCAGGTTGACTCCGGAGTAGTTGACACGCCCTCCGAACAGGAGCCGGTGATCGCTCGAGCGGCGAAAGTAATCCAGTATCCAGTTCGTATCGCACACCGCCGCGTTGTTGGCGATCAATTCGCGCGCGCGCTGCTCCCCGAGCGGCTCGGTGGCGATGATGTAGCTCGCGATGGTCATGAGCTTGCGCGCCAGCACCGGGACCGTGGCGCCCAGCCAGGCATTGCCGGCAAACAGCAAGTGCGAGCAGATGACGGCACCCGCAGCCGTGCTGACCTCCACTGTCCCGGAAGTCCTGGCGTAGCCGCAGACCCGGCTCGCCTCGTAAATGGCGACGCCGGCGGCGCGCGCGGCCTGCGCGAGCCCGAGCGTATAGCGCAGGGGGTGCAGATGGCCGCTGTTGGTATCGTAGAGACCGCCCAGATAGCGCTGCGTACCCAGCAGCGCGCATAGCTCCTGGCGCTCGAGCAGCCGGGTGCTCGGGTAGCCGTAGCGGCTCGCGAGCTCGTCCTGCCACACCCGCAGCGAACGCCACTGGCGCGGCTTGATCGCCGTGTACATGTGGCCGTCGACCCAGTCGCAGGCGATGCGATAGCGCTCGATGCGCTGCTTGAGCAGCGAGAGTCCCTCGAGCGAAATGCGCCACAGGGCGAGCGCAGCCTCCCGCCCCGCGAGCCGCTCCAGATCCGGCTGCTCGACGGCCAGACCGTGGATGACCTGGCCACCGCTGCGCCCCGAGGCGCCCCAGCCCACCCGCTCGGCCTCGAGCAGCACCACGCGATAGCCGCGTTCGGCCAGCGCCAGCGCCGCCGAGCAGCCGGCGATGCCTGCGCCGACGATACAGACATCCGCGCTCGAGCGGCCCTGCAGCGGCGGGCAGGGCGGCGGCAGCTCGGCGCTCGCCGCGTAGTACGTCGGAGGGTATACGGTGTCGGTCATGGCCCGTCTTGACAGAATCAGTTAGTAAATTCAATAGGTTATGAATCGCGTCAGCCGCCGCAGGCCGGTCGGGGCTATGATCTGATCGGTCGTGGCGAGACGGTCCGGGCTGTTTACATAAATTTCAGCCCGGACCGCGCATTCCCGCCGCCCATCCAGCATGAATTCCAGACGTCCAGTCATCGGTGTCCCGGCGGACCGACGTATGCTCGGTCTGCACCCCTTTCACGTGGCCGGGGAGAAGTATCTGACAGCCGTGCTCGACGGCGCACGTGCGGTGCCGCTGATCATCCCGGCCTTCGGTCGCGAGCTGAACCTGGACGAGCTGCTCGACAGTCTCGATGGCCTGCTGTTCACCGGCAGTCCTTCGAACGTGCTGCCGGAGCACTACCGCGGCGAGCCGAGCGAGGCGGGGACGCTGCATGATCCGCGGCGCGACGAGACCACGCTGCCGCTGATTCCCAAGGCCGTGGCCGCCGGCATCCCGGTGCTCGGGATCTGCCGCGGCTTCCAGGAGATGAACGTGGCCTTCGGCGGCACGCTCTGGCAGAAGCTGCACACGGTGCCCGGGCACCTGGATCATCGTGAATCGCCCGATCAGCCCCTCGAGGAGCAGTACGGACCGGCGCACGAAGTCATCCTGGCCCCCGATGGGCTGCTGCGTCGCCTGGCGGGTACTGAGCGCGTCCGCGTCAATTCGCTCCACGGGCAAGGAGTGCGCGAGCTGGGCCGCGGACTCATCGTCGAAGCGCGCGCGACCGACGGCGTCATCGAGGCGTTCCGGGTCGGGGGAGTGGACGGTTTCGCGCTGGCGCTGCAGTGGCATCCGGAATGGCGCTTCGCGCAGGACCCGCTCTCGCGCGCGCTGTTCGCCCGGTTCGGCGAGGCATGCCGCGCTCGAAGGTAGGGCGCTGCTCGCGCCGCTGCCGCGGCAACAATGACTAAGGAATAGCCCCATGGCCAGCGAAATACAGCAGTTCTTCCGCGACCACGGCATCTCGGAGGTCGAGGCGATCATCCCGGACATGGCGGGGATCGCGCGCGGCAAGATCATGCCGGCGGAAAAATTCGCCGAGGACGAGGGCATGCGCCTGCCCGAGAGCGTCTTTCTGCAGACGGTGACCGGCGACTATCCGCCCGACACCGCCGAAGCGATGAGCCCGGCGGAGATCGACATCGTGCTGCGCGCGGATGCCAAAACGGTGCGCGTGGTGCCGTGGACCGCCGAGCCGACGGCCCAGGTGATCCACGACTGCTTTTATTCCGACGGGCGGCGCGTGATGATGGCCCCGCGGCACCTGCTGCGCCATGTGCTGGAGCTGTACGCGCAACGCGGTTGGGAGGCGGTGGTCGCTCCCGAGCTCGAGTTCTACCTGATCGAGCCGAACATCGACGCGGACTATCCGCTCAAGCCCCCGGTGGGCCGCTCCGGGCGGGCCGAGCCCGGGCGGCAGTCCTACAGCATCGCCGCGGTCAACGAGTTCGACCCGCTGTTCGACGACATCTACGCGTTCTGCGAGGCGCAGGACATCGCCATCGACACGCTGATCCATGAGGACGGACCGGCACAGATGGAGATCAATCTGCTGCACGGGGACGCCATGGACCTGTCCGATCAGGCGTTCCTGTTCAAGCGCACGGCGCGCGAAGCCGCCATGCGCCACAAGATGTACGCCACCTTCATGGCCAAGCCGCACGCGCGCGAGCCGGGCAGCGCGATGCACATCCACCAGAGCGTGATCGAAACCAAGACGCGCCGGAACGTCTTCAGCAATGCCGACGGCACGCCCTCGGCGCTGTTTTTCTCGCACATTGCCGGCCTGCAGCGCTACGTGCCGGCGGCCATGTCGCTGTTCGCACCGAACGTCAATTCCTACCGGCGCATGTCGCGCTCGCAGACCGCCCCCATCAACGTGCAATGGGGCTACGACAACCGTACCGCCGGACTGCGCGTGCCGATCTCCACGCCCGAGGGCCGGCGCATCGAGAATCGTGTCGGCGGAGCGGACGCGAACCCCTACATCGCGATCGCCGCCTCGCTCGCCTGCGGCTACCTGGGCATGATCGAAGGCCTGCAGCCCACCGAGCCCATTGCCGGCAGCGCCCACGAGCTGCCGTTTTCCCTGCCGCGCTCCCTCGACGAGGCCCTGGCGCGGCTGCGCGACTGCGATCCGCTGCTGCAGATCCTCGGCGAGCCGTTCGTGGCCGCCTATACGATCGTCAAGCAGGCCGAGTACGAGGTGTTCCTCGAGGTCATCAGCTCCTGGGAGCGCGAACACCTGCTGCTCAACGTGTAGCTGCGGTTGGCCGTGTCGCCGGTCCCGGCGCTGCCGGCCGCCGCTGCGCGTGCGGGCCCCGTGTCGTGCGCTATGATTTGACCGCTGGGAACTGACGGAGAGCGCGGATGGGCCGGCAGGCGGTGATGGCGGGACTGGGGCGGTGCGCGGCGCCGGCGGTGCTCGCGCTGCTGCTGGCGGGGTGTGGTGGCCGGGAGGCTTCGCAGAGCGCCGTGTCCGGCGCCGTCGCGTCGACGGGAACGGCGGCCGCCGCAGCGGCGGCACCGATGGACGCCGAGCGGGTGCTGAACGTCTACAACTGGTCCGACTACATCGACCCGAGCGTGGTGCCGGCGTTCGAGAAGGAGTACGGCATCCACGTCAATTACGACGTGTACGACTCGAACGAGGTGCTGGAGACAAAGCTGCTCGCCGGCTCGACCGGCTACGACCTGGTGGTGCCCTCGGCCTCGTTCCTGCAGCGCCAGATCCAGGCCGGCGTCTTCCAGAAGCTCGACAAGGCGCTGCTGCCGAACCTGAAGAACCTCGACCCTGCGATCACGCACCTCATCGAGGCCAACGATCCGGGCAACCAATACGGGGTGAACTACCTCTGGGGCACCTCGGGCGTCGGCTACAACCCGGACAAGATCAACGCAGCGCTGCCGAATGCGCCCGTGAACAGTTTCGCGATGTTCTACGATCCGGCCGTGGTGCGGCACTTCAAGGACTGTGGGGTGTCGATTCTCGATGCCCCGGACGAGGTGGTCGGCACGGTGCTGCTGTACCTCAAGCGCAATCCCAACAGCGAAGCCCCGGCGGATCTGCAGGCCGCCGAGCGGGTCCTGCTGGCCATTCGCCCCTACGTGCGCTACATCAATTCCTCCAAGTACATCCAGGACCTGGCGAACGGGGAGATCTGTCTGGCGCTCGGCTGGAGCGGGGACGTCGAGCAGGCGCGCGTGCGCGCGTTGCAGGCCGGCAATGGCGTGAAGATCCGCTACCAGATCGCGCGCGAGGGCGCGGTAAGCTTCTTCGACATGCTGGCCATTCCCGCGGATGCGCCGCATCCCAGGAACGCGCACCTGTTCATCAACTACCTGCTGCGGCCGGATGTCGCGGCCAGGAACTCGAGCGCCGAGCACTACGCCACGAGCAACGCGGCGGCCTATCCGCTCATCGATCCCACGGTCTACGACAATCCGGGGATCTACCCGACACGCGAGGAGCTCCCGCTCCTGCATCCCAACGCCGCGCACACCCAGGCCTACACGCGCGAGCTCAATCGCGTCTGGACGCACTTCAAGACGGGTCTGTGACCGATTCGGACCGACACATCGCCGCGAGGGCCGCGGACGCCTATCTACAGCTGCACGAGCTCGGCAAGCGCTATGGCGAGGTACCGGCCGTCGACGCGGTGTCGCTGGACATCAGGCGCGGCGAGATTTTCTGCCTGCTGGGCGCCTCGGGCAGCGGCAAGACGACGCTGCTGCGGCTGCTGGCCGGTTTCGAGACCCCCGACACCGGCCGCGTGCTGCTCGATGATGAGGACATCACGGCCGTGCCGCCCTACCGGCGACCGCTGAACATGATGTTCCAGTCGTATGCGCTGTTTCCGCATCTCTCCGTGGAGCGCAACGTCGCCTTCGGGCTCGAACAGGAGCAGCTGACGCGCGGTGAGATCATGCGGCGCGTCGGGGAGATCCTCGAGGTGGTGCGCATGGGGGCGCTCGCGCGGCGCAAGCCCCACCAGCTCTCCGGAGGCCAGCGCCAGCGCGTGGCCCTGGCGCGGGCGCTGGTCAAGCGCCCCAAGCTGCTGCTGCTCGATGAGCCGCTGGCCGCACTCGATCGCAAGCTGCGCGAGCACACGCAGTTCGAGCTGCTCAACATCCAGCAGGAGCTGGGGGTGACCTTCGTCGTCGTGACGCACGATCAGGAGGAGGCGATGACGCTCGCCACGCGCATCGGCGTCATGGACCACGGTCGCATCGTGCAGGTCGGTACTCCCCGGGAGATCTACCAGCAGCCGCTGACGCGTTTCGTCGCCGGTTTCATCGGCTCGGTAAACCTGCTCGAAGGGCGGGTGCTCGAGCGACAGGCGGATCGCGCGCAGCTGCACTGCGACGAGCTGCCCGTGCCGCTGCTGGTGCCGTGGCCCGCCGGCGCGGGTGCGCCCGGCGCCACCGGCGCGGCCGCAGCCGGCGTCAGCGCTGCCGGCGTTGGAGCTGCCCTGTGGGTGGCGCTACGACCCGAGCAGCTGCGGCTGTCGCGCGCGCGACCCGAACAGCCATACAACTGGGCGCAGGGCGTGATCCGCGAGGTTGCCTATCGCGGGGATCTGTCCGTATACCTCGTGCGACTGCCGGGAGGCCGCGAGCTGCGCGCGACGCTCGCCAATAGCGGGGCCGGCAGCGCGGCCGTGGAGCTCACGCGCGATGTGCCGGTGTACCTTTGCTGGGAGGCCGACAGCGCCGTGGTCGGCAGCGACTGAGCATGACCGGTGGCCGCCCACGCCTGTGGGAGCTGCTCGAGCGCCGCGGACGGGCGCTGGTCAGCGGTATACCACTCGGCTGGCTGTCGCTGTTCTTTCTGATCCCCTTCCTGATCGTGCTGAAGATCTCGTTCTCGGAGGCGCGGCTGGCGATGCCGCCGTACGCCCCGCTGCTGGTGCGGACGGGTGCACACACGCTCGCGATCCACATGCATCTGGAAAACTACCGGCTGCTGGCCTCCGATCCCCTGTACCTGGACTCGCTGCTGTACTCGTTGCGCGTCGCTGCGGGCTCGACGTTGTGCTGCCTGCTGCTCGGCTATCCGATGGCGCTGGCGATTGCGCGTGCGCATCCTGCGCGCCGCCACCTGCTGCTGATGGCCATCATCCTGCCGTTCTGGACCTCGTTCCTGTTGCGCGTGTACGCGTGGATCGGCCTGCTGCAGGATAACGGGGTGATCAATCACCTGCTGCTCTCACTGCATCTCATCCACCAGCCGCTGGTGATGGTCAACACCACCTTCGCGGTGTATGTAGGCATCGTCTATTCATACCTGCCGTTCATGGTGCTGCCGCTGTACGCCAATCTCGAGAAGCACGACGCCACGCTGCTCGAGGCGGCGGCGGATCTCGGGGCGCGCCCGTGGCGCGCCTTCTGCCGGATCACGCTGCCCCTGTCGGGGCCAGGCATCATGGCCGGGGTGCTGCTGGTGTTCATCCCCGCCGTCGGGGAGTTCGTCATCCCATCGCTGCTCGGTCCGGCCAACCAGCTCATGATCGGCCGCGTGGTCTCGAACGAGTTCTTCGAGAACCGCGACTGGCCCACGGCCAGCGCGCTCGCGATCGTGCTGCTGCTGCTGCTGCTCGCACCGATCGTGCTGTTGCAGCGTTATCGGCGCAGGGAGCTGGCGAGCGCATGAGTACGCGGCCCGCGGCGTGGTTGCCATGAGTCCGCTGGCATGAGCTCGTTGCCATGAATCCGCTGCCGTGAATTCGCTGCCATGAACGCGCGGCGCGCGCTGCTGTTGCCGTCCGCCCTCGCGCTGGGCTACGCATTCCTTTATCTGCCAATCGTGTCGCTGATCGTGTTCTCCTTCAACGCGTCGCGACTCGTGACCGTCTGGGATGCGGCACACTCCCCGACGCTGCGCTGGTATGTCGAGCTGCTGCACAACGATCAGATCCTGTCGGCCGCCCGATTGTCGCTCGGCATCGCCACCCTGAACGCAACCGCGGCGGTGATCCTCGGGACCGCGGCGGGCTTCGCGCTTGCGCGCTTCGGCCGCTTCCGCGGCCGCGGGCTGCTCTCGGCGCTGACTACCGCCCCGCTGGTCATGCCCGAGATCATTACCGGGCTGTCGCTGCTGCTGCTGTTCATCTCGATGCAGCAGCTGCTCGGCTGGCCGGCGCGGCGCGGCGCCGCCACGATCACTCTGGCGCACATCAGCTTCTCGGTTTCCTATGTGGCGATCGTCGTACAGGCGCGGCTGGCCGGTTTCGACCACTCGCTCGAGGAGGCGGCGCTGGATCTGGGCGCGCGTCCCGCGCAGGTATTTCGGCGCATCACGCTGCCGCTGATCGCGCCGGCTCTGCTGTCGGGCTGGCTGTTGTCGTTCACGCTGTCGTGGGATGATGTCGTGATCTCGCAGTTCGTCGCCGGTCCGGGTTCGAGCACCCTGCCGATGGTAATATTTTCCAAGGTGCGCCTCGGGGTGAGTCCCGACGTCAATGCGCTCGCGACGCTGCTGATCACGCTGGTCGCTGCCGGCGTGGTCGGCTCGACGCTGTGGCTGCAGCGGCGCGAACAGCGGCGCGGCAGCGAGATGCGACAGGCGGTGACGGAGGAATAAATGGCGGACACGGTACTGCTGGGACTCGACGTCGGCGGCTCCTCGATCAAGGCGGGGCTCGTGGATGTGGATCGCGGCCAGACGGTCACTGCGCTGCAGGTGATTCCGACGCCTTCGCCCTCGACCCCCGAGGCGGTGCTGCAGATCTGCGCAGGCGTGGACCGGCAGCTGGGAGCCAGCGGCCCGGTCGGTCTGGCATTCCCTTCGGTGATTCAGCACGGTGTGGCACGCACGGCCGCGAATGTCGATCATGCGTGGCTCGGGTTTGCCGGCGGTGAGCGGCTCAGCGCCCTGATCGGCCGTCCCGTAGAATTCATCAACGATGCGGATGCCGCCGGTATCGCGGAGGTGACGGCGGGCGCCGCCCGTGGCGTGCGCGGCGTGGTCATGCTGCTGACCTTTGGGACCGGCATCGGCTCGGCGCTGTTCATCGATGGGGAGCTGGTGCCGAATACGGAGCTCGGCCACATGGAATTTCATGGGGTCGACGCCGAGCGCATCGCCTCGGCGCGTGAACGGACCGCGGAGCGGCTCGACTACGAACAGTGGTGCGCGCGTGTCAACGACTATCTCGCGCGCCTGCACGCGCTGTTCTGGCCCGACCTGTTCATCATCGGGGGTTCGATCAGCGAGGACTTCGAGCAGTACCGCCACCTTCTCAAGAGTCCGACGGAGATCCGCAGGGCGGCCTACGGTGCGCAGGCCGGCGTGGTCGGCGCGGCATTCGCGGCGCTGCGTGCCCAGCGGCGCGCTGCCGCGGCGAGCGCACGGGCCGTCCCGTGAGCGCGACGAGCCCGGACAGCGCGACCAGCGTGGCGGACCGAGTGGGCCTGAGGAGCAAGCTGCCCCGCGTCGGCACGACCATCTTTACGGTGATCTCGCGCCGCGCCCAGGAGCTCGGGGCCATCAACCTGGGCCAGGGCTTCCCCGACTATGAGATCGATCTGCGCCTTCCAGGGCTGATCTACGAGGCGATGCGCGCGGGACACAACCAGTATGCACCGATGCCCGGTCTGCGCGAGCTGCGCGAGGTCATTGCGGCGCGTCTGTCGCGGCGCTACGGCGGCAGCTTCGACCCGGAGCGCGAGATCACCGTGACACTCGGGGCGACCGAGGCGATCTACTCCGCAGTGCAGGCGCTGGTGGGCACGGGGGATGAGGTGATCGTGTTCGATCCCGCCTATGATTCCTATGAGCCGGCGATCGAGCTGGCGGGGGCGCACTGCGTGCACGTGCCGCTCGAGCCTCCGCACTTCCGCTACGACTGGCAGCGCATCGCGACCGCCTGTACGGCGCGCACGCGGCTGATGATCGTCAATTCTCCGCACAATCCCGGCTGCAGCTGCCTGCGAGCCGAGGATCTCGCGGCGCTCGCCGAGCTGGCGCGCGCGCGCGATCTGCTCGTCATTGCCGATGAGGTCTATGAGTACATCCTGTTCGATGGGCGACGGCATCACAGTGTGCTGTCGCACGCCGAGCTGCGCGAGCGCAGCGTCGCGGTCTACTCGTTCGGTAAGACGCTGCACGCGACCGGTCTGCGCGTCGGCTACGCGGTCGCCCCGCCGGCGCTCACCGTGGAGCTGCGCAAGGTGCATCAGTTCAATACCTTCGCCATCGCCACGGCGCTGCAATGGGGCATCGCACGATATCTTGCGCAGCGGCCGCAGACCGGGGAAGAGTTGCCTGCGTTCTTCACCGCCAAACGCGACCGTTTCATCGCGGCACTCGAAGGTGCCGACTGGTCGCTGCCGCCCTCGGAGGGTTCGTTCTTCCAGCTCATCGATTACCGCGCCGTCAGCCAGGCGCCCGACCTCGAGTTCGTCGAGCAGCTGCTCAGCGGCGCGGGCGTCGCGCTGATACCGGTGTCGGTGTTCTACCGCGAGCCGCCGCCCATGACGCTGCTGCGCGCCTGTATTGCGAAGCGCGATGCGACGCTCGATGCGGGTGCGGCGCGCCTGAATGATTACGCGCACGCGCTGCGGCGGGGGAACCGGACATGAAGGATGCCACGCTGGTCAATCATCCGCCGGCGGTCGAGGTGCCGGCGGATAATCACCCGCTCGTCGCGCCGATCCACCAGACGGTCAAGTTCGAGTTCGAGTCGGTCGAGGAGACGCTGCGCGCACTGCGCGGGGAGCGCGCCGGGTTCTTCTATGCGCGCAGCGGGAACCCCACCACGCGGGCGCTCGAGCTGACGCTGGCCGCGCTGCAGGGGCGCGAGGATTGCCTGGTCTGCGCCTCGGGCGTGGGCGTGGTCGCCGAGACGCTGCTGTCGCTGACCAAGCAGGGCGATCACATCCTGTGCTTCGTGGAGAGCTACGGTCCGACGCGGCAGCTCATCCGGCGGGTGCTCGGCAAATTTGGCGTGGCGCATACGCTGCTGTCGATCGACGATCTTGGCGCTATCGAGGCTCTGCTGTCGAGCCGACCGACGCGGCTGGTGATCTTCGAGAGCCCGACGAATCCCGTCAACAAGATCGCCGACATTCCCGCGATCACGCGCCTGGCACGCACGCATGGCGCGCTCACGGTGCTGGATAACACCTTCGCCGGGGTGCACCAGCACGGCCGCTACGACGTCGACTATTACCTGCACAGCCTGACCAAGTACATCTCGGGACACGGGGACGTCATGGGCGGAGCGGTGATCGGCAACGCGTCGCTGATCCGGTCGCTGCGCGCGGATTTCACCGTGCTGGGCGGTATCCTCGACCCACACTCGGCGTTCCTGATCCAGCGCGGACTGAAGAGTTACTTCCTGCGCTATCGGGCGCAATCGGCGAGCGCACAACGCGTGGCCGAGCATCTGGCGGGGAGTGCGGGCGTGGAGCGCGTGCGCTATCCGGGATTGGCTTCCGATCCGCAGCATGCGCTGGCGCGCTCGCAGATGAGCGATTTCGGCGGCATCGTGACCTTTGATCTGGCGGGCGGCGCCGAGGCCGGCCGTCGCTTCGCAGAGGCGCTCGAGCTGTTCGCGATCACGGCGAGTCTCGGCTCGACCGAATCGCTGGTGATGCCGCCGCAGCTGCTCGGCAGTCGCGATCTGGGCGAGGAGCTGCAGCGCCAGGCGGGCATCGGGCCCGGTACCGTGCGGCTGTCCATCGGGCTGGAGGATCCGGACGACCTATTGGAGGACGTCGCGCGGGCGCT
>JASHSK010000304.1 GCA_030038755.1 Gammaproteobacteria bacterium
TTTCGCGCCGTTCCGGGAGAGGGAATCACCGCCGAGCTCGACGGCCAGCCGGTGGCCGTCGGCAATGCGAAGCTGCTCGCTGACCTGGGAATTTCCACCGCGGCGCTGGACGGGCAGGCCGGGGAGTTGCGACGCGATGGGTCGACCGTGACGTTCGTTGCAACCGGCAATCGCCTCGCCGGCGTGATTGCGGTGGCCGATCCCATCAAGGCGACAGCGCCGGCGGCGCTGCAGCGCCTGCGCGCAGACGGGATCCGCATCGTGATGCTCACGGGCGACAATCGCATCACGGCGCAGGCGGTCGCGGCGCGGCTTGGTATCGGGCAGGTCGAGGCCGAGGTGTCACCCGAGCGCAAACACGAAATCGTTCGAGGTCTGCGCCGGCAGGGCCGCGTCGTGGCGATGGCCGGAGATGGCATCAACGATGCGCCGGCGCTGGCCGAAGCGGACGTCGGTATCGCCATGGGGACCGGCACGGATGTGGCGAAGCAGAGCGCCGGCGTCACCCTCGTCAAGGGAGACCTCGCCGGCATCGCGCGAGCCCGAGCGCTCAGTCGCGCCACCATGTCCAACATCCGCCAGAACCTGGCGCTCGCCTTTGTCTACAACCTGCTCGGGATCCCACTGGCGGCGGGGGTCCTGTACCCGGCGTTCGGAGTGCTGCTCAGCCCGATGATCGCCGCGGCAGCGATGAGTCTGAGCTCCGTCTCCGTGATCGGCAATTCGCTGCGACTGCGCGTGGCGCGCTGATAGAAAGTTCACCCCGCGACCGGCAGCCAGGGCAGCACCTGCAGCTGAGCACGCCCGTAGTCGATGCTGAAGTCGGCAACGGACCCGAGCACGTCCATCCCCAGCAGCATGGCCGGCTTGTCCTGCAGTCCCCAGGTCTTGAACACCGCGTAATCGCCGAAGATCACGTGCAGGTTGGTGATGCTGGTGGCTCCCAGGCGCATGCTCGCGATTCGCTGCGAGCTGCCGCCCTCGGCCGTATCGGTCGCATCGATCACGGTATCCCTGGGGTTGGGCGGGGCGCTCGAGTGGTCGCGCGCGAGCAGCTTCAGCAGCGCCGCGTTGCCCAGCGAATGCGTAGCGCCGGTATCGATCACCGCCGCGGTCTCAACGCCATCGATGCGACCCCGCACCAGCAACAGCCGCTGGGAGACGAACTGCCCCTGCAGCGTGGTGACCAGCGGTGCGCCCGCCGTGCCTGCCGGCGTCGCCGCGCCTGTGCGAGCCGCCGTGGCTGCGTGGGCTGTCGCGCCCGCCGATGTCGCTGCGGCGGCGAGTGCCGGGGAGGCGCTGATCACCACCTGGTCGCGGACGAAGTCCGCCGTGAGCTTCATGCCCGCAAGGCCGTCCATGCCGAGGATGCCATCCAGGCCGTTGAAGACCGGTCCGGACAGTACCGGGGCCGCCAGGTCATGCAGCTGCAGCGCGCCGGCGACGACCGAGTGCACGTGCACGATCGGTACGGCGGTCACACCGCTCACGCCGCGCACGAGGATACGGTCGGCCGGATTGATCTTCAGCGCGAGCCTGGCCACGGTGGAGCTGGCGAGCACCGTGCGGGTGGCGCCCGTGTCCAGCATGAAGCGGAACGGTCCCTGACCGTCGATCATGACCGATGTCACGATCATGCCGATGCTGCCGGGGCGCGTCGCGATGGCATTCAGTGGCGTGAGCGGCAGCGTGTGGGTCCAGTACCCTGGAGCGAAGGCGCCGCTGGCGCGCAGCGCATAGAAGCTTCGGGGCAGGCGCGCTCCGGTGCGAGCGCGACCGGCCGGGCGACTCGTCTTGAAGTCGTCCAGGGACTCACCGAGCTGCACGTCCGGGTTGGGCCCCTGACTTTCACTGGGCATCGGGCTGCGCATCATCATCGCCGGGCCCACCGCCTGCGCCGGTGCCCCCGCGAGCAGCGCCGCCGCAGTCAGTGTTGCGGCGCTCAGCGCCACGGGCAATCGGCGCCCTCGGGCTGGTGACGGTCTGCACTTCGCGCTACTGGACATCGTGAGCATGGCACACCCCCGGCGCGCACTGCCGCAGCCCTGCACGGGCAGGCTGGGCATCCCAGGCGCCACCCCCCGATTATAGAGCGGCTGCGATCCGTGAGCGGAGCCGGCCGGCGCGTGAGCGCCCTGGGCCGACGGTCGCGCTGCGTGGCTCTCAGGCGGCCGCCGGCGCGGGCAGCGGGCCGATATAACGGGATTGCGGGCGGATCAGTCGGCCGCTGCGCACCTGTTCGCGCGCATGCGTTGCTCGACAGGACCCGGTTGACTCCCATCTACGCAGCCCTGCGCACCGCCGGGGAGTCGCTGACCGGCGAGCCCGCGAACGTGGACTTCGCCCTGAGTGCCCTCACGGCGAGCCTGCAGTTGCCTGCCGATGCGCCATTCGTTCTGTTCGCGCTCGCGCGCTGCACCGGGTGGATCGCCCACGCGCTCGAGCAGCGCGAGACCGGAACGTTGATCCGGCCCCGGGCACGTTACGCGGGCCCGGCGGTGCCTCCGCGGTCAGTCGGCTCGTTGTAAACTCTACAGCGCGATTCCACGCGCAGGAGCCTGGACCGTGACTGCCCAACGGATATTTGCACTGCTCGGCGGATGGCTGCCGCTGGCCGCTCTGGCGGCACCACCGGTGGCGATGGTCCAGCCGGTGATCACCGATTACTACGGCACCCGGGTCGTGGATGATTATCGCTGGATGGAGGCACCCGGCAGCCAGCCGCTGCTCGCCTGGATGCGGGCGCAGAACGACTACACGCGCAGTCTGCTCGACGCCATCCCGGGACGCGCCGCGCTGCTGAAGGAGATCGATGCCGCGAGCAATTCGACCACGCAGACCGGCAGCCTGATCCGGGCCGGGGGGCGGGACTTTTACCTGCAGACCACTCCTGGTCAGAACACCGCGAAGCTCTACGTGCGCGATGAGACCACGGGCAGGGCCCGCCTGCTGGTGAATCCGGATCGCTTCGGTGCACGCGGTACACCGGAGGCCATCAACTATTTTCAGCCTTCGCAGGATGGCCACTACGTTGCCTACGGTGTCTCCGCCGGCGGCTCCGAAGCGGCCACCATGCGGGTGATCGATGCGGCCAGCGGCAAGGATATGGGAGTCGCGGTCGACCGCTGCTGGGGCGACAACGACGAGTTCCAACCGGTCTGGTGGTTGCCGGACGGCAAGTCATTCGTCTACTACCGCCTGCAGAAGCTCTCGCCCGCCGACCCACCTACGGCTTTCTTTCTGAAGAGCCGCGTGTATCTGCATCATCTGGGTGCCGATGCGGATGGCGGCGGCGATGTCGCCGTGTTCGGCTACGCCGTCACATCGACCGTTCCAGTCGCGCCCGATCAGGATGCGATGGTCGCCACGGTGCCCGGGTCGCCCTTCGCCTTTGGCGTGCTCACGGAGAACGAAAGCTCCAACGTCATCGACGCGATCTACATCTCCCCGCTGGCGGCGGTGGCGGCCGGTAAGCCGGTGTGGACGAAGCTCGCCGGAAAATCCGACGACATCAGCGCCTTCACGGCGCGCGGCGCGCGCGCCTACCTGCTGACCTACCGGGATGCGCCGCGGTTCAAAGTCGTCGCAATCGACCTTGCGGCTCCCGATCTGAACCATGCCACGGTGGTGGTGCCGCAGAGCCAGGCCGTGATCAATGCGCTGGGGGTGGCCTCGGATGCTCTCTACGTACAGAGCACGCTCGACGGCATGAGCCGGATCACGCGCATGCCCTACGGCGGGACCGCCGGCGAGCTGTCACTGCCGTACGCGGGCACGGCGCGGGATCTGGCCACCGATCCCCAATCCCGCGGTGCCCTGTTTGCGCTCGAGTCCTGGATCAGGCCGCCCGTGGTGTATGTCTACGACGCCCGCTCCGGAGCTGTCCGCAATACCGGCATCCAGCCACCCTCGAGCGCCCGGACGGGCGGGCTGGAGTCGCGTGAGGTCGAGGCCGTGAGCTATGACGGCACGTTGATTCCACTGTCGATCGTCATGAGCTCCGGCACGAAGCTCGACGGCCGCAATCCGACGCTGCTGATCGGTTACGGCAGCTATGGGTACACGATGTCGCCGGCTTTTCTGGCACGCGATCTGCCCTGGCTGCGGCGCGGTGGGATTGTGGCGATCGCGCATGTACGCGGCGGAGGCTGGCTCGGTGAGGGCTGGCACGAGGCCGGCATGAAGCTCACCAAGCTCAACACCGTGTTCGACATGATTGCCTGCGCTCAATATCTGGTCGATCAGGGGTACACGTCGCCGCACTACCTGGGTGGTTCGGGGACCTCGGCGGGTGGCATCACGATCGGCGGCGCGATCGACTGGCGTCCGGACCTGTTCGCCGCCGCCATCGACTCGCACGGCATGACCGACAGCTTGCGCGCCGAGTTCACGCCCAACGGGCCGCCCAATGTCGTGGAATTCGGCTCGGTGACCACTCAGCCCGGCTTTCACGGGCTTTATGCCATGAGTCCGTACGTGCACGTGCGCGACGGGGTGCGTTACCCCGCCGTGCTGCTGGAGACCGGTGCCAACGATCCGCGCGTCGAGCCCTGGGAGGTCGCAAAGATGACCGCACGGCTGCAGGCAGCCAACGGCGGCCCCAACCCCATTCTGCTGAGCGTCAGCTACGACTCCGGTCACGGCATCGGCTCGACCAAGTCGCAGGAGAACAGCGAGCAGGCGGACGAGGAGACGTTCCTCCTGTGGCGTTTCGGCATGCCCGGCTTTCAGCCGGAAGAGCTCAAGCCGTGAAGGCGGGCCTCGTTACGGCGCGGAGCTGACGGCTCGATAGGCCACGCGACTGCCGCGGAAGGTGCAGAACCAGAGCGTGTCGCCGATCTGCACCGCGCTGGTCGCATCACCGAACTCCGCGGTGCCAGGCTCCTTGACCAGCGTGGTGACCGCCATCGTGCGCGGATCGAGCCGCACAGTCGCCCAGGCGTCCGGCCGTGGCGGCCCCCCCGATCTCCGCGGCTCGATGAACTGTCCCGTATCAAAGAGCGTGCCGTCGGGAGCCCAGCGCAGATTGTCCGGATGAAAGGCGACCTTCACGCTGGTCGGCTGCGCTCCCCCGGAGAGCGCAACGCGGTATATCTCGTCTGATCCGTACGCATTGACGAAAACCCACTTGCCGTCGCGTGAGACCACCACGCCGTTGTCCCCCGGTAGCCGGGTGCCGGGCACTTCGCTGAAGCCTCTGCCCGGCGTCCAGTGATAGACGACGCCGGTGACTGCGCCCGCCATGAGGTGCTGGAAGCCTTGTTTGTCGCGGGTGTCCATGAACTTCGTCACGACGAAACCGCCGCCGCTGGGCAGGGCCGCGACGGCATTGCCATTGGCCCCCGGGGGCATCAGCACGCAACCTGTCCATTGCGCCGCATCTCTGGCGGCCTCGAGGCGAAAGATTTCGACCGACTCACGTCCGCCGTGATTGACGGCATACACGGTCGCGATGCCGGCGCCTGCGGGCACGACGTCGAGACCGTGCGTGCTGAGCTTGCTGAGATCGGGAGCGGGACAGCCCTGGTAACGCGCGTCCCGCACACGCGCGATCGACAGCGCTACGGGACGCGCAGTCCGCTCGGCCGTGTCGATGAGATAGAGGCCCACTGACCCGGCCTGATACGAGCTGCCGACGAGCCAGCGGCCTCCGTCGACAGGCAGGAAATCCTCCACATTGATCAGGCCGCACACGAAATGCAGATCGCCCGCGGGCGCGCACGCGGATCGCCGGGCGGCATCCAGCGACGTGCTCGCCGACTGGGCGCCTGCAGACGCGTGAGGGATGAGCGGCGCGCCGACGACGACGGCCAAGGCAAACAGAGCGATCGGTTTCATCGAGATGCCCCCCCTTATGCACCGGCGTGCCGGATCTTCCCGTCGTCCGCGGCAATCCGCAACTGCGCTCGCGGTGCCCCCTGGGTGAGGCGCTTTACCTTCAGCCCCGGATCAGCTGGTCAACGACGCGATCACGTGCGCAGTGCTGCGGCCGATCTCGCATAACCAATTGATTTACAGATACCTCCGACGAGGGCCGCGGGTGCCTCCACAGCGAGGGCTGCGTATTCAGTCCGACCTAGTACCACGGGTCACGCAGGATGGCACCGGCGCCCGATGGTGCGAGCAGCAGACGGCGCTGGATGTCTGCCAGGTCCGCAAGTCCCGCTGCCCGAACGGCCGGCGTAAAAAGTGGATCTTCGAGGTTGGCCTTGGCAAGCGCATTGCCGTGCAGCGCTGCAAGCTTGATCCAGCCGTACCCGCGCGCGACGTCCGCCGCCGGAACGCCGCGGCCGTGCTTGATCATGGCGCCCACATCGTTTTGGCACATCGGGTCCCCTAGCTTGGCCCCGAGCAGGTAGTACTGAAAGGCCTGCCGGTCGTCCCGGGCGATGGGCGCGCAGCCCTTGTCATAGATGTATCCCAGATTTGCCAGCGCATCGCCGTAGCCGCGGTTGAAGGCCTGTTTGAACAACCACGCAGCCGTCTGGCAGCTGCGCCCGACGCCCAGCGCATCCTCGTAACGCCCGCCGAGCTTCCACACATAAAAACCATTGGTGGGATCACACTCGACGGCGCGCTCGACATCGGCGAACGCCTTCTGGTTGTCCGTATCGACCCCCATGCCTCGACCCAACACCGAGGAGAGGTCGATCCAGGATTGGCAACTTCCCTGCTGATTGGCAAGAGTCCAGTACTTGATCGAGAGCAAACTGTCGCGCGGAAAGGCCGTGGTCAGATCCGAAGGGATATTCCGTACGCCCCCGAGGGCGCTGTCGAACAGAAAATTGCGAATCTTGTCATCCGAGGAAAGCTCGCCAAGCAGGACGCTCGCGGATGCGTCCCCGTCGTCGCTCATTTGCTTCAGCGAGTCAAAGGCCGCCCTGGAGCTCTGGGGAACACCGTCACCGACGATGCGCATCTCGGCAAGCAACAGGCTCGCTTCGTGGTCGCCAAGCGCCGCCGCCTTCTGCAGCAGTGCAACCGTACGCCGCCGATCGATGCCCACACCGTACGCTCCGGTGTGGTAGATCGCCGCCTCCTGGATGTAACACGACGTGCATCCGTTGTGGCCTCCCTGCTCGAGCCAGGCGAGCGCTTTGGCGGCGCCCCCTCGACCGGCGTCGCCGCTGACGGCCAGGTCCGCCAGATTGAGGTAGGCCAGGGAGCTGTTGAGGCTTGCTGCATATTCGAAGTATTGAGACGCCGTATCCTGGTCGCGAGGAACGCCAAGCCCGTCGCGGTAAAGCAGGCCGAGATTGTTGATGGCCCACGCGTGATTCCTGGCAACGGCGATCCGATAGTACTTCAGCGCCATCGCATAATTGGGGAATGCCGTCTCCAGATGGTAGTAGCGGCCCAGCCGAAATGCCGCTTCGGCATCCCCGGTGTCCGCCATGCGCTGCACTGCTGCGATCGCGCTCTGGAGTGCCTGGCTATCCGGTGCCAGGTAGATGGCCTTCATCATGCCGGCAAGCGGCTCCGCGGAGCTGAAGACCACGGGCTGGTACTGCCACGGGGCGAAGGGGATGGCGTGCTGCTGGGTCTGCCTGAAGACGTAGAGCCCACCCAGAATCGCCGCGAGGACCATCAGCGCGAGCGCGAGCGGTGGCCCGCTGCCAGCCGGGCCGGACGTACCCTGATTCGACGCAGCGGAGCTTGCCGGCGTCATCGCCTGCTCATCGCGCGCGCTCGCGAGCCGGGCCCCGAGGACGACGATCAGCAGCAGGGCCAAAAAAATTGCAATGACGCTTTGCACCGACACAGTCGTCTCGCCCGGATCCGTCGCTGACGTCCAACTGATGACTATGGAGGTCGGCCGGACCGGAAACCTTGAGCGAAGTCGCCTTTTGGCCGGGCTCTGCCTTTACGAGGATGCCCGGTCCCGCCGCTGTTCGGGACGATAGCTTATAAGCTATCATCCGCCTGTGATTCACGGCACGGCATCTCGGTTGATTCTCGAAGCGCGACGCACTGCGGGCCTCAGCCAGCGAGCGCTCGCACTCCGAGCGCGGACGGCTCAATCGGTGGTTGCGCGCATCGAGAACGGCACCACGAGTCCGAGCTGGGAGACCCTGAACCGTCTTCTCCACGCAGCCGGGTTTGCATTGAGCGCGAGTCTCGTGCCGAGGCCTCGCGGCCGCACGCACATGCTCGCGGACGTGCCGCGAATCCTGAGTCTCACTCCGGAAGAACGCCTGCTCGAGCTGCGCAATGCCGATCGGCTCTTCAAGACTGCGGTACGCCGATCCCCGTGAAGGCCTTTGATCCGGAGCGAATCCTGCGTGCGCTCGCAAAGCGGAAGGTCCGCTATGTGCTCATTGGAGCCACAGCGGCTCGGCTTCAAGGTTTTCCTCGCCTTACAGCGGACGCCGACATTACTCCCTCGCGCGACGCGGATAACCTCGCGCGGCTGGCGGTGGCGCTTCGAGACCTCGGTGCCCGCGTTTACACTGAGTCAGTACCGGAGGGGCTTGCATTCAGCTGTGATGCGGCAACGCTTTCGCGGGCGAAACTGTGGAACCTGGTGACCGATGCCGGACGTGTGGATATCGTCTTTCAGCCGAGCGGTACCAAAGGTTTCGAGGATCTGGACCGCTCCGCGATCACATTTGAAGCGTTTGGGGTCGAGGTGCGTGCCGCCTGCCTCAACGACATCCTTCGCTCGAAGGAGGCGTCGAGCCGGCCACAGGATCAACAGGATGTGATCGTGCTCCGGGAGATGCTGAAGAGAGCCGACGAAGGATAGGCGCGCGGTTGCCGAGATGCGCCCGAAGGGGGGCTTCCGGTCCGTCATCAGTGGGGAATGCTGGAACTGGCGGCTTCACAGGCAAGGAGACGTCGGCGCGAAGCCTGGGCAGCGCTATCTCGGACCCGTTCTCATGTTGATAGCCGTTACCGCAGTTTTGTATGCATCCCTGCCCCGCGGCCGTAATTTGGCGAGTGACGTTCTTGTCGCCTTGGCATTGAGCATCTTCGTGTTCTTCACAGCTCGGCACCAATACCTCACGAGCCGTGATAGGGAAGCACGATTGCTGCACCTGAAGCGGGAGCTAACGTGGGCAGAGCGTGATTAGTAGGAAGGCAAAACGGCATCTGAGAATTTTGCGACGTATATGACTTGAAATGCTCCGGTGTCATCGCAGATATGAATCGCGTAGGCACGGAGCACTTTGTAGAGTTGCGCAGGGCCGTAATATGCCTGCAGACAGCGATCCCACCAGCACTGCCGTTATTTGTTTATTTATTTATCACCATGCAATCCCCTCGCAATTGCAAGCGTCGTCTGCATCGCGTCTCGATAGGCCGGCCGATCGCCATAGACCATATCGCGCTGAAATTCGAGGTAGCGCTGCTCGTAGCCGGCGTCGCCCGCGAGGGCAGCGACGGCGCGTCGTGTTTCAGCGGCGGGGTCCTCGCGATAGGCGGGAAACTGATTGCCGAATGCCTCGGCGTCCTGCCGGATGATCTCCCGTGCCAGGGATGCGACCTCGGTGACATCAAAGCGATCGCGGATGATATGCAGGTCGTAGATGTGACGGGAAAGCGTGGGGTCGCGTGGCCCAGCAGCCTCGGCTAGCTCGGCCGCTGTCTTGCGCGTCAATGCCACGAACTTTTCTGCGGCCGTCTGTGCGATGGACACGCAGCCGAGGTTCGCGATTTCCGCCGGCTGCCGAAGAGCCTCCGAGATGAAAGAGGCGACAGGCAATTGTACGGCGGGTCTCCACAGTGGCCAGACGGTGACCTCAATCTTGATTTCTGGGCGCAATGCCCCCTGTCCGCGAGCAAGGGGTTCGTAGGGCAGCCGGTAGATCGTGTAGCGGTTTTGATTCCCCGTCCTGCGGTGCTCGGGGTTACCTGGGTCAAATCGAAAGCCAGCGCCCAGGAGTGCGTCGGTCATTGATTCGCGAAGCCGTCGCAGCTCGCCGCGTGAGGGCTCCTTCGCGGCGGTGACTTTGAGATCGATGTCTTCCGACATTCGGCGGATCAGTCGATGTGCGCGGCTGAGCGCCGTGCCGCCGCCGAAGATGAGCCCGAGAGGCGCCGTGTTGATTGCGACGACGGCGGCAAGGGCCTTGACGACGTAGAAATCCTTTTCGACCAGAGCAGGGCTCGGCAATCCGAAATACGCCTGGACTTCGAGCAGGTCCCGCAGAGTGATGTCAACGCTCAAGTACCAGCTCCGTGTTTCCATACCGGAGCTGGCGCGAAAATCGTCCCTTCACACGCACGACGGGATTGACTGGCACCTGCGTCGAGCGGCCTTCGTTGTAGGCTTGCTCCGCCGCAGTCGGCTCCCATTTCACGCCGAGCTTCGTGAGGGCTTGGCGGGCGGCACCGACAAAGCCGGTCGGGCTGTCGAGCACGGGGGTGCCGGACAGCCTGGAAACGAAGGCCCGGCCATAAACACCATAACCGAGCCTCAGCAGCCGCTTGTCGCGCACCAGCTCGCGGAGGGCACGCAGAACTTGGTCTTCGCCCCCCAAGTCGCGAAATTCGCGCGTCAGGAATACGGCATCTCGCCGGCGTGCTATCCGTGCCTCGATCCTGTCACGCAATGTCGCTCGATTCCGCATGTATGGTCTACGCAAAAACCCGACAATTATTCTAGACAAAAACCCGACACTGGACAAGCATATCTGCGATTATAATCAGCCAGTTATCTAGAGGATCCTTTCGTCTACCCCCAAACGGAGACAGGTTTCTGGACCTGTTCGGTGGTGCCCGTGCGGGCCCTCCGGCCTCCAGCGGGTTCGGTCGCGCGCAGCTCGAGCAGATCAGAAGGACGATCGCCAAGACACCGGAGGTCATGGTCAAGGTCACAGGCGGTGGCCAGACGCCAGGCGCGGTGGCGGCTCACCTGTCATACCTGAGTCATCACGGCGCACTCGACCTCGAGACCGACGAGGGACAGCGGGTGTCCGGGCAGGAGCAGAAGGCGATGTTGAAGGACTGGCATTTGGAGTTCTGCAGCGGGCAGTACCGCGGCCCCGGCCCAACGGGGTCGGGAAAGTCCGGCCGACCGGTGAAGCTCGTGCACAATATCGTGCTGTCAATGCCGGCTCCAACGCCCGCGGAAAAGGTGCTGGCGGCTGCCGAGATCTTCGCGCGCGAAAAGTTCGGTTTGCAGCACCGATATGCGATGGCCTTGCACACCCATCAGCCCCATCCTCACGTCCACCTGGTCGTCAAAGCCGAGGGCGTAAGCGGCCAGCGGTTGCACATTGACAAAGCACGGCTGCGCGAGTGGCGGCAGGATTTTGCGCAATTGATGCGCGAACAAGGCGTCGCTGCGAATGCCACGCCACGTTGGGCGCGTGGCCGGCGCAAACAGGCCGCGTCTTTGGCAACGTATCGCGCGAAACGGCGCGGAGACTCCCGTGCCCTGCGGGCCCAGGTTGCCAGCATCGCGACCGAGCTTTCAAAAACCGGCACGATCTGCGACCCAGGGCGTGCGAAGCTTCTCGACACGCGCAAGGTCATTGTGGAAGGCTGGAATCAAGTTGCCACGGTGCTTGATGCACAGGGACAGGTCGTACTGGCCGGCGAAGTGCGGCACTTTGCTACGCGCCTGTCGCGGGTGATGACGGACCGGGAGCGACTCGCTGCCCAGCTGCTTCAGCATGTGCGGTCAGGCAAGGAGCTGCGAAAAGTACTGACCGAACGGGCTCGCTGACCGGAACCGGCTGATCTGGACGAAAAGTCTTGAAACCGCGAGTTCAGGGAAGGTCGTTACGCCTGACGAATGAGAGCTACCGGCCAACAGCGGCCAAGCGTGTCTTCCGGTGCGGTTTCTGAAACCAGCCGTTCACGGTGGCTGCGGCGAGTCTCGGGCCCGCGAGCGTCCAATATGCTATCTCTCGCTCATTATTTAGTGTACATTCTGGAATAAATGAGCAAACCTGGAATATTG
>JASHSK010000040.1 GCA_030038755.1 Gammaproteobacteria bacterium
CGCTGCGGGCGCGCCCGCGGCGCCGTTCTCCTCGATCACCGCGAGCAGCTCACCGCTCTTCACCGTGGTACCGGCCTGAACCTTCAGCTCGCGCAGCACGCCGCTGACGGGGGCCGGGACCTCGAGCATCACCTTATCGGTCTCCAGGTCCGCCAGACTCTCATCGCGGCTCACACTCTCGCCGAGTTGTTTGTGCCAGGCAGCCAGCGTCGCGTCGGACACGGATTCCGGCAACTGAGGGACACGGATCTCCACGCTCATGAGCTCTTCCTCGCAACACCGCGCGCCGCACCGCCCGTCGACCCGACCACGCGCGCGCTGTTCTGTGCGCCGGGTGTGAGCGTCAGGCGCGGCGTGCTGCGCACGGTCTGCTCGAGCGACGTGGCACTCAGCGCCGTCTCGACCAGTGCGCGCTGCTCGCGCTCGTGCAGCTTGGCGAGACCGGTGGCCGGCGCAGCGGCCGCGGCGCGGCCCGCGTAGTAGACCGGACGGCCACCGGCCAGGTCCTCGAGCCGGTGGCGTATCTGGTACCAGGCGCCCTGGTTCTGAGGCTCTTCCTGACACCAGACCAGATCCGCGGCGTTCGCGTAGCGCTCGAGCACCGCGTGATACTCCTCGATCGGAAACGGATAGAGCTGCTCGATGCGCACCAGCGCCACATCGCTCAGGCCCTGGCTGCGGCGCGCCTGCAGCAGATCGAAGTACACCTTGCCGCTGCAAAACACCACGCGCCGCACCTGCGCCGAGGCGATCTTGTCGATCTCGTCGATCACGTTGGCATAGCCCTCGTGCGCGAGATCCGCCAGCGAGGACACCGACAGCTCGTGCCGCAGCAGGCTCTTGGGCGTCATCACGATGAGCGGCTTACGGAAGGATTGCAGCATCTGGCGGCGCAGGAGCTGAAACATCTGCGCCGGCGTGCTCGGCACGCACACCTGCATGTTGTTCTCTGCGCATAGCTGCAGAAAGCGCTCGAGCCGCGCGGAGGAGTGCTCGGGCCCCTGTCCCTCGTAACCATGCGGCAACATCAGCGTCAGCCCGCACAGCCGGCCCCACTTGGCCTCGCCCGAGGAGATGAACTGATCGATCACCACTTGCGCTCCATTGGCGAAGTCGCCGAACTGCGCCTCCCAGATCACCAGGCAGTCGGGGCTGGTCGTGGAGTAGCCGTACTCGAAGCCGAGCACCGCCTCCTCGGAGAGCACCGAATCGATGATCGTGAAGCGACCCTGCCCGTCGCGCAGGTGCTGCAGCGGGACGTATTGGCGACCGTTCCTGGCATCATGCAGGACGGCATGGCGGTGAAAGAAGGTGCCGCGGCCCGAGTCCTGTCCGGAGATGCGCACCGCGATGCCCGCATCCAGCAGCGACGCGTACGCCAGCGTCTCGGCGGCGCCCCAGTCGAGCGGCATCTCGCCGGCGAGCATCTTGGCGCGATTTGCCATGACGTGCATCACGCGCGGGTGCAGGCTCAGATCCGGCGGCAATTGCCGCAGCCGTTCACCCAGCGCCGTCAGGCGCTGGATCGGCAGGCCCGTGACGACCGGATCCGACCAGTCCGCCTGCGCGTAGCGCGACCAGTCGACGGTGTATTGGTTGCCAACCAGGCCGATGGCCGCCGGCCGTTCCAGCTGTCCCGCATCGAGCGCCGCGCGATAGCGCGCCACCATCTGCTCCGCCTCCCCCGCGCCGATCACGCCCGCGGCGGTCAGCCGCTCGGCGTACAGCGCGCGCACGCTCGGGTGCCGGCGGATCGTCTCGTACATGATGGGTTGCGTCGCTGCCGGCTCGTCGGATTCGTTATGGCCGAGCCGCCGGTAGCACACGAGGTCGATGACGACGTCCTTGTGGAAGCGTGCCCGATAGCGCAGCGCCAGGCGCGTCACGAACACCGCGGCCTCGGGATCATCCGCGTTGACGTGGAAGATCGGCGCCTCGAGCATCTTGGCGACGTCGCTGCAGTACATGGTGGAGCGCGCATCGCGCGGGTCGGACATCGTGAAGCCAATCTGGTTATTGATCACGATGTGCACGGTCCCGCCGGCGCGATAGCCACGCGCCTGCGAGAGCTGCAGCGTCTCCATCACCACGCCCTGGCCGGCGAAGGCGGCATCCCCATGCATCAGCACCGGGGCGACCTTGTCGCCCTGCGCGTCGTTGCGCCGGTCCTGGCGCGCGCGCACCGAGCCCTCGACGACCGGATCGACGATCTCCAGGTGTGAAGGGTTGAACGCCAGTGCGACGTGCACGTTGCCGCTCGCGGTGCGCACATCGGCCGAGAAACCCTTGTGGTACTTGACGTCGCCCGAGCCGTGCATGTGATTGACGTCGTAGCGACCTTCGAACTCGGAGAACAGCTCGGCCGGGGATTTGCCCAGCACGTTGACCAGCACGTTGAGCCGGCCGCGGTGTGCCATGCCGAGCACGAATTCCTCGATGCCGGCGCGCCCTCCCTGCTGGATGAGATCGTTGAGGCAGGCGATCAGCGCTTCGGCGCCCTCGAGTGAGAAGCGTTTCTGCCCGACGTACTTGGTGTGCAGATAGCGCTCCAGGCCCTCGGCAGCCGTGAGCTCGGCGAGCAGCGAGCGCTGCTCCTCGGCCGAGAAACGCTGCTGCATGCGACCGAGCTGAAATTCGTCCTGCAGCCACAGCCGCTCATCGCTGTCCGAGACGTGCGCGAACTCGGCGCCGATCGTGCCGCAGTAGATCTCCTCGAGACGCGCGAGGATCTCGCGCAACGTCGCGTGGCTCGGGATCCAGGGATTGCGAGCCGCGGTGTAGAACGTCGTGTCCAGATCCGCTTCCGTCAGCCCACCGTAGTCCGGTCCGAGCAATCGCGGGCGCGGACGCTGCACGAGCCCGAGCGGATCGATGCGCGCGATCAGATGACCACGGTTGGCGTAGATCTGCATCAACCGCGAGACGGCCGCCTGCTTTTCGATGGCCGCAGGGGCGGCCGACGCGGGCACCGCGGCGGCGCCGGTCGCGGTGGCTCCGGTCGCGGCGGCTCCGGTCGCCGCAATACCAGGCGCGGCAACGCGGGGGGCCGCGATGCCGGGCGCCGCGAGGGCTGGAGCCTGCGGCCGCTCGGGCCTGCCCGAGCGCGGCAGAGCGTCGAAGTACTGCCGCCAGTCCGCCGTCACGCCGTGGGGATCCTGCAGATAGCGCTCGTAGAGCGACTCCACGTAGGGCGCGTTCGAGCCGAACAGCGGCGTGCCGGCGAGCAGATCAGCCAGGGATTGGGGCATGCGATTCCTGAAAGGAAAGTGCGAAAAATCCAGTCAGCTCAATGGGCTAACCGATCGTGAAGCAACGTACATTGTATCGGAAGCACCGTGGCAAGGAAACGGACGCGGCGCACATTCGAACGTAGGTGATTGATCGGGGAAGGCCTCCTGCCTGCGCTCAGTGCAGATCGTTCCCCGCTCTGCCCTCCCGGGCGCGGCCCATCCCGGCGAGAGCACGCTCGAGCGCGCCCAGGTCCACGGGCTTGACGAGGTGACCATCGAAGCCGGCCGCCCGGGCACGCTGCTGATCCTCCACCTGGCCATAGCCGGTCAGGGCGATGAGTCGCAGCGCCTGCAGCTGCGACATCGCGCGCAGCCGCCGTGCCAGATCGTAACCATTCATCTCCGGCAGCCCGATGTCGAGCAGCGCGACGTCGGGCTTGAAGAACTCGATGCTCGCGAGCGCTTCCTTGCCGCTGTACACGACGTAGGTGTCGTGACCCTTCACCTTCAGCAGCATGGCGAGCGAGTCCGCGGCGTCGGCATTGTCATCCACGATGAGCACGCGTCGCGGCTCGGATCTGAACGCCGCGCCTTCGGAAGCCATCGGCGCCGGTCGCGCGATCCGCGGCAGTCGGATCTCGAATGTCGATCCTCGTCCAAGACCCTCGCTGCGGGCACTGACTTCGCCTTTGTGCATCTCGATCAGACGCCTGACCACGGCCAGGCCGATGCCCAGCCCACCCTGGGCGCGATCGAGCGTGCGTTCGCTCTGCACGAACAGATCGAAGATATGCGGCAGCAGCTCCGGCGGGATACCCGCGCCGGAATCCGAAATTTCGATGAAGGCACTGCGTTTGTCCCCGCGCGTACGGATCCTGATCTCCCCTCCGGGCTCCGTATACTTGGCGGCGTTGGCGAGGATGTTGCCGACGCATTGGACCAGCCGCGCAAAATCGCCCTCCACGTACAAAGGCTCGTAGCTCAGGGCCGTGATCGAAGCACTGTGGCATTTATCGCGCAGCTGCGGCTCAACCGTCTCCACTGCCTGGGTGATCACGGCGGCCACGTCGACCGGTCTGCTCCTGAGCTGGATTCGACCCTCGGTGATGCGCGAGACATCCAGCAGATCATCCACGAGCCGTGTCAGCTGCACGCCCTGGCGCTTGATCATGCTGACGGCCGCCTGTGCACGGCTGTCGTTCGCAAGCATGTGGGACAGCAGCTCCGTCGCATTGCGGATCGGAGCGAGCGGATTTCGCAGCTCATGCGCCAGCATGGCGAGAAACTCGTCCTTGCGCCGACCGGCCTCGCTGAGCGCCTGCTCCGCCAGCTTGCGCTGATCGATCTCGCGCCGCGAGGCCCGATGCAGGCGCGCGTTTTCCACCGCGACCGCAGCCTGCGCGGCCAGGGCGACCACGAGATGCTCGGTTCGCTCGGTGAACATCTGCGGCGCGGGATGGCCGAGGAACAGGCCGCCGAGGACCTCCCCGGAAGCCGTCCTGACCGGCACTGCGAGGTAGCTGCGTACGCCCGGATGTCCCTCGGGCACGCCCACATAAGGCGCGTTCCTGCCGTAGCGGGAATCGAGCGTGACGTCGCCGCTGCGTACGATCGCTTCACCGCGGAAAGTCGGCCCGAACACCGCCGTGTTGCGGGGCTGCGGGAACCGCACGAAGCCATCAGGCGATGCGCCGGAGAGCGTGAATAACCGGTAGGACTCGCCGCGCTCGTCCTGAACGTTGTAGAAGAACGCGCCGAATGCGGCCCCGGAGATGTCCGTCGCGGCGTCGGCGACGATCTGCACCACGCGCTCGAGGTCCAGCTGCGCCGCGACCAGGGCCTCACTCACGTTTCCGAGCCGCTCGCGCACCCGCACTTCCTCCAGCAGCCGCCCCTCGGAGCGCTTGCGAGCCGTGATATCCCGTGCGATCTTCGAGGCGCCGACGATGTCACCGGCCTGGTTGCGGATCGGCGAGATGGTCAGGGACACGTCGACGCGACTGCCGTCCTTTGCCACGCGCACGGTCTCGACGTGATCCACACGCTCGCCACGGCGTAGCCGGGCCAATATGTCGTCTTCCTCGGGCAGTCGCTCCGGTGGAACGATCAGTTTGATGGACCGGCCGAGGATCTCCTGCGGCGCGTATCCGAACAGGCGGGTTGCCCCGGGATTCCAGGAGGTCACGATGCCGTCAAGCGTTTTGCTGACAATGGCATCGTCCGACCATTCCACGATGGCGGCGAGCCTCGCGCGCTCGTGCTCTGCGCGCCTGCGCTCGGTCACATCGCGGAACACCACGACGATTCCAGCCAGCTCGCCCTTGTGCCGGATGGGAGCTCCACTGTCGTCGATCGGAATGCGCCTGCCGTCCCGGCTGATGAGCACCGTATGATTCGCCAGGCCGACGATCCCGCCGGACTGGAGCACCTTGGCGACCGGGTCCTCGACCGGAGCGCCGGAATGTTCATTGACGATACGGAACACTTCTACGAACGGCTGGCCCCTGGCCCGATCCAGCGACCAGTCCGTGAGGCGTTCGGCGACGGGGTTCAGAAACGTGACGCGACCGACCGCATCCGTGACGATGACGCCATCGCCGATGCTTGCAAGAGTCACTTCCAGGGCGTCACGCTCGGTTCGCAGCGAATCTTGCGCCTGCTCTCCTGCGGCGGCATCTGCGGACGCATGTGTCTTCGACTGCATGGGGCATCACGAAGATTGGGACCGACCCGAAGGCGCTGCAAAAATCGTACCCCCTGCAGACGATGTTATTCAGTCCGCCGGCATCGGGCGACCGCAGTTGATCTCCCAGGTGATGCCGAAGCGATCGACCACCACGCCGTAGCGGCGCGCCCAGAAGGTCTCCTGCAGCGGCGTGCGCACCCGTCCGTTCTCGGCGAGCGCCCGGAACAGGCGATCCGATTCCTCCAGGTCATCTATCCCGAGCACGATGCTGAATCCGCGCGGAGCCTCGTAGCTGCCGGGTAGCACATCGACTCCATGAAAAGTGATATCGCCTACGACGAAAGTCGAGTGACAGACCTTGCTACTCCACTCCGGTGGCGCATCCTTCGCCAGCGGCGACTTCCCCCAACTCAGCTCGAACAGGATCCTGCCGGACAGGACCCGCTCATAGAACCGGATCGCCTCGGCGCAATTGCCGTTGAACGACAGATCGATGCTGGGTCTCACGTTGCGCCTCCATGAATGCAGAAAGTGCCCAAAGGCCTGGCAGTCCTTACAGCCACGTCCTGGGCTGCAAATAGGCAGTCAGCCCGGCTTCAGGGCTGCCCGGTTCGGGCCGGTAGCCGTACTCATAGCGCACGCGTGGCGGCAGCGACATCAATATGGACTCGGCCCGGCCGCCCGATTGCAGGCCGAACAGCGTGCCGCGGTCATACACCAGATTGAATTCGACGTAGCGACCGCGGCGGTACAGCTGGAACTCGCGTTCGCGCTCGCCGTATGGCAGCTGCTCGCGGCGCGCGACGATCGGCAGGTACGCATCCGAAAATCCATCGCCGACCGCCTGCAGGAACGCGAAGCAGCGTTCGAATCCCCATTCGTTGAGGTCGTCGAAGAACAGTCCGCCGATGCCGCGCGCCTCCTCGCGGTGCTTCAGGCGGAAATAGTCGTCGCACCACTTCTTGTAGCGTGGATAGACGTCCTCGCCGAACGGCGCGCACAGGTCGCGCGCCACCGTGTGCCAGTGCAGGCAGTCTTCATCGAACGGGTAGAAGGGCGTCAGATCAAAGCCGCCACCGAACCACCACACGGGCGCCTCGCCGGGTCTGTCCGCCTCGAAGTAACGCACATTCATATGCGCCGTGGGCACATACGGGTTCCACGGATGAACGACCAGCGAGACGCCGGTCGCGATCCAGCTGCGGCCGGCCAGATGCGGGCGCTGCGCGCTGGCGGACGGCGGCAACCTGTCGCCGGCGACACGCGAGAAGTTGACGCCGGCCTGCTCGAAGAGCCGGCCCTGCTTCAACACCCGCGTGCGCCCGCCGCCGCCCCCGGCGCGCGTCCAGGTCTCCTCGGTGAAGCGTGCGGTGCCATCGGCTCGCTGCAGCGTTTCGCAGAGGCGGTCCTGCAAACCGCGCAGATACGCATCCACCTGGCCGGCAGGCTCGGACATGGTGCTCTCAACGCTCGTGTGTCTTGGCGTACAGCTCCATCCACGAAACGTTGGAGCAGCCGGAGAATCCATGTCCGCCGCCCGGCATCAGATCAGCGAAGCCGATGGCGTCCACGCGGCTCAGGTCCGGATCCTTGACCTCCCGCGTGATCGCGACTTTCTGCGGGTCGAGCTGGAACCAGCGCTGCGCGTTGAATGTGACCTCGGAGACCACGAAATCTCCGCCGCCCATGACGGGCTGTGGACTCGACAGCGTCTGGCTGCCGACCAGCAGCGTGCCATCCGCGAGCTTCACCACCGGATGCAGCACGTGCAGATCCTCCGTGCGGGTTCTCGCGCGCAGCGCCGCGAGGCCTGTCAGATCGAAATAGGCATCCCGGTCGCGCAGCGTCACCGCCACGGGCGAGCCCACCAGGCCGGTCCACAGATCGAACTGGCCATAGTGGTCGTAGACCTCCACGTCCTGTGCGTCCGCACCATACAGCTGCAGCTGCAGGTTCGGATTGACGACGGCATCCTGAGTGACGCGGCGCTTGCGGTCCGTCAGCTGCCCGGTGTACGGCGGCTGCTTCCAGGCCTCGCGGAACACCATCGGCGGAGGCACCTCCCGCAGCTCCGCCAGAGCTTCCGCACTCAGCGCGGGGGGCGCCGTATCGGCTGACCCGCTTGGCTGGGCGTCGACACGCCCTGCACCCCCGACCCAGGACACGATCGACCCGATGACGACCCCGACAGCGAGATAGCGCGACATCACGGCATTCCCCCGATGGCTGTTATGACGGTAGTGCCCGACGGCGAATACGGATGCACAGCTTCCGAGGGGCGGATGGTACGTGATGGGCGGGCGGGCGGCGAATCCGGCGCGCGGCGCCCCGATGCTCAGCGGCTCGCTGCCCGGCGCGAGTCGGCGGTCAACGGATCAGCCGGCGCATCCCATCCCCCGCCGAGGGAGCGATACAGCGTCACGAGATCGCTGCTGACGGCGCTGGTGCTCTCGAGCAGCGACTGCTCGTTCTGCTGCAGGGTACGTTGCGCGTCGAGCACGTTGATGAAGTCGGACAGACCGCTCTGGTAGCGCTGGCGCGCGAGATCCAGCGCGATGCGGTTCTGCGCCACCGTGTCTGTGAGCCACTGGCGCTGCTGCTGATCGGCACGATAGGCAGCGGCGGCGTCCTCGACCTCGTGAAGTGCGTTGAGCACGGCGGACTGGTATGCCAGGGCGGCTTCCTGCGCCTTCAGGTTGTAGAGGTGCACGGTCTTGCGGCGGCCGCGATCGAAAATCGGGATGTCGAGCTCCGGCCCGACGCTGCCGAACAGACTGCTCCAGTTGACGAGGCTGCCGACCGTCTCGGACTGGAAGCCCCCGTCGGCCGAGAGCGTCAGCTGCGGGTACAGGTCGGCGACCGCGACACCGATCTGCGCGGTCGCCGCGTGCAGGCTCGCTTCCGCCTCACGGATGTCGGGACGGCGGCGGGCGAGCTCCGCGGGCAGACCAATGGGCACCTGCGGAGGCACCGGTGGGATGGCCCCGGGCCGCTCGAGCTCGCCGCGCAGCGCCTCGGGATCCTCGCCGAGCAGCACCCCCAGCGTGTGAATCGCCTGCGTGATCTGCAGCTCGAGTCCCGGCAGGCTCGCGCGCGTCTGGCTGGCCTGCGCCATGGCGTTGCGCACGTCGAGCTCGGTATTCAGGCCGGCGGCATGGCGCTGCTGCGTCAGCTGCAGCAGATCGTCGATGGTCGCCAGATCCGCCAGTGCCACGGCGCGCCGTGCCTGCGCCCCGCGCAGCTCGATGTAGCTCTGCGCCACCTGCGCAAGCAGCGAGACACGCACCGCGCGCTGGTCCTCGAGCGACACCTGCGCGCTGGCATTGGCGGCCTCGACCGTGCGGCGCAGCCGCCCGAACAGGTCCAGCTCCCAGGACGCGTCGGCGCCGAGCTGGTACTGGTTGAACGGATTCGGGATGCTGAAGTGACCGACGCCCGGAATCGCCGAGAACTTGCTCGCCGAGCCCAGCAGCGAGCCCTCGGGTGTCGTCTCGCTGATGCGCTCGCGGTCATAGGAGGCATTGGCCGACAGCGTCGGCCACTGGCCCGCCGCGCTGATATCGCGCTGGGCGAGCGCCTCGGAGGTGCGCAGCACCGCCGCGCGCAGGTCGAGATTGGCGTGCACGGCGCGCGCGATCAGCGCGTCCAGCGTGGCGTCGTCGAACTGGCTCCACCAGGTGGCCAGCGATCCCGGCCCTTCCGCGAGCGCACTCGTGGCCGGCATCGACTCCCCGGGCGACGCCGCCGGCAGCGGTTCGCCCGACTGCGTTGCGGTGGGCGATTGCAGCACCGCCGGGGACCAGTGCGCGGGCAGCTGCGGCGTGGGGCGCACGAAACTCGGCCCGACGGTGCAGGCCGTGAGCAGCAGCGCCCCGAGCGCGCCGAGCGCCGTGGTCCCTGCGGCCCTCGCGGTCATTGCGGCCCTTGCGGTCATTGCGGCCCTTGCGGTCATTGCGGCCCTTGCGGCCATTGCCGCCGCCGTAGCGGTCACCGCCGCCCTCGCGGTCATTGCGGTCATTGCGGTCGGTACCGGTAGACCCAGGTGGCGGCCGTGAGTGTGATCGCGGCCATCAGCGCCAGCGGCCAAAGGTCGGGCAGCAGCAGGTTGAGGCCCGCTCCCTGCAGGTATACGCGCCGCGTGATGTCGATGGCAAAGCGCAGCGGGTTGATCAGCGTGAACTGCTGCAGCCCCCCGGGCATGCTGTTGATCGGCGTGGTGAAGCCCGACAGCAGCGAGAAGGGCATGATGAACAGCATCGAGTAGAGCATCGCCTGCTGCATGGTGCCGGCGATCGAGGATAGCAGCAGCCCCATGCCCACGGCGGCCAGCAGGAACAGCAGCAGTCCGGCGTATAGCACCCAGTAGTGGCCGGCGAACGGAATGCGGAACCACAGCTGCGCGATCACCAGCACTCCGGTGGCCTGAATGGTGCCGACGATCATGGAAGGCAGTGCTTTGCCGACCATGATCTCGTGTGGGCGGAACGGCGTCACCAGCAGCTGATCGAACGTGCCCTCCTCGCGCTCGCGCGCCACCGACATCACGGTGAGCATCATGCACTGGATCAGCGTGAGCGTGCCGATCATGCCCGGAATCATGTACCAGCGCGTCTCCAGGTTGGGATTGAACCAGGCACGCTCGATCAGCTGCATCGGCGGGGCAGGCTGGCCGTGGTCGGCGCGCCACTGCGCGTTGAAGTTGCCGATGATGCCGCTGACATAGCCCATGGCGGTGCCCGCGGTGTTGGAGTTGCGCCCATCGGCGATCAGCTGGACGTCGGGCTGCTGACCGGCGAGCAACTGGCGCTGGAAGTCCTGGCGGATGTCCATCACCAGCAGCGCGCGGCCCGAATCGATCGCGGGCGCGATCTGCGCGGCGCTGCGCAGATCGGCGACGCGCTGGAAGGTGCCCGAGCCGTCCAACCCGGCCACCAGTTCGCGTGAGGCGGCGCTCTGATCCTCATCGAGCAGGGCATAGGGCACGCGGTTGAGGTCATAGGTCGCGGCATAACCGAAGATCAGCGCCTGGACCATCGGCGGGATCAGCAGGCTCAGGCGCGCGCGGCGGTCCTTGAGCACCGCCAGCAGCTCCTTGCGCGTCAGCGCGACTATGCGAAACAGCGACTCGAACATGGCATCACGTCGGAGGCGTCGCGTCGGGCATCATGGTGGTGGGCATCACGGTGGGCATCACGGCCAGCCTCACAGCAGCCGCTTGCGCGTCACCGCGCGGCTGGCGAACGCGAGCCCGGTGGCCATCAGCGCGAGCACCGCCGTGTTTGGAACGATCACCGACCAGACGTTGCCGGCGAGGAACACGTTCTGCAGCAGCTTCACGTAGTAGCGCGCCGGCAGGACGTAGGTCACCAGCCGCACCACCAGCGGCATGCTGCGCAGATCGAACAGGAAGCCCGAGAGCATGAGCGCCGGCATGAACGTCGTCAGCGCCACCAGCTGACTGGCCACCAGCTGGTTCTTCACGGCGGACGAAATCAACAACCCGATACCGAGCGCCACGAGGGTATAGAGCATCGAGGCGCCGAACAGCACCCACAGCGAGCCGCGCAGCGGCACGTGGAACAGAAACTGCGCCGACAGCACGCACAGCACGAAGCCCGCGAGCGCCAGCATGAAGTACGGCAGCGTCTTGCCGAGCAGGATCTCGTCGCTGCGCACCGGGGTGACGAACAGCGCCTCGAGCGTACCGCGCTCCCACTCCCGCGCCATGACCATCGCGGTGAGCAGCCCGCCGATCAGCGTCATGACCAGCACCAGCAGACCCGGGACCAGGAAGTAGCGCGACTCGTCGGCCTCGTTGAACCACAGGCGTGTCTCGACGTTGACGGGTCCGGCCACGGCGGCGCCGCCGCTGAGCCCCTCGGCCGCGCGCTGCGCCGACCAGGTGCCCACCGCGCCCTCCACATAGCTCTCGATGATGCGCGCGCTGTTCGCATCGCTGCCCTCGACGATCAGCTGCACCTGCGCATCGCCGACCGCCAGGCGGCTGGAGAAATCCTGCGGAATGTACAGGATGCCGTGCACCTTGCCGGACACCAGCAGCTGCTCGGCCGCCGGCAGTGCATGCATGAACCGCGGCTGGAAGTACGACGAGAGCCGAAACGCCTCGGACAGTCCCACGGCGTCACTGGAGGGCTGCTGCATGACGATCGCGAGCGGCACGTCGTGCACATCGAGCGACAGGCCGAAACCGAACAGCAGGATCAGGATGAGCGGCAACACCACGCCCATCGCCAGGCTCGAGGGGTCGCGCACCATCTGGCGTGTTTCCTTGCGGATCAGCGCCGCGAGCCGATGCAGCTTGCGGTGGCGCATATCGGTCGGCGCGCTCATGCAACCGCCTGCGCATCGCGCCCCGCCGCGGCCCGCGCTTCCTCGACGATGGCGATGAAGGCATCCTCCATGCGCGGATCGGGCGTCGCGGCGCTCTGGCCGCGCCGGCGGATCTCGGCTGGCGAACCCTGCGCGAGCACCCGACCGCCATCCATGATGGCCACGTGATCGCAGTACTCGGCCTCCTGCATGAAATGCGTCGTGATGATGATGGTGACGCCCTGCTCGGCCAGGCCGGTGATGCGCCGCCAGAACACGCGCCGCGCGAGCGGGTCGGTGCCGCTGGTGGGCTCGTCGAGAAACAGGATCTCGGGCTCGTGCAGCAGCGCGGCTGCCATCGCCAGGCGTTGCTTATACCCGCCGGGCAGTTGCGCGCTCACGGCGGCCGCGCGGTCGCCGAGCTCGAACTGCTGCAGGGCCCAGGCGATGCGCGCACGCTTGGCCTCGCCGCGCAGTCCGTAGGCGCTGGCGAAGAACTCGAGGTTCTCCAGCACCGTCAACGGCCCGTACAACGAGAACTTCTGCGCCACGTAGCCGAGCCGCTGGCGCGCCGCCGCGGGCGCGGTGCGCACGTTGGCGCCGGCCACATACAGCTCCCCGCCGCTCGGGGCCAGCAGGCCACAGAGCATGCGAAAGGTCGTGGTCTTGCCGGCACCGTTGGGCCCGAGCACCCCGAAGATCTCCCCGCGGCGCACCTCGAAATTGATGTGATCGACCGCGACGAATGCTCCGAAGCGCTTGACGAGGCGCTGCACGCGCACGGCGAGCTGCCCGCTATCGGCGCTGAGCGGTCGCGCGATGGTCAGCGGCTGCGTGCGCTCGCGCGACACTCGCTGCTGCAGCAGCTGCATGAAGCCGTCCTCGTAGCGCGCCGCTACGGGCTCGGCGCTCAGTCCCCGCAGCGGCTGCGCGGCTGCCTCGCCGTGCGCCCCGCGCGTCACGACGCGCACGCGCCCACCGTCCGGCACGGCATCCACGACGTCCGGCCGATCGAGCAACTGCGCCTGCACGCTGCGCGCGCTCTGCCCCGGCGGCGGTGTCGCCAGAAAGCAGGCGCCGGCGGAGCCGCCGGCGACCTCTGCCGGCGGACCCTGCGTGAGCACGGTTCCCTGGTAGAGCACGATACTGCGGCTGCAGCGCTCCGCCTCGTCCAGATAGGCGGTGCTCATCAACACCGTGAGGCCCTGATCATCGACCAGATGCTGCACGATCTCCCACAGCTCGCGGCGCGACAGCGGATCGACGCCCACCGTGGGCTCATCCAGCAGCAGCAGCTCCGGCTGGCGCACGAGCGTGCACGCCAGTCCCAGCTTCTGTTTCATACCGCCGGACAGCTGCCCGGCCAGGCGCGTGCGAAAAGGCCCGAGGGCGGTCATTTCGAACAGTGCCGGATAGCGCTGCGCGCGTTGCTCGGCGCTCACGCCGTGCAGGTCGGCGTACAGCTCCAGGTTCTCCAGCACGCTCAGATCCTCGTACAGACCGAAGCGCTGCGGCATGTAGCTGATGCGGTCCTGCACCTGCTGCGGATCGCGTGCGACATCCACTCCCAGCACCGCGAGCGAGCCGCCGTCGGGCGCGATCAGCCCTGCGGCCAGCCGCAGCAGCGTCGTCTTGCCGGCGCCGTCCGGCCCGACCAGCGCGGTGAGCTCGCCGTGATAGGCCGCGAGCGATACCGCATCCAGCGCCGTGACCACGGGCCGGTCCTTCGGCGTGAAGCGCCTGGTCAACTCACGCGCGAGCAGCGCAGGTGCGCGCTGCGCGTGCGCCCCCGCCTCAGTGCTCGCGCTGCTCATTGCGCGCCCTGAGTGGACGGTTCCGGAGTCGCCGGGGCGGCGGCGGGTGTGCCTGCGGCGGGATCGCTCTCGCTCGGACCGTAGGCGTTGCGCAGCGCCAGGTGCACCGTGGCCGGCATGCCCAGGCGCAGCTGATCCTGCGGGTCGCGCACGAACACGCGCACTTCGTAGACCAGACTCGAGCGCAGCTCCGTCGTCTCCACCGTCTTCGGCGTGAACTCGGCGACCGATGAGATGAAGCCGACCCAGCCCGTGAAGCTGCGCGACGGGAAGCTGTCGACCGTGACGGTGGCCGGCATGCCCTGGCGCACCCAGCCCAGGTCGGGCTCGTCGATATACGCGCGCACCCATTTCGGATCGGTGATCGCCAGCGTGAACGCCGGCTGGCTCGGGGAGGCCATGTCGCCCGGCTCCACCAGGCGCGAGCGCACCACCGTATCGAGCGGCGCGCGCAGCTGCGCGTCGTTGAGCTGCGCCTGGGCGGAAGCCAGGTCCGCCTGGTCAGCGCGCAATTGCGCCTGCGCTTCGGCGATGTCCTCGCGACGCGGCCCGATCTGCTCGAGCGTCAGCGCCTTCTGCGCCGACTGCAACCGCGCCTGCGCCGAGTCATCGGCCGCCTTGGCGGCGTCCAGATCCTGGCGGCTGACGGCGCGGCCCGCGGAGCTGACTTCCAGCTGCTGCGTGCGACGGTACTGCTGCTCGGCGTCGGCGGCATCGGCCTGCGCGGAGGCCACCGCGGCGCGCGCCTCGGCGATCTCCTGCGGCCGATTGCCGGCCAGCAGCCGCTGCACGGCCTGTTGCTGCAGCTCGACCACCGCCTGCGCCTTGGCGACCAGCGGCTCGATCCGACTGGTATCCAGCTGCGCGAGCAGTTGTCCGCGGCGCACGTGGTCGCCTTCCTGCACCAGCACCTCGGCGACGCGCTGGCTGTCGTTGAACGGCAGATCGATCTCGCGCAGGTCGATATTGCCGTAGAGCGTCAGCTCGGTGCGCGTCGGATGGCGGTTGAGCACCACCCACAGCGCCACCGCGATCGCGACCACGACGATCAGCAACACGGCCAGCCGGGCAATCCTGGGCATGCGGGCACCTGCCTAGTCGGGTACCCGATTATCTCCACGCCTGCGACCCATTTGTCAAATTCAAATTTGAATTTGACTTGCGCCGGGGAGCCGCCGGTGGTTAAGTGGCTCGTACGAGGATGACGACTGTGCAACAGCTCGATCCCGGCGCTCCCGCGCCGCGACCGCGGCGCCGGGGTGGCAATGGCGCCGGCCCCGCCGCGCGCGGCATCGCCGGCGGCACACGCAGCGCGCGCACGCGCGCACGACTGCTCGAAGCCGCCGGAGCGCTGTTCGCCGAACAGGGGGTGGATCGCGTCACCGGACAGCAGATCTGCCGGCGCGCCACGGTGCATTCGGCGGCAATCGTCTATCACTTCGGCGGCATGGCGGGGCTGTATCAGGCCGTGATGGCCGAGGCGCAGCGGCGCATGCTCAGCACCGAGGCGCTCGCGGCGGCCGCCGCGGCCGAGCGCGATCCGCGCCGCAAGCTGCGTGCCTTCATCGGACAGATCGTGCAACGGCTCGCAAGCCCGGTGTCGCAGTCGTGGGCCGCGCGGCTGTTCAGCCGCGAGTTCGTCGCCCCGTCGGCCATCTACGGACCCATGCACGATCGCATCCTCGCCGAGCGCGCCGCGATCCTGCGCGATATCGTCGCGGCGCTGACCGGGCTGCCGCCGCAGGATCCGACCGTGGCGCGCGCCGCGATCAGCATCATGGCGCCCTGCGCGGTGCTGCTGGTGTTCAATCGGCGCAAGATGGCGCGCCTGCTGCCCGGCCTCACGCTGAACGCCGCCGCCGCGCCGCTGATCACGCGTCACCTGACCACCTTTGCGCTCGGAGGACTGCGGCGGATTGCCACCCGTCGCAACCGCGGCCGATAATGCGGCGCTCCTACGTCAGCAGGTGCTGCCAGTCGTGAAGATCCGCGGCGAGGATTACCGTGTCGAGCCGGACACCGCGGTGGACCTGGCGAAGTGGCCGACGGCCATCGAGCCGGTCTACCACTCCAGGCAGAATTACGAGCAGCTGCTGCAGAGACACACACGACAGCTCAGCCACCTGCAGGACCTGCTGTACGCGAGCAACCGTCATGCGCTGCTGGTGATCTTTCAGGCGATGGATGCGGCCGGCAAGGACGGCGCCATCAAGCACGTCATGTCGGGCGTCAATCCGCAGGGCTGTCAGGTGTACAGCTTCAAGCACCCGAGCGCCGAGGAACTCTCACACGACTTTCTGTGGCGGACCACGCGAGTGCTGCCCGAGCGCGGCCGCATCGGCATCTTCAATCGCTCCTACTACGAAGAAGTACTCATCGTGCGCGTGCATCCGGAGCTGCTCGCCGCCGAGGACCTGCCCGAGGACGCGATGCAGACCCGCCACTTCTGGCATCAGCGCTACCGCTCGATCACCGATCTCGAATCCCATCTGCACCGCAGCGGCACGCGCATCGTGAAATTCTTTCTGCACGTGTCGGCCGAGGAACAGCGCAAGCGCCTGTTGGCGCGCATCGACGATCCGCACAAGAACTGGAAGTTCAGCCTGTCCGATCTGCAGGAGCGACGCCTGTGGGATCGTTACGTTCGCGCCTACGAGCACTGCCTCGGGGCAACCACCAGCCGGGCGGCGCCCTGGTACATCGTGCCGGCGGATGACAAGAAGAGCGCCCGACTGATCATCTCCACGATTCTGCTGGAGACGCTCGCAGCGCTGCGCATGCAGTTTCCGAAGCTCGACGCGCGCCGCCGCGGCGAGTTGCGCAAGCTACGCGGCCTGCTGACGAAATAGCCCTGCGAGTCTGTCAATCCGCCGCGGCGCCGGCGCCCGCGCGCGCGCACTCGGCCTGCCATATCGCATGACAGCCCAGATGAAAGCACAACGTCACGGCGGCCTGGTCCGCCTCGGGATCCGAGGCGACTTCGTATTCGATTTCCTCGATGCCGATCGGCCGATGGCAGAGTGCACAGCAGCCACCGCTGCCGTGGCTGCCCCACATGTGGGTCACCACGTAACAGGGCAACTCGCCGGCTTCGATGCGCCGCTTGGCAAGCCGCCCCAGTTCATCCTCGCTACAGACCATGTCGCAATCACCCGTTTCGAAGCGCAGGTGCTTGGGCAGGCCACGGCGCCGCATGTTCCGCGCATACGGTTACGATATCGTTACGGAGGATCGCGCACCGCCGGCGCGGCGGCGCACGGTCACAGGCGCTCGGCAGTCAGGCGCACTCACCGCAAGTCGGGGCGCTCAGAACAGATGTGCTCCCGAGATGCCCCCGTATACGCCCAGCCCCGCCGTGAGCGTTGCGATCACGACGACGATCCAGGCGTAGGCGCCGTGCAGCCGATGTTCCGCCGGCAATGCGCGAAACGCGAGCACCACGAGCAGGCCGAGCACCACCGGCAGCAGCAGCGCATTCATGACCTCCACGCCGATGTTCAGCGCCACGAGGTCGGGCACCAGTCCCACGATCACCGCCCCGCAGATCACCGCCGCCGCGTAGATGCCATAGAACCAGGGCGCCTCGAGCGGACGATACTCGAGTGAGCGGCGATAGCCGGTCACTTCGCCAAAGCCCCAGGCCGAGGCAAGCGATACCACGATCGCCGCGACCATCGCCGCGCCCAAAGTGCCGAGGCTGAACACGAAGCGACCGACGTGCGCACCGAGCACCGGCACCAGCACCCGCGTGATGTCGCCCACGCTGTCCAGGCTCGCGTGTGTGCCGAAGCGCCCGATGGTCGCGGCCGCAGCCGCGGCGATCAGCACCGCCGCCATCACCGCCTGCGTCACCACCGAGCCGACGGCGGTGTCGAAGCGCGCGTAACGATAGTGCTGCGCGTGGAGTTTTTTGTCCGCCACCGCGGATTGCTGGTAAAAGATCATCCAGGGCATGATCACCGCCCCGATGTTGGCCGCGACGAGATACAGGTAGCGGCTGTCCGTCAGCGGCACCTGCATCATCCCGGTTGCGAGCTGTGCACCCTGCGGGTGTGCCTTGTAGGCAACGACGAAGAACGCCAGCTCGAACAGTCCCAACGCGATCGCCAAGCGCTCCACGCGCCGGTAGCTGCCGGTCAGCACCACGACCAGCAGCAGTGCCGCAGCCAGACTCAGGCTGACCGCGCGCGGTACCCCGTATAACTCCCCGACGCCGGCCACTCCGGAAAACTCCGTGAGCAGCGCTCCGACCGTCGCGATGCCCAGGCTGCTGACCGAGACCCACGCCCACGCCGGTCCGAACAGCTCGCGGATCAACTCCCCGTGCCCCTTGCCCGTGAAGATTCCCAGGCGCACGGTCAGCTCCTGCACCACGTACAGCACCGGCATCAACAGCACCTGCAGCAGCAGCAGCCGATAGCCCCACTGCACTCCGCTCTGCGCCGCCGTGATGATGCTGCCGACGTCCGTATCGGCCAGCATCACCACGAATCCCGGCCCCAGCACCGCCAGAAACGTCTTCCAACCGAAGGGGGCCCTGGGACGTGCGGCCGCGACGCTCACGACCCTCCTCGGACCGGCCGTCGCGGGGGGTTCAGCCAACGGTTCGACCCTGCGCGCCGAAATCTCCACCCAACCTCCATCGCCTGCAATTTTGCGGGGGCCATCGTGCACTGCAAGGCCACCTGTCATGCCACGGTCATAGTCGGCGAGTGTAAATGAGGATGCGAATTATTCGCAATTCCAGTCTGCGCCTCTGTGGGCTGGCGGGCTCGTGCGCCCATCGCCACCAACCGCCATCAACCCAGCGCGATGCCGCGCCGAGGGCCGGGCCGTGCTGCACCATGCGGCACCATGCCGCACCGTGCTGCGCCGAGGCCGGACCGACGCCGGCCGGGCGTGCACACCTGTTGACAGCGCCGACCACACCACCATATCTTGTGGCTGCCAGCGGTTCCTACCCCAACAAGTAGGATCAAAAGGGAATCCGGTGCGGCCAACGCCAAGGCCGGAACTGCCCCGCAGCGGTGATCGGGAACGAACGGCGCACAGCACTGAGCTTGCCCCTGGGGCTTGGGAAGCTGCCTGCTAGGACCACCTTCATTGAATTGAAGGCCTCGCCCGAAAGTCCGAAGACCTGCCGCGGCCGCCGCGTCGAACACGCGGTGCACGCTGGATGAGCCCTCGTGGGTGGGGCTGCCGGAACGTGCGGTGAAGCTCCGCGAGGGTCTCACGGCATCTCCGTCGCTCCGCCCGTGGGGCTGCCGCAGCGCTGCCGTGTGGCAGGCGCGCCCGCCGCCGGTGCGGACGCGTCCCACGCGGGACGCTGAGCGAAGGAGTTCGGCAGATGCACACTGACAGCGCCGAGGCACCCGCCGGCCCGGCGGCGAGCGAGCAAAGCAGCTTCCGCCTGACCCCGCCCACCGGGGCGCGTGCCCCGATGAGCGTCACCAAGCGCAACGGCGCGCGCGAGCCCGTCGATGTCAACAAGATCGTGCGCGCGGTCACGCGCTGCTGCGTCGGCCTCGCCGATGTCGATCCGCTGCGTGTCGCGCTCAAGACCATCGCGGGCCTCTACGACGGGGCCGGCACCCGCGAGCTCGACGAGCTGTCGATCCGCACCGCGGCCTCGTTCATCGCCGAGGAGCCGGAATACTCGAGGCTCGCCGCGCGCCTGCTCTCCGGCTTCATCGACAAGGAGGTGCAGGGGCTCGGCGTGCACTCCTTCTCGCAGTCCATCCGCCTGGGTTTCGATGTCGGACTGATCAACGAGCGGGTGCTTGCGTTCATCGAGGCCAACGCGCGCAAGCTCAACGATGCCGTCGATGCGGCGCGCACGCAGGCGTTCGAGTACTTCGGCCTGCGCACGCTCTACGACCGCTACCTGCTCAGGCACCCGCTGCGCCGGCAGGTGATCGAGACCCCGCAATACTTCTGGATGCGCGTCGCGGTGGCGCTGAGCCACACGGTCGCCGAGGCGCTCGAGCTCTACCACTGCTTCTCGAGCCTCGCCTACGTCGTCAGCTCCCCGACGCTGTTCAACGCCGGCACGCGCCACGAGCAGCTCTCGAGCTGCTTCCTGCTCGACTCGCCGCAGGACTCGCTCGAATCGATCTACGACCGCTACAAGGACATCGCGCTGCTGTCCAAGTTCTCCGGCGGCATCGGCGT
>JASHSK010000305.1 GCA_030038755.1 Gammaproteobacteria bacterium
CCCACGGGGCAATTCAGATAGACGACGTCCACACGCCGGTTCTTGGCGTACGCCGCCTCGTTGTGGCCGGTCACGGCCGGGCGCTCCTCGCCGTAGCTGACGGTGGTGATCTGCGAGTCCGCGACCCCCTGCAGCATCAGGGCCTGCCGCACCGCCTGAGCGCGGCGCTCACCCAGGCCGATATTGTACTCGCGCGAACCACGCTCGTCCGTATTGCCCTCCAGGCGCACGCGGACGTTGGGGTTGGCCACGAGGTAGCGTGCGTGTGCGGCGATCAGATCGTTGTACTCGGGCTTGATCGCGCTGCTGTCGAAGTCGAAGTAGACGGTGCGCTGCTGCAGCTGCACTGCCGTGGGCCCCTGCACACCCGCGCCGGTGCCGTTGGCCACTTCGGCGGCCTGCGCTGCATTGGCCGCGTTCTCGCCCGCCCCGGCGGTCTGCGAGGACTGATCACCCTGCCCCGCGCCGTTCGCTGCATTGGGTGTTGGACGCACCCGATGGCTGCAACCGGCCGTGAGCGCCACGCCGAGCACCGCGATCCACACCAAAACGGACTTCTGCATGTTTTTGACTCCAGTTATCGCTACCCTGTCGCGGCAGCATTCTTGCGCCGGAAATTAGCTAGCTCGTGAACGGACCCCAAACAGGCTCGCGCACCCCTCCCTGATCCGACAGGCGCTGCGTCACCTGACCGTCGACGGATACGGTCTGCAACGTATCCGTGTCACCGTCGCGGGAGGTGTAGATGATGGTCGCGCCGTTGGGAGCGAAGCTCGGCGATTGATCGAGGTGTCCGTGCGATACCACGGTCACGGTGCCGGAGGCCAGATCCTGCACGGCGATGCGATAGTCGCTGCCGTCGAGCGTGATGAAGGCGATGCGCTTGCCGTCCGGCGAGACCACCGGATGTGCGTCATAGCTCGAGCCGAAGGTGATGCGCTCCACGCGCGAGGGATTGTCCACGTCCAGTTTGTAGATCTGCGGCCCACCGGCGCGGTCCGAGGTGAAGTATATGCTGCGCCCATCCGGACTCCATGCCGGCTCGGTGTCGATGGACGGATCGTCCGTGAGACGCGTGAGGCGCTGGGTCGCAAGATCCAGCAGCCAGATATCCAGATTGCCGCCGCTGCCCGAGAGCGTCAGTGCCAGCTGCCTGCCATCCGGAGAGAAGGCCGGTGCGTCGTTCACACCCGCGCGCGCCGACACCAGTCGCCGCTGCCCGGTGTTCAGTTGCTGCACGTACACCGCCGACAGGCGGTTCTCGAACGACACGTACGCGATCCACTGCCCGTCGGCCGACCAGGTCGGGGACATGATGGGCCTGGGGGACTCGAGAATGACGCGCGGATTCTCCCCGTCGGCGTCCGCGACGATCAGCTGATAGCGCTGCATGGGAGGCTGCCCCGTCAGCGATACGTAGGCGATGCGCGTCGCGAAGGCCCCGCGCACGCCGAGAATCTTCTGATAGACGAAATCGCTGACCTGATGCGCGGCGTTGCGCAGGCTCGCCGCGCTGGCGACGAAGCGCTGGCTGCCCACCGTCTGACCGGTCACGGTGTTGACCAGATCACAGTCCACGTCGAGCATTCCGTTTGCACCAGAGCTGACGCGCCCCACCAGCACGTAATCATCGCCGGAGGCACGCCAGTCGGCCGCCTGCACCTGCGCGGCGCTGCTCGGGGTGGCGCGCATCTGCGCGCGCGGCATCGGCTGGAAGCGGCCGCTGCCCGTCAGATCGTGCTGCACGACCGCCGCGACGTCGAAGCCGCCATCCTGCGGCACCTGTGCGAACGGCACCACGGCGATCGGAATCGGGTTGGACACGCCCTTGGTGACCAGCACCTGCAGATCGGCGCGCGCCGCGCCGGGTGCAAGCACCAGCAGCGCCGCGAGCAGCACGCCGAGCGCCGCGCCCCAATAAGGGGCGGAGCATCGACGCGGCGACCGCGCGGCTCGGGACATACCCAGGGAGGTGACGAGGCGGAGTGGATCAGTGGATCTCATGGTCGGTTGTGCGCCTCATTGGTCGGGTGCGAAGGTAACAGTGATGTCCCGGTCGAACAATGCCGGATCGGACGGTGCAGGCAGGGGCGATGCGCGATAGGCCGCCGTCTCCACGGACTGGCGAACCGCCTCGTCCCCGTTGCAATTCTCGACGTCCACGTGCGTGACTTCTCCGCCGGGAACCTGGGTGAGGTGCACGATGCACTTCAAGCCCGGCTGTGTGCTGGCCGGTTTGATCCAGAACTGTTCGATGCGTGCCGAAATCGCGTTCACATAGTCCGTCTCGGCCGGGCCGCGCTGGAGCGCATCCAGGTGCTCCTCGGCCTGCAGCTGCTGTTGCAGATCCGTCTGACGCTGCTGCTGCGCCTGTTCGTCCTTGAGCTGCTGCGCGAGCAGCTGCGCTTCGCGCGCCGCATCCTGCCTGGCCTTCTCCTCCGCCTTCTCCTTGGCTTCCTCCTTTGCCTTGCGCTCGGCGGCCAGTTTCGCCTCGCGCGCCGCCTCGGCCGCCTGTGCCTTGCGCTGCGCTTCGGCCTGGGCCTCGGCCTGCGCGGCCGCGGCGCGTGCCGCCGCCTCCTGCGCCGCCCGCGCATCGGCCTGCTCTTCGGCCAGCTTC
>JASHSK010000306.1 GCA_030038755.1 Gammaproteobacteria bacterium
CGCCGTGCCCGCAGCCGCGGGCGCGGCCGAGCCGGTCGGGAGCGCGCCGGATCCGGCTTCCCAGGGCAGCCGGGCGGTCCCGCCCGCCTCGGTCTTCGGCCCCGGGCACCGGCGCTGACCGTCAGCCACAGCATCCTCGCCCACCACGGATCGCAGTCATGGCCGCGCTGATCTACATCGTCCAGGCGCTGCTGCAGTTGTGTCTCGTGGCGTTCCTGCTGCGATTACTGCTGCAATGGTCGCGCGCGGACTTCCGCAATCCGCTGGCCCGCGCGCTCGTGCAGCTGACCAATCCGGTCATCGTGCCGCTGCGGCGGCTGCTGCCGGCGATCGGCCGCCTCGATACCGCCTCCTGTGTCGCCGTCATCATCATGGGGCTGCTGCTGATCTCCGTACCGTCGCTGTTGCAGGGATTCGGCGTGCCTCCGGCGCTGCCCTGGCTGCGACTGGCCGCCATCCAGATCGTGCGCATCGCGCTGTGGACCTACTTCTACGCGATCATCGCCTACGCTTTGCTGTCGATGGTTGCGCCGATGGGCTACTCCCCCTTCCAGGGGCTGCTGGCATCGCTGTGCGAGCCGCTGCTGCGGCCGTTTCGCCGCATCATTCCGCCGCTCGCGGGACTGGACTTCTCCCCGCTGTGGGCGGTGATCCTGATCCAGGCGGTGCTGATCCTGCTGCCCTGATCCGTGCCGACCTGTGCCGGTCTCGCTGACCGGCTGCTGCGTGCAGCGCGCCACGACGGCGCGCGCCAGAGCCTATAAATGCAGGCATTTTCGCGTAGCGCCGCACCGAAAAAGCATTTGCGTTAGCGCGGCGGTGTGTTATGTTGCGCGCGGTCTCGTTGTGCCTTTCGTCGGCTACGAACGACAAAGACAGGCGTTCCGCACATATTCGAGGAGATTCGGCAATGGCAAAGAAAGGTGGGGCTCCGACCAAGTCGGAGATTCTGGCCCAGGTATCCAAGGACACGGAGCTCTCGCGCAAACAGGTCAGCGAGGTGTTCGAATCGCTCAACGGCATCATCAAGAAGAGCCTGCGCGGCAATGGTCTGTTCACCCTTCCGGGTCTGTTGAAGCTCAAGGTCGTGAAGCGCCCAGCCACCAAGGCGCGCGAGGGCATCAATCCTTTCACGGGCGAAAAGATGCTCTTCAAGGCCAAGCCGGCCAGCAAGAAGGTTCGTGCGCTGCCGCTGAAGAACCTGAAGTCCTTCGTGAACTGAAGGACCGCGACAGCCGGATTTGCCTGCGAAACCCGGTAGGCGACGCGCTACCGGGTTGGTTCCCTTGAGAACGCCATGACGGCCTCGTGCAGCTCGTGCAGACGGCCGTGAAAGAAATGGTCGACGCCGGGTAGCACCTGCAGCTGCGGCGGTGGCGAGAAGCTGGCGGCGAACGCCGTCACCTGGTGGTGATCGACGATCTCATCGGCGTCGCCCTGCACGATCAGCCACGGGCAGTCCGGGCGTGCGGGGACGGCTACGTCGGCGCGACCGACCGCGGGCGCGACGCTCACCACGCTGTGTACCGGGGCCGAGCGTGCCGCAGCCCGCAGCGCCACCATCGCCCCAAACGAGAATCCGGCCAGCGACACCGCCGCATCCGGCCAGCGCTGCCGCGCGAAGCCGACGACCGCCAGCGCGTCCTCGGTCTCACCGCGGCCGTTGTCGTAGCGGCCCTCGCTCGCGCCCACGCCACGATAGTTGAATCGCAGCGTCGGCAGACCCAGCTCGATGAACACGCGGGCGAGCGTGTGCACGACCTTGTTGTGCAGGGTGCCGCCGTGCAGGGGGTGCGGGTGACAGACGACCGCAAACCCTGCCGTGGGCGCGGACGGCTCGCGCGGATCTTCCAGAATGGCCTCGAGCACCCCCGCGGGGCCGCCGATCGCGAGCGGCTCGGGTCGTGGGATCGCCGGATTCAAGGATGCTTGCGGTGCTCGAACTCGAGCGCCGCTGAATTGACGCAGTAGCGCAGCCCCGAGGGCTGCGGGCCATCCTCGAACACATGGCCCAGGTGCGCGCCGCAGCGCGCGCAGGTGACCTCGGTACGGCGCATGCCGAGGGAGTCATCCTCGTGCGTACGCACGCGATCGGCCGCCAGCGGCAACCAGAAGCTCGGCCAGCCGGAGCCCGAGTCGTACTTGGTGTCCGAGCCGAACAGCTCCTGCCCGCAGCACACACAGCTGTAGAGGCCCTTGTCCTTGTTGTAGGTGTACTTGCCGGTAAAGGGCCGCTCGGTCGCCTTCTGCTGCGTGACCGCGTACTGCAGCGGCGCGAGTCGCGCCCGCAGCTCCGCATCGCTCGGGAGTTGGGTGCTCATCGGTGCCATTCTCGATGCATCGGCCGGCCTGTACTGTAGCTCAAGCGCGCGCCGGTGCGCACGCCTGTACCAGCCGCACGAGCAGCTCGTTCAGCCGCCGGCTGAAATCGGCCGGGTTGGCGAGCTGTCCGCCTTCCACCAGGCTCGCCTCCTCGTACAGCAGCAGCGCCAGCTCCTGGAAGACCTGCGCGTCCGCGAGGCCATCCAGATGCCGCACCAGCGGATGCGTCACGTTGAGCTCCAATGCCGGAGCGCTCGCGGGTACTTTCTGGCCGGCGGCCTCCAGGACGCGTCGCATGGGGAGCGACAGCTCCCCTTCCGCGCGCACCAGGCAGGCCGGCGAGTCACGCAGCCGCTCGCTGACGCGCACTTCCAGCACGCGCTCGCCCAGGGCGTCCTTGACGCGCTTGAGCAGCCCCTTGCTCTCCTTGCGCTCGGCGTCGATGCGCTCACGGTCGGCCTCGGCCGACAGCCCGCTGAGCTCCAGATCCCCGCGTGCCACATCCTTGAAGCGCTTGTCCTGAAATTCGCTCACCTGCCCCATCACCCACTCGTCCACGCGGTCGGCCATCAGCAGCACTTCCACGCCCTTCTGCCTGAGCAGCTCCAGGTGCGGGCTGGCGCGCGCAGCCTCCACGCTGTCGGCAATCAGGTAATAGATGCGCTGCTGGCCGCTCGGCATGCGCGCCACGTAGTCGGTCAGGCTGACGCTCTCCTCGGTGCCCGTGGTGGCGGTGCTCGCAAAGCGCAGCAGCGGCAGCAGCCGCTCGTGATTGCCGGGGTCCTCGCCCAGACCTTCCTTCAGCACCCGCCCGAACTCGCGCCAGAACTCGCGGTACTTGTCCGGCTCGTCCTTGGCCAGGCGCGCCAGCAGCTCGAGCGCGCGCCGGGTGAGCGCCCCGCGCATCGCCTCCACCTCGCTGTCCTGCTGCAGCAGCTCGCGTGAGACGTTCAGGGGCAGATCACCCGAGTCCACCACGCCCTTGACGAAGCGCAGATACAGCGGCAGGAACTGCTCGGCGTTGTCCATGATGAACACACGCCGCACGTACAGCTTCAGGCCGCGCGCGGCCTCGCGCTGCCACAGGTCAAACGGCGCGCGCGAAGGTATGTACAGCAGGCTCGTGTACTCGCGCTTGCCCTCGACACGGTTGTGGCTCCAGGCGAGCGGGTCGGCCCCATCGTGCGAGATGTGTCGATAGAAATCGCGATACTCCTCGTCCTGGATCTCGGCGCGCGGCCGCGTCCACAGCGCCTGCGCCTGGTTGACCGCCTCGTAGTCGAGCGACGCGGCCCCCTCCTTGCGCATGCGCACCGGAAAGGCGATGTGATCGGAATAGCGCCGCACCAGGGCGCGCAGCCGGAATGCGTCCAGGAATTCACGCGCATCGGGCTTCAGATGCAGCACCACGCTGGTGCCGCGCTCGGCGCGGTCGATGGTCTCGACCGTGAACTGCCCGTCGGCGCTGGACTCCCAGCGCACGCCGGCGGCGGCCTCCTGGTCGGCGCGCCGCGTCAGCACCTCGATGCGCTCGGCGACGATGAAGGCGGAATAGAAGCCGACGCCGAACTGACCGATCAGCTGCGCGTCCTTCTGCTGATCCCCGGTCAGGCGCTTGAAGAACTCGGCCGTGCCGGACTTGGCGATGACCCCGAGGTTCGTGATCGCCTCCTCGCGGCTCATGCCGATGCCGTTGTCGCGCACCGTGAGCGTGCCGGCCGTGGCGTCCGCGTCGATCCAGATCGCCAGGTCGGGTTCCTTGCCCAGCAGGCCCGGATCCGACAGCGCCAGGAAGCGCAACTTGTCGTTGGCGTCCGAGGCGTTGGAGATGAGCTCGCGCAGGAAGATCTCCCTGTGGCTGTACAGGGAGTGAATCATCAGCTGCAACAGCTCGCGGACTTGCGCCTGGAAAGCAAGCGTCTCGCGCGTCGTCGACATGGTCACACCGCCTCCGCTTCAGGGGATAGCGGCGGTATGGGGCCGGCCGTCAGGCTTTCAAGCGAGTTGCCGTCTCAACAGATGCCGGCAGGCGTGGAGCCAGTCGTCCATCTCGTCCCAGAGCAGCAGTAGTACTTCCAAGGTGGGGGCCGGCGCAGTGGATGTCGGCGCATGGTAGGGCGGCCCGCGGATCGAGCGCCGTGCGCCATCTCACTGTCTCGCGCCTTGCCCTCGGGGCCGCCGATGCGTACGCTGCGTGCGGGAGATTATGCCCGCAAGCGGCAGGGGATGACATGCAGCGAATCGTCGTGCTGAACCCCAAGGGCGGTTCCGGCAAGACGACTATCGCGATTAACCTGACCAGCCACTTTGCCCTCAAGGGCGAGCGCACGGTGCTGATCGATCACGATCCGCAGGGCTCGGCCGCGCGCTGGGTGAAGAATCGGCAGCAGACGCAGCCCCCGATCCACCTGATCGCGGCGTTCGAGCGCGACGCGCGTGTCACGCGCTCCTTCCAGCTGCGCATCCCCGAGGGCACCGACCGCGTGATCGTGGATACGCCGGCCGCCATCCACGCCCATGAAATGCCGGAGCTGACGCGCGCCGCGGACAAGATCCTGGTGCCGGTGCTGCCCTCGGACATCGACATCCACGCCTGCTCGCGCTGTATTCAGGATCTGCTGCTGGTGGCCAAGGTGCGTCGCGAGGACAACCGACTGGGCATCATCGCCAACCGGGTGCGCCGCAATACGCTCATCTACCAGTCCCTGTCGCGCTTTCTGTCGAGTCTGGACATCCCGATCGTCGCCACGCTGCGCGATTCGCAGGCTTACGTGCGCGCGGCCGCGCAGAGTCTGGGTCTGGCGGAAATGAAGCCCTACCAGGCGGCCGAGGACATCGCCCAGTGGCAGCCGTTGCTCGAGTGGCTGGAGATGCCGCCGCGGCGTGTGGGCGGGGCGGGGGCGATCGTGCCGGCGATGAGCCTCGCCTGAGGCGCTTCGGCGGCAGCTGCGCCGGGGCTGCGGCCGCGCCCCCACGCTTTTCAGCCCCCTGAGGCTTTTGATCCCCCCGAGGCGTTTCAGCCCGCGGGGCGTTTCAGCCCCCGAGGCTTTTCAGCCCTTGGAATCCTCCGTCTGCCAGTCGTGCCGCATTTTGTCAGCCCAGCTCTTGTAGTTCGACCAGCTGTACAGGTTGCGGGTGATGGCGGCGTGGCGGGTGCGCGTTCGTTGCATGTGCTCGAGCCAGCGGGCGTAGGCTTCCGCACCGCTTGGCGCCGGCATCTG
>JASHSK010000307.1 GCA_030038755.1 Gammaproteobacteria bacterium
TAGACGGGTGCTGATAGCCGCCGGCCTGAGGACGCCTCAACCATGAAGACGACACGAGTGGAGCTGGGATTCGAACGCCTCCTGACAGCGCTCGAGCGCGATCTCCTTGATGCAACGGACGAGGAGATTGCCGCGGTCGCCGGCGAGCTCGGCATCAAGCCAGGGATGAAGGGATCGATTGCCCTGTTCGGAATTACCAGCGCCGTGCTATTGAGAAAACCCGGTGCAGCACAATTGATAGAAAAGCGCAGCGGCGACTCCGTGAAGCAAAGCGGCCGCGCCAAGGATCGGAGAGGCGCAAAAGCGTCTCGCCGACGGCCCAAGGGAGACGCACCGTCTTCCACTTAGCCGCCCGCGATGGGTCTACGGCCCCGCCGCTGCCTTCCAGACGTTGTTGCTGCGATCGCGGTCCGGCAGCACGTGATCGGGATCGATGGTCACGGCGCTGACCGGTTGCGTCGTCGGCAGCTGCAACCGCACGCTGGTCTGCTGGATCCAGGTCTCCGCCGGCAGGCGCACGCGCTCGTGCGTGCCGTCGGCGAAGTCGACCTGCACGATCGCGGGTAACACCAGCGGGTCGAGATTGGCGATCGTAATGACTGCGCCGCGGCGCCAGTCCCCGTCCACGGGCTGCACGGCGCGCACCGCCAGATCCAGCGTCCAGTTGTGCATGTACCAGCCGCGCCAGAACCACGACAGATCCTCCCCTCCCGCGCTGTCCATGGCTCGGAAGAAATCCGCAGGTGTGGGGTGGTGATATGCCCAGTCGCGGATGAATTTGCGAAACGCCCAGTCGAATCGCTGCGGACCGAGGATCTGTTCTCGCAACAGTACCAGCCCGAACGCCGATTTGAAGTAGTCGAGCGGGTGACCATACGTGAACGGCACCTGGTCGGCGCGCGTGAGCATGATCGGCAGCCGTGGGTCATCGAGCAGCCTCGCGATCTGATCGGCCGGCGACCCGTTGCCCGGGGCGAACTCCTGATCGTGCTTGGGTGCGTATACCCCGTGATCGAAGTCCTGCGATTCGTAGACGTCGATAAAGGTGTTGAACCCCTCGTCCATCCACTCATCGCGCCGCTCGTTGAAGCCCACCATCATCGGAAACCAGGTGTGGCCGATCTCATGCGCCGTGAGCCAGAACAGCGTCACTCCGCTGTCCTTGTAGTTGTCGAACACGATGCCCGGGTATTCCATCCCCCCGACCGAGCTCGCCACGGCGATGGCGTTCGGATACGGAAACGGCGCCCAGCGACGCGAGAAGTTCTGCACGGCATCCTTCAGGTACTCGACGGTGCGCCCCCAGCCCTGCGGCACGGCGCTCTCGACCGGGTAGAACGCCATCGCGAGGGCGCTGCGCCCCTGCGGCAGATCGATGCGGCCCGCATCCCAGATGAAGGCGCGCGAGGCGGCGAACGACACATCGCGCGTCTGATTCATGTGGAAGTGCCAGGTCAGCGTCCCATGCTGAACCGGGCGGCTCCTGGGGTCGCCGACCTCGGCGGCACCGCGGATCGTGACGGTGCCTTCGCTGCTGCGCGCCTGCTGCAGGCGCGCGCGCTCGAGCGCCGTCAGCACCTGCTGCGGGTTCTGCAGCTCGCCCGAGCCGGCGACCAGCATGTCCCACGGCACCGTCACGTAGTAGTCGAAATCTCCGTACTCGAGATAGAACTCGGTGCCCAGGTACGGCAATGTGTCCCAGCCGCGCACGTCATCGTAGACCGCCATGCGCGGGTACCATTGCGCCATGGCATAAATCTCGCCGTTGCGGCTCGGCATATGCCCGGTGCGCCCACCCCAGACGCCCGGCTCCGTGTAGTGATAGCGGATGTGAATCGCGAGCTTGCCCCCATGCGCCGCGAGCGGCTGTGCGAGACGGATCTGCATGCGCGTGTCGGAGACCAGGTAGTCAGCAGCCAGCAGGTGGCCCTGTCGTTCGATCTGCACCGACTCCAGGACCAGGCCCTCGGTCGACGGCCCCTGCAGGCGGCCGTGAGCGTAGCGCGCACGCGCGTCGGGCCGATAGGTATTCTGTTCGAGCTGCACCCACAGGGCCTCGAGCGCCTGCGGGCTGTTGTTGGTGTAGGTGATGACTTCGCGGCCGCTCAGCAGCTGGCGCTGCGGATCAAGCGTGGCATGCAGCACGTAGTCGGCATGATTCTGCCAGTAGGCGGGCCCGGGACTGCCATCGCCCGCCCGATAGACATTGACCGGATCGGGCAGCTGCAGCGGCGCAAACGTCACCAGCGGATCGTAGCGACCCGCCGCGGCTCCAGTCGTCGTGGGCCCGGTCGCCGTCACACCAGTCGCCGTGGCCCCAGTCGCGGTCGCCCCAGTCGCGGTCGCCGCAGGGGACGCGGAATTCGCTGGCCCGCTGCGGGCATAGGGAGTGGCGCTGCAGCCGCCTGCCAGCAGCAGGACACCGGCCACCCATAGGCGCAGGACCCGACGGCTCCCGCGCCGACTACCGCGAACTGCTTGCCTCATGCAGCTACCTTTCGCCTCATGCAGCCAGCCTTTGCCCGATGCAGCTACCTTGCCGCACACGCAAGCGGCAGGCAACTGTTCATTGCATTCCC
>JASHSK010000041.1 GCA_030038755.1 Gammaproteobacteria bacterium
GGACCTGCCACCCGCGGCCTTGCCACCCTCGGCCGCGGAACCGGCAGCGCCGGAGGCCGGCTTGGCGGCGGCCCCCGCCACACCCTGCGCCTTGGCCTCACCGCCGGCCCTGGCCTCGCCGCCGGCCTTGGCCTCACCGCCAGCCTTGGGCGCTTCCGCGCCCCCGCCGGACGGCGCCTCGTGCTCGGCGGCGGCCAGATTGCGCCTGGTCTCCTGATCGGATTTGAAATCGGTCTCGTACCAGCCCGAGCCCTTCAGGCGAAATACCGGCGCCGAGATGAGCTTCTTGAAGGTGTTCCTGCCGCACGAAGGGCACTTCTTCAGCGGCGTATCCGAGATTTTCTGCATGACTTCCGCGTAATAGCGGCAGTTGCTGCACTCGTATTCGTAGAACGGCATGGGCACCATTATAGACAGCCACGCCGACCGGCCGCATGGCGGCGGAGCCGACCCGTCCTAGGCGGCGAGGAGCTGCTGATAAAGCTCCCAGAACTGCTCGGCGGCACGCGGCAGATTGCTCTGCCAATCATTCGCGGCGGCGTGATCGGCACCGTCGGTGATGTATTTGGCGCAGCCGAACGCCACCCCCTGGACGCGGCACACCTTCGCGAGGGCGTAGGCTTCCATATCGATGACCTCGCAGTGCAGTCGCGCAGCACCGGTCTCGAACGAATCGCCGCTGCCACACAGTCCGGCGGGGAGCCGGGGAAACATCGGCGGGAACTCCAGCTGCGCCGGAAGGTGCTCGAACGGGGTGTGTCCCAGCGGGAACCCGAGGGCGCTGACATCCATGTCCCGCTGCACGAACCGATGGCAGCCGACCATTGTGCCGGTCTTGAAGTGCCGGCTCCCCGCGGTACCGAAGTTCACCACGCGCGGCGGCGGGTGGCCTGCGGCGCGAGCCTGCGCGAGCACGCCGGCCAGCGTCATCGCCGCATTGACCTTGCCCAGGCCGGTGAACAGCACCGGCACGTGCTCGCGCTCGAACAGCCCCTGCGATTCGATCGGCAGCGCCATGACCACCAGCGGCGGCGGCAACGACGCCGGTGCATCAGTCATAGCGGATCGCTGCGCGCAGCGCCAGGCCGCGCCAGATGAAATCGCCGGAGAGGCGCAGATCGATCAGCGCGGCGAGCGCGCGCACCTGGTAGCCGGCGGTGGTGCACAGCTCGGCCGAGGCCTGCATCGTGCCGCCGGTGGCCAGTACATCATCGATGATCACCACGCTGCCGCTGCCGCGCTGCATCTCCAGCACTCCGCTGCCGTATTCCAGCGCATAGCCCGCCGATACCACCGGCGGCGGGAGCTTGCCCTGCTTGCGGATCGGCACGAAGCCCTTGCCGTGACGCGCGGCCAGCCCCGCCGCGAGCACGAAGCCGCGTGACTCGATGCCCGCAAGCGCATCCGCCCCGCGCCACTCCTCCCCGCTGAGCAATCGCTCGACGGCGTCGAGCGTGGCGGTGAAGTGATGCCGCAGCAGCGGCGTGATGTCGCGAAACAGGATCCCGGGCCGCGGAAAGTCCGGCACGTCGACGATATAGCGCGCAAGCTCGTTCATGGAGGGACCCTACTGCTGCGCCGGAGCTTCGCTGCGCAGCTTCAACACCCACAGCGTCATGCCCCCGGTGGGATCGGTGAGTTCCGACGCAAGCGATCCGTTACCCAAATCCAGAAGGCTGCCGGCGCCCGCGAGCACCGCCACGTACTGCACGCCATCGATGCTGTAGGTCACCGGTGAGGAGCTCGGGGCGGCATCCAGGCCGATTTGCCACAACAGCCTGCCATCGGCGGCATCGTACGCGTGGAAGACGCGATCATCGGAACCACTGAACAGCACGCCGCCGGCTGTCGCCAGCAGGGAGCTCGCCGCAGGCGCGCGCTGGCGCACCGTCCAGGCGATCCTGTGGCTCCTCAGGTCGAGCGCCACGACGCCTCCGAGTTTGCCGTCGCCGTCGGGGCGCGGTATCACCGTGGTGGACATGCTCGAGCCGCCGGCCCCGGCAGCCCCGCGGTTCGGCGTGTACCGAAAGTTCATGCACATGTCGAACCAGGGTACATACAGCACGTCGGTCATCGGATCGAAGGCCGTGGTGGGCCAGTTGCGCCCCCCTCCAAAGCCCGGGCAGACCACGTAATTGCGCCCGGGCTCGGGCTGGGCGAAGGCGGGATTGATGATCTTGCGGCCGCTCTTGGGATCGATGCGCGCCACCAGGTTTTGCGGGCCCGCCTGCTGCGAGAATTCGTACTTGCCATTGGCACGGTTGAGGACGTCGAAGATCCCCAGCTTGCCGCCCGTCACCAGCACCTGGGTCGGCTTGCCGCCGATCGGCAACGTGACCAGCGTCTGCTCGTACGTCCAGTCCAGATCCCAGACGTCGTGATTCATATGCTGGTAATACCAGACCAGCTTGCCCGTGTCGGGGTCGAGCGCCACCGTCGACTCGGTGTACAGCCCGTCGGCGCTCTGCCCCCTGGGCGTCTTGAGTAGCAGCGCCGCGATGTCGTAGGTGTTGCCGATAC
>JASHSK010000308.1 GCA_030038755.1 Gammaproteobacteria bacterium
GACCTTCAAGCGCTCTTCGAGCCCCGGCCCGAGGACGTGGCGACCGCCCAGGCGGAATTGGCCGCCGCCCAGGCCAAGCTCCAGGCGCTGGTCCAGCCGCGCCCCGAGACCGTACAGGCGGCGCAGGCCGCGCTCCAGTCGGCGCAGGAGAAGCTCCAGGCGTTCGAGCAGCCAGCCCGGCCGGAGGACGTGCAGGCCGCCCAGGCCAAGCTCCAGGCCGATCAGTCCCAGCTCGCGAGCCTCCAGGCGCCGGCCCGGCCGGAGCAGCTCGCCTCGGCCCAGGCCGCGCTCGACTCAGCTCAGTCCAAGCTCCAGGAGCTCCAGGCACCGGCGCCGGACGACCAGATTCAGGCCGCGCAGGCCGCGGTCGACTCGGCCCAGTCCAAGCTCGACGCGACGCTCCATCCCTCCGAGGCGGACGTCACCGCCGACGAGGAGGAGGTCGAGACCGCGCAGCAGACGTACAACCAGGCGCAGCAGGCGCTGGCAGATGCCCAGGGCGGCGCATCGCACGCCACCCTGGCGCAGCAGCAAGCGTCTGTCCAGCAGGCCTCCGATGCCTACCAGGCCGACCTGGTCCAGTCTGACTTCGAGTGCGCGAACGTCAATAACTATGTCGTCGGTACCCAGGTGCTCGGCAAGACGCTACCGACCCAGAGCGTCACGGTCAACGCGGGCGCATCAAACCAGTACTCGGAGCAGGAGCTGGCACCGAGCGCCTCTGGCGCCACCCTGGTCACGGGCACCGACTGCGCCAGCGCGCAGGCGACCACGAAACAGGCGCAGGACGCGATGACGGCCGCGCAGGCCCAGCTCCAATCCCTCAATGCGCCGGCCAGCATCGCCAGCCTCACCCCGCTCCAGCAAGCGGTGAGCACCGCCCAGCAGAACCTGAATGCCGCCCAGGCCAAGTACGACGAGCTCCTTCACCCCACCCAGGACGACATCGCGCCCCTGACCGCGTCGGTCCAGCAGGCCCAGCAGGCGCTCCAGGGGCTCCAGGAATCGGGCACGAACTACGACATCCAGCAGCAGCAGCTCGCGGTGACCCAGGCCCAGCAGAGCCTGCAGCAGCTCCAGCAGAGCGGCTCGGACTACGACATCCAGCAGGCGCAGCTCCAGGTCCAGCAAGACCAGGCCGCCCTCGACGAGCTCCAGCAGACCGGCGCTGCTTCCGACATCGCCGAGCAGCAGCAAGCGGTGGCGCAGGCCCAGGCCAACCTCGCGATCGCCGAGAACCCCGGCGCCGACACCGACATCGCCCAGGCGCAGGACGCGGTGAACCAGGCGGAGGAGAACCTCCAGCTCGTGGAGCACCCCGGCTCCGACACCGACATCGAGCACCAGCAGCAGGTGGTGGCGCAGATGCAAGCGCAGCTCCAGAGCAAGGAGGTCCCGTACTCGGATGCGGACCTCCGCAACGCCGTCGCTGGCGTGACGCAAGCCCAGTCCGCGGTCGACCTGGTGCAGGCCGAGATCGACCAGGACAACGTCGTCGCGCCGTTCGACGGGGTCATCGGCGCCAAGCTGCTGGACGTGGGCGCGCTCGCCTCGCCGACCAACCCGATCTTCACGCTGATCAGCAACGCGCTCGAGACGGACGTCACCGTCGAGGAGGCGCGCGTCAGCCAGTTCCAGGTGGGGCAGGAAGTGCAGATCACGGTGCCCGCCTATCCGGGCGTGAACTTCCCGGGGCACGTGGTCAATATCGCGCCGTATGGTGACCCGAAGGCTCATACCTTCGATGTCAAGATCTACTCGGACACCAACGACCCGCGGCTCCAGGCCGGCATGTCGGCCCAGGTCATCGTCACCACGGCGGAAGACGACACCGCCACCCTGATCCCCCGCACCACCCTGGTGCCGCAGAGCGACGGCTCGCAGGACGTCTTCACGGTGCAGAATGGCAAGGCCGTGGCGACACCCGTCCAGGTGGGCATCGAGGACGATCAGAACGCGGAGATCCTCAGCGGCCTGACACCGGGTGAACAGGTCGTGAGCGTGGGCCAGTTCGGTCTGTCGAATGGCAACCCGGTCCGCGTCGCGCCATCCACTGGCAGCGGCCAGGGGAGCGGCGGTCAGAGTTCAGCGTCCTCAGCGACGCAAGGCAAGGGCTCGGCGTCCGGAGCCACCCAGGGCTCCACGTCCGCCACGAGCCAGGGCCAGGGATCGGCAAGCTCTGCCACTCAGGGCCAAGGCTCGGCAGCCTCCACGACTCAGGGCCAGAGCTCGGACGCAAGCGCCGGTTCAGGCTCAGCCACGGCGCCCGATCAGGACACGGCCGCGGGCGCAGGATCGGGGCAGGGAGCGGCGTCGCAAGACGCCGGCTCCGCTGCGGCTGACGCGTAAACTGCGCGCGCGAGGGTAAGCAGAAATGGGGCTGACCAGGCTCGCCGTCTTTCGGCCGCTCACGATCCTGATGATCATCCTGGGCATCGTGCTCATGGGGGCCGTGTCCTATACCTACCTCAGCGTCGATCGCTACCCCGTCATCGACTACCCGATTATCACGGTCACGATGGACTACCCCGAGGCCTCCGCGGAGGACGTCGAGGAGGAGATCGCGACCCCCATCGAGAACGCGGTGTCCAGCGTCGAGGGCATTCAGACGATCACCTCAACCTCGTCCGAGGGGGTCGCGGTAGTCCGCATCCAGCTCGATGAAGGGGCGGACGGCGACGAGGCGGCGCTGGACGTCGAGCGGCAGCTCGCCGCGGCGGCCCGCAACTTCCCGACCACCGCCACCGAGCCCTCGGTAGTGAAGGCGGACCCCTCGTCGCAGCCGATCATGAACATCGGCCTCACCGGCGCCCCACTCGACCAGCTCTACAACTCCGCCTACTGGTACATCGAGCCCGG
>JASHSK010000309.1 GCA_030038755.1 Gammaproteobacteria bacterium
GTAGCCCACACGCTGCGCCGGCTGCACGCTGATAGTGTGCTTGCGCACCTGAAAGCTTCCGTCGGGAGCCTGCAGCTCGCTCCACATTCCGTGCAGGTGGATCGGGTGCGTCATCATGGTGTCGTTGATCAGCACCAGGCGCAGCCGCTCGCCATCATGGAAGCGCAGCGGCTGCGCCTGTGAGAACTTCAGTCCGTCGAACGACCACATGAAGCGCTGCATGTGTCCCGTCAGATGCAGCACGATCTCGCGCCCTGGGCCGCGCGCATCGAGCGCTCCGCCGAGTGTGTAGAGGTCGGCATACGTCAGCACGCGCCGGCCGTTGTGGCGCAGCCCCACGCCCGGGTCGTCCAGGGCGGTCCACGGCGTGGTCACGAGCATGTCGACCCCGGGTCCGCGCTCGGCGCGCGTGTACTGCGGCGAGGGCGGGGAGGCACGCGTCGCGCCGCTCGCCGGCATGCCCGGCATCGCCGGCATGCCCTTCATGCCCGCCATACCGGCCATACCCGCCATACCCGGCATGCCGGGCATGCTCATGCCCATGTCCGCCATGGTCAGCAGCGGGCGCGGATCGAGCGGTGGAACGACGGCCGTCAGGCCCGGATGTGGGGTGAGGGTGCCGCGTGCGTAGCCGGAGCGGTCCATGGATTGCGCGAAGATCGTGTAGGCCCGATCGGCCTTGGGCCGCACGATCACGTCGTAGACCTCGGCCGTGCCAATGCGAAACTCATCGACGGTGACCGGATCGATATCCTGGCCGTCGGCTGCCACCACCGTCAGATCCAGTTCCGGGATACGCACATCGAAGTAGCTCATTGCCGAGCCGTTGATGAAGCGCAGCCGTACGCTCTCGCCGGGAGCAAACAGTGCCGTCCAGTTGGCGGCCGGGGCGTGGCCGTTCATGAGGTAGGTATAGGTGTAGCCGGAGACGTCGGTAAGATCCGTGGGGTCCATGCGCATCCGGCTCCACATCCCCCGGTCGCGCAGCGCCACGCGCAGGCCGTGCGCGTGCGCCTCGGCAAAAAAATCTCCCACGGTGCGCTCGTGCCGATCGTAGTAGTCGCTGTCGCGCTTGAGCGTCGCGAAGACGTGCTCGGGGCTCTGATCGGTCCAGTCGGTAAGCATCACGACGTAGTCGCGCGCGGTCGGATGCCGCTCACCGGCGCGTGGCGTGATGACGATCGGCCCCTGCAGGCCGGTCTGTTCCTGGAAGCCCGTGTGTGAGTGGTACCAGTACGTGCCGGACTGGCGGACGTTGAAGCGGTACACGTAGGTCTCACCGGGGGCGATGCCGCGAAAGCTCAGCCCCGGCACGCCGTCCATATCCGCCGGCACGAGCACGCCGTGCCAATGGATCGAGCTCGGTACCGGCAGATGATTGGTCACGCGCAGCGTGACCGTGTCCCCCTCGCGCCAGCGCAGCAGCGGCGCCGGCATTTGCCCGTTCACGACCGTGGCCTGCCGCCAGGCGCCGGTGAAGTTCACCGCGAGGGCGCCGATCGACAGTTCGAACGAGGTGCCTGACAGCACCGCGGCCGTGGTGGGTGCGCCCGTGGATGGCCTGGCGGCGATGTATCCACGTGTCCGAGCAAAGCACCAGGGCGCGGCGCCCGCGATCAGCGCCCCGCTGGCCAGGCCCTGCACGAAGCGGCGCCGGGTCAGGGCCTGCGTAGGAATCGTCGCAGGCAATCTACGTTTGATCACGGCCCCGGCCACGATCGGCATGATACAGTTCAACGCGACGAAGCCGCTGTGGATATCTTCGAGGGGTCAACCGCCGTCGCGCGTTACATCCAGGGGAGATCAACCATGAAGCACTCCATTCACACGGTGCTGCTCGCCGGCATCCTGGCGCCCTCGTTGGGCTCGGCACACGCGCTGCTGCAGCAGGCCTCGCCGTCGGACGGCAGTGTCGTACAGGCGCCGCCGCAGAGCTTCGTGTTTACCTTCTCCGAGAACGCCCGCCTGACGGCACTGAGCATCCAGCGGCAGGATACGGGCACTCCACAGCACATTGCCCTGCCCGGCGCGTCGAGCCGGCACTTCGTCATCACCGCGCCCCGGCTCGCGCCCGGTGACTATACGATCCGCTATCGCATCGTCTCCACCGATGACGGCCACATCACCGGCGGCGCCATTCACTTCACGTTGACCGCCGGCGGGGCGGTTGGACCGCCAGCCCCCAGCGTGGCGGCCGCTGACGGTTACAGCGCAGTCGGCACGGTCCAGGGAGTCGATGAAACCGCCGGGCGAGTGACGATCTCCCACGAGCCGATCGCCGGGCTGGGGTGGCCGGCGATGACCATGACCTTCGCGGTCAAGGACAGGACGCTCTACGACAAGCTTGCGGCGGGCAGGCGCGTGCGGTTCACGCTCGCCAAGCAGGGTGCGCTGTACGTCGTTACCAGCGTGAGGTAAGCGGCCACCGTCCGCGCGCCGCGCGGGCGGGTGGGTGCGCAGGCCCACGTAGGCGCTGGGCGGGTGGGCAGTCCTCAGAACGCCGCGTCGAAGCAGATCTCGCCCTGCACCGCGACCTGGTAGGCGGACACGCGGCGCTCGAAGAAATTGGTCAGCTCCTGCACATCCTGCAGCGCCATGAAGGGGAAGGGATTGGTGGCGCCGTAGAGCGGCGGCAGCTCGAGCAGGCGCGCGCGCTGGTCGGCCACGTACTCCAGGTACTGGCGCATCTCCTGGCGCGTGAGGCCGACCACGCCGCCCGACAGCACATCTTCGGCGAACTGCGTCTCGCACTCGACCGCTTCCTCGAGCATCGCACGCACGTCATGCGCCCACGCGGCATCGAACAGCTCGGGCTGCTCGCGCCGCACGGTATCGATCACCGCGAATGCGAAGGCCATGTGCGCGCTCTCGTCGCGAAACACCCAGTTGGTGCCGGCGGCGAGCGCGGGCAGCAGGCCGCGTGAGCGCAGGAAGTAGACGTAGGCGAAGGCGCCGAAGAAGAACAGGCCCTCGATGCAGCAGGCGAAGCAGCACAGGTTCAGCAGGAAGCGCCGCCGGTCGGCGGCCGACTCGATACGCGGCAGCGCGAACACCGAGTCGATCCAGCGCTGGCAGAACTCCGCCTTGCGCCGTATCGAGGGGATGTTGTCGATGGCCGCGAACGCCTGCGCGCGCCGCACCGGGTCGGGCACGTAGTTGTCCAGCAGCGTCAGGTAGAACTGCACGTGCAGCGCCTCCTCGAACAGCTGGCGCGACAGATACATGCGCGCCTCGGGGGCGTTGATGTGCCGGTAGAGGCTGATGACCAGATTGTTGGAGACGATCGAATCGCCCGTGGCGAAGAAGGCCACCAGCCGCTCGATCAGGTGCCGCTCGGCGCTCGTCAGGCGCGAGCGCAGGTGCGCCAGATCGATCTGGAAGTCGAGCTCTTCGACGGTCCAGGTGTTCTTGATCGCGGCGCGATACATCTCATAGAAGCGCGGATAGCGCATCGGGCGCAGCGTCAGCGCAAAGCCCGGATCCAGCAGGTGCGCCGCCGCGGCGCCGGCGTCGTCGGGTGATGTCTGCGGCAGTGGATCCGTCGTCATTGGCACGCCTCGCAGCTCTGCGGATTCTCCAGGGAACAGGCGATCGCCGCGCTCGCGCTCAGAGCCGCACCGCCGGCGATGGCGTTGGTGCCGGACCCGGCGGCAGCGGCCGCCGCGCTGGGCGCGGTCACGGTCGTCTTGGCGATGGCGGTGGCGGGGCGCGAGCGCAGGTAGTAGGTGGTCTTCAGGCCGCGCTTCCAGGCATACATGTACATGCTCGACAGTTGACCGATGTTGGGATTGGCCATGAACAGATTCAGCGACTGGCTCTGATCGATGTAGGGGCCGCGCTCGGCGGCCAGATCGATCAGTGCGCGCATCGGCAGCTCCCAGGCGGTGCGATAGATGCTGCGCAGCTCCGCGGGCAGCTGGTGGAGCTGCTGCACCGAACCGTCGGCGAGCTTGATGGCATCGCGGATCTCGTCGGTCCACAGCCCCAGCTGCTTGAGCTCCTCGACCAGGTAGGCGTTGATCTGCAGAAAATCGCCGCTGAGCGTCTCGCGCTTGAAGAGGTTACTGACCTGCGGCTCGATGCATTCATAGCATCCCGCGATCGAGGCGATAGTGGCGGTGGGAGCGATGGCGATCAGCAGGCTGTTGCGCAGCCCATGCGCGGCGATGTCGGCCTTGAGCTCGCGCCAGGGCAGGGTGTCGCCGGGCGTGATCCCCCACGCGTCGAACTGCAGCTCGCCGCGGGCGGCGCGCGTGTCGGCGAAGGCGTCGTGCGCGCCGTGCGCGCGCGCCAGCTCCACCGAGGTACGCAGCGCGTGGAAGTACACGTGCTCGCTGATGCGGGCCGAAAGAGCCCGCGCGCCGGGGCTGTCGAACGGCAGGCGCAGGCGGAAAAATACGTCCTGCAGGCCCATGAGGCCCAGGCCGACCGGGCGCCAGCGCAGATTCGAGGCACGCGCGCTCGGGATCGGGTAGTAGTTCAGATCGATCACGCGGTCGAGCGCGCGCACCGCCACTTCCACGGTGTGTCCGAGCCGCTCGAAGTCGATCCCCGCCGCGCCCGCCCCGGCGCGTGTCTCGGCGCCCACGAGCAAATGCCGGGCGAGGTTAACCGACGCGAGATTGCACACCGCGGTCTCAGCGGGACCGCTGACCTCGACGATCTCGGTGCACAGGTTCGACAGATGCACCTGGTGGCCCGGTGCCGCGGTCTGGTTGCAGGCGCGGTTGCAGGCGTCCTTGAAGGTCATCCAGCCGTTGCCGGTGTGCGCGAGCGTGCGCATCATGCGCGCGTACAGGTCGCGCGCCGGCAGTGTCCGGCGGGCCAGTCCCCGCGCCTCGGCCTGCTGGTAGGC
>JASHSK010000310.1 GCA_030038755.1 Gammaproteobacteria bacterium
GTGTCGCGGCGCTGTCGCTCGCCTCGGGGCAGGCGGCGCTGCACTACGCGATGCTGACCGTCACCGAGGCGGGACGCAACATCGTCTCGGTTCCGCAGCTTTATGGCACGACGCATACGCTGTTTGCCCATGTGTTGCCGCAGTTCGGCGTGCAGGTGCGCTTTGCCGCCTCCGACCGGCCCGACGCGATCGCGGCGCTCATCGACGCCGATACGCGCGCGGTGTTCTGTGAAACAGTCGGCAACCCGGCGGGCAACGTCTGCGACCTCGAGGCGATCGCCGCGGTGGCGCACGCGGCCGGCGTGCCGCTGATCACGGACAACACCGTACCCTCGCCGATTCTGCTGCGGCCCATCGATTACGGCGCGGACATTGTACTGCACTCGCTCACCAAGTTTCTGGGCGGGCACGGCACCACGCTCGGCGGCATTCTCGTGGACGGCGGGCGCTTCCCCTGGACGCAGCACGCCGCGCGCTTCCCGATGCTCACGCGGCCCGATCCTTCCTATCACGGCCTGGTATACACGGATCACTACGGCGCGGCGGCCTTCATCGGGCGCGCCCGCTCTGTCTATCAGCGCACCACGGGGGCGGTGCTCTCCCCGCTGAGCGCCTTTCTGCTGCTGCAGGGAATCGAGACGGTGTCGCTGCGCATGGAGCGGCACGTGTCCAACGCGCGCCGCGTCGCGCAGTTTCTGCGCGAGGACGCGCGCGTCGCCACGGTCAGTTATGCGGGGTTCCCGGACAGTCCCTACTATCCGCTGGTGCAGAAATACCTCGCCGGCCGTGCCTGCTCGCTGCTGACTTTCGAGGTGCATGGCGGCTACGCGGCGGCGGTGCGCTTCTACGACGCGCTGGGGCTCTTCAAGCGCCTGGTGAACCTCGGGGACGCGAAGTCGCTCGCCTGCCATCCGGCTTCGACCACGCACCGGCAGATGTCCCCTCAGGAGCAGCGGCTCGCGGGCGTCACGCCCGAGATGATCCGCCTGAGCGTGGGTATCGAGCACATCGACGACATCCTGGCCGATCTGGACCAGGCACTCGCCGCGGCCACGGCTTGAGCGCGGCGTGACGACGACCCAGACACCCGCAGCGACGCACGCCGTGCCCCCCGCGGTCGCGAGTCTGTTCCCGCCGCGCGCCGAGCGCGAGGCGATCGAGCAGTGGCTGACGCGCGAGCTGCTCGAGGCGGGCGAGCGTGTGGCGCGCGGGCCGGTGACGCCGCGGCTGGACATGGAGCGCTTCCGGCGCGAGCTCGCGCAGTTCGATTTCACCAGCCCGCAGCCGTTGCAACCGCTGCTCGCCTGGACGATCTCGCAGCTCGAGCACGGTCTCACGCATCTGAACAACCCCCGCTACTTCGGCCTGTTCAACCCGGCTCCGACGTTCCCGGCGCAGTGCGCCGATCGGCTGGCGGCCGGCTTCAATCCGCAGCTGGCGAGCACCGGCACCTCGCCGGCCGCCGTGGCCATCGAGGCGCACGTGCTCGGCGCACTGGCGCAGCGGGCGGGGCTGCCGCCCGAGTCGGCGGGGCACTTCACCACCAGTGGCTCGGAAGCCAATGCCACGGCGCTGATCTGTGCGCTCACGCACGCCGAGCCGCGCTTCGGCACGGACGGCGTGGCGGCGTTCGGCGCGCCGCTGGCCTTCTATGCCTCGCGCGACTGCCAGCCCGGGTGGTTCAAGGTCGCGCATCAGTGCGGCGTGGGTCGCGCGGCGCTGCGGCTGATCGGTACCGATGGCTCCGGGCGGCTCGATGTACGGGCGCTGGCCGCCGCGGTGGCCGCCGATCGGCGTGCGGGCACGCGTCCGATCATGATTGCCGCGACAGCCGGCACGACCGGCGCCGGCATGATCGATCCGCTCGCGGCTATCGCGGCGATCGCGCGCGAGCATGGCCTCTGGTATCACGTCGATGCGGCCTGGGGCGGGGCGGCGCTGGCCGCGCCGCGGCTGCGGGCGCTGCTCGGGGGAATGGAGCTGGCGGACTCGATCACCATCGACGCGCACAAATGGTTTGCGGCCACCATGGGGTGCGGCATGTTCATCACGCGCCACGCGCACGTGCTCGGTGAGGCCTTCCGCGTCACGGCGGACTTCATGCCCTCGGCCGCTGCCAGCGTCGATCCGTACCTGAATACCCTGCACTGGTCGCGACGCTTCATGGGGCTGCGGCTGTTCCTGTCGCTCGCCGCTGCAGGCTGGGACGGCTATGGTGCGCATGTGCAGCGCGCGGTGGCGCTCATCGATGAGGTGCGGCGGCGGCTCGAGGCGCACGGCTGGGTGGCGCGCAACGCCTCGCGCCTCGCGGTGCTGTGCGTCGCGCCGCCGGCCGGTGCGGCGCCGGTGCGCGAGATCGTGCGCCGGGTGCTCAGCTCCGGGCGCGCGTGGGCCGCCGCGACGAGCTTCGAAGGCAGCGAGGTGGTGCGCATCTGCGCCACGCACGGTGAGAGTGGCGACGAGGACGTCGATGCGCTGGTCGGCGCGCTGGTCGAGGCGGCGCGCGACCCGGGCGCACCTTAAATTTTACGCAGACGCCCGATCACCGCTTCCACCGACGCGATCGAGGCGAAATTCTCCGGCGTGATCTCTTCCTGCGGGATGGCGATGTCGAACTGGACTTCCATCGCCAGCATCAGATTCACCATCTTCAGCGAGCTCATGCCCAGATCGGCGAGGCGCGCATCGATGGGCAACGGTCGATTGGCCGACGGTGGCCCGAGGATCTTGCGGACGAGTGCGATCAATCGCTCTCGCACCGTCAGCTGTGCGCTGCTGTCATCGGCCAGCGGGGTCATGCGAGCCACTATAGCATCGTGCGGCGGCGCTCAAGGACGTTGAGTACCCATATGTCTCATTCTGAGCAGCGGCGCACACCGACCCGGCGGTACTCGATCCCTGCTGGCCATCGCGCTGTGCGCCCGGGGTCCGTGCCTAGGCAGTCGCGTGGCTCTTCGGTTATCGTGACCGCGGATCCTCAGGGCCGCGGCGAGGCGGGCGCATGGCAGTACCGTTGACAGAGCAGACAGACGCCCCGACGGAGGCCGCGGGCACCGTCGGCGCCGACGCGCAGCTGCGTTCCCGCGCGCGCGCGGCCGCCGAGATCGCCGCCCGCCACGCCGGCGAGGTCGATGCCGCCGCGCGCTTTCCCTCCGAGGCGCTCGAGGCGATCCGCGCACAACGGCTGCTGGGCCTGCAGGTGCCGCCGTCGCTGGGCGGGGAGGGCGCCGGGATCGGCGCCATCGCGGAC
>JASHSK010000311.1 GCA_030038755.1 Gammaproteobacteria bacterium
GCAATGTCATCGGCTCATCGGAAGGTGCAGAATTCTCCGGGCGGCCCGCCGTCATCGGGCCTGAGGCCGTCTGCATCATTCACCCGGGGAGCCGACCATGCACCTGCTCCAATTCCTGTATGCCGAACCACAAGGCGAGACCTGGCTGCAGTTCGGCGAGCTTGCCCTCGCCCTGGTCCTGTCCTCGATCATAGGGCTCGAGCGGGAGTTTCGAGCGAAGAGCGCGGGCTTGCGCACCCACACCCTGGTCGGTGTCGCCGCCGCGCTCATCATGCTCGTCTCGAAGTATGGCTTCGGTGACACCATCGTCAGGGACTCGGTTGTCCTCGACCCTTCGCGCGTGGCAGCACAGATCGTCTCGGGCATCGGCTTCATCGGCGGCGGCCTGATCTTCGTACAACGGGACATCGTGCGCGGGCTGACGACCGCCGCCATCATCTGGCTCACCGCCGCCGTTGGCATGGCCTGCGGTGCCGGACTGCCGCTGCTGGCGCTGTTCGTGACGGCTGGGCATTTCCTCGTCGCCTTTGGATACCGGGGAGTGGAGGCTCGAATCCGTTCCGAGCGCGCCGTGCTGCACGTCCAATACACACCCGGCAGGGGAGCCGTCGAAAAGGTCATGCAGATGTGCACGGGGCGCGGCTATGCCATCCACCAGCTCACCATGGAGCAGACCGACAGCGCCACCGAGAGCGAGATCCGCGCGATGCAATTCCAGGTCACCGGCCGCAGGCACGTGGAGGCGCTGATCGTCGCGATCGCCGATATCAAGGGTGTGATCGGCGCCAGGATCGCACCGACCCGCAACCGCCGGCTGGAGGAATCTGCGACGGGGGACTGAAGGCGCGCGCACGTTGCTGAATGCGCATCAGCGGCCCTGGTGTTCCTTTTGACGCTGCGACCGGCCACGCGCACACTCGGGGCGGGGAGGTAGGGATCGATGAGGATCCTGCGCGCCTTGCGGTAGGCAACCGCCGTGTTGAATCAGCTGGGCCATGGCGGGTCGGGGCTGCTGCTGATCTATGTGCTGTGCCTGCTCGGGTTGTGGCTGGGCGTGCGACGGGTACGCCGTGCCAGGGCCTCGCTGCCCGGGCTGCTCGGGCTGGGCCTGCTCACGACCGTGGCGGCCATGGCTGTCTGGGGACTCATCGGCGCCGCCCTCACGGCAGCGCTTCCGCTGTGGCTCGCCTACGTTCTCAGCGGGATCTTCTACGTGCTGTTCGGCACGGCCACCGGCGCCCTGCTCGCTCGCTCCCACGGCCTGCCGGTGCTGCACATTCGTGGCGCACAGCTCGTGAACGGACAAGGCGCCCATCGTCCGAACTCTGGCGTTGCCCCGACCGCCACGAGCGGGGCGAGAGCCCACGGCGCCACCTCGCTGAGCCTCGCCGGTGAATCGGTGCCCGCGCTCGATGAGACCAAGCACTTCAAGCTCCTCGGTACCACCGGGACGGGCAAGAGCACCGCCATTCGCGAGCTGCTGCGCGGCGCGCTGGCGCGCGGGGACCGCGCCATCATCGCCGACCCCGACGCCAGCTACCTCGAGGCCTTCTACGACCCGGGGCGTGCCGATCGCATCCTCAATCCGTTCGACGCGCGGGCCGCACGCTGGGATTTGTTTGCCGAGATACAGGAGCCGCAGGATGCCGAGCAGCTGGCGCGCTCGCTCGTGCCCGACCATGAGGGCAGCGATCGCAACTGGCGCCACTACGCGCGTACCTTCATCAGCGCGGTACTGCGCCGGCTGCACTCCAGCGGAGAGGCCAGCCTCCCCCAGCTCTACCGCCTGCTGTTCCTGGCCCCCGCCGAGGAGCTGCGGGTATTGCTGGCGGGCACTGCGGCCGCGCCCTTTCTCGGCACTGACAACGCCCGCTTCTTCGAATCGGTGCGCTCGATCGCCGGCGCACACGTCAGTGCGCTCGAGCACCTGGCCGCCCAGAGCGGCGGTGAGCCGCTCTGCATCCGGCGCTGGGTGCGCGACGGGCAGCGCGACCCCGCCGCGCACGGCGCGCCCGATGGACACGGCGACCCTGCCGCGCACGGCGTGTTGTTCCTGCCCTATCGGGCGAACGAGATCGCCGCCCTGCGCCACGTGCTTGGCACCTGGATGCGACTGGCCATCTTCGAAGCCATGAACGGCGAGCAGCGCGATCAGCGCCTGTGGTTCATCGTCGACGAGCTGGACGCGCTCGGCGCCATCGACGGACTGAAGGACGCGCTGGCCCGGCTGCGCAAGTTCGGCGGCCGCTGCGTACTCGGGCTGCAGAGCATCGCTCAGGTACGCAGCACCTACGGCGACGCGGAGGCGCAGACCATCGTGGAAAACTGCGGCAACACGCTCATCCTGCGCTGCTCGGCCAGTGAGCACGGTGGCACCGCCGAATTCGCGGCCCGTCTGATCGGTCGGCGCGAAATCATCCGCCGGCTGGTTTCGCGTAGCCGGCCACTGCGACCCGGTGGACTGCTGCACCAGACCCGCACGGAGAGCGAACAGTACGCGACCGAGGACGCGGTCATGGCCTCCGAGATCGAGCAGCTGCCCGATCTGACGGGCTTTCTGAAATTCGCCTCCCAGCCGGCCTGGAGGCGGGTGCGGCTCGGCTAGCCGCCTGTCTCCGACAGGCTGCCAGGGTCGCGATGCGGATGACTGCTTGCCGCCGCCTGGTCAAGATCCGACCATAACGCTCCGACCATGAACGCCCGACCCCCGGGACGGTAGCCCATGAACA
>JASHSK010000042.1 GCA_030038755.1 Gammaproteobacteria bacterium
AATACCGGCACGGCCAGCATCGAGACCGCGAGTGTCGCGAATCTCGGGTCCTGGACACCCGATGACTACACCCTGAGCTTCAGCAGCCCGACCGCCTACACGGTCACCAACTCCGAGGGAGCCACGGTGGCGGCGGGCACGTACACCTCGGGCACGCCGATCACCACCTCCGACGGCGTCGACATCACGCTCACCGGCACCCCGGCGGCCGGCGACAGCTTCAGCATCGACTACAACAGCGACGACAGCGGCGACAACCGCAACGCGCTGCTGCTCGCCAACGTCATGAACGTCAACGCGCTCAACGGCGGCACGCAGTCGCTCGCGAACGCGGTGCAGAGCTACGTCGGAACCGTGGGCATGCAGACCAGCCAGGCGCAGAACGGCGCGACGGCGCAGCAGAGCGCCATGAACTCCGCCCAGAGCGCGCAGCAGAGCGTCTCGGGAGTGAACCTGGATCAGGAGGCTGCCAACATGCTGCAGTACGAGCAGGCCTACCAGGCTGCCGCGCAGATCATCGCCACCTCGCAGTCGCTGTTCGACTCGCTGCTGGGCGCGGTGCAGACGACCGGCGCGGTGGCCTGAGCCCCGGGACAAGGTTGGAACTGAGGTTGTAAGCGATCATGCGTATCTCCACCTCGATGTTGAACGACTCCGCCCTCAACGGCATCCTGCAGGACGAGAGCGCGCTGTCGACCACGGAGAACGAGCTCTCGACCGGGCAGAGCATCAATTCCCCGTCCGACAACCCGGTGGGAGAGGTCGAGCTACTGCAGCTGACCAACACCAGCTCTCAATACCAGCAGTACACCACCAACGGACAGAGCGCCAACACCAATCTGACGTTGGAGGAGTCGGCGCTCTCCAGCGCCACCACCACGCTGCAATCGATTCAGAGTCTGGTGACGCAGGCCAACAGCGGCACCAACAACACCAGCGACCTGCAGTCGATCGCCACGCAGGTGCAGCAGCTCGAGCAGCAGCTGCTCGGCATCGCCAACAGCCAGAACGCCACCGGGCAGTACCTGTTCGCCGGCTACTCGGACAATACGCAGCCGTTCGCGCGCGGCGCGAGCGGCTCGGTCGTCTATCTGGGCGATGAGGGCACCACGAGCGTGCCGCTGGATGGCGGCACCTCGGTGCAGGCGGGTGATCCGGGCTCGTCGGTGTTCATGAACATACCGACCGGCAACGGCACCTTCACCACCGCCGCGAGCACGAGCAACACCGGCACCGGGGTCATCGACGCCGGCAGCGTCGTGGACGCAGCGCAGTGGGAGGCGGCGGGAGGCGCCGCGGCGGGTCCCTACACGATCACCTTCACCGACGGCGACGACTACACGGTCACGAACGCCGGCGGCACGGTAGCCACCGGAACCTATGACGCCAGCACCGGCGGCAGCATCGATTTCGACGGCATCGAGGTGGGGATCAGCGGCGCACCCGCGGCGGGGGATACCTTCACCGTGGCAGGGTCGACCACGCAGAGCGTCTTCAACACGCTCGACAATCTGGTCAGCTCGCTCGACAACGCCGGCAGCAGCTCGGCGGCGCAGGCCCAGCTGAGCTCCTCGCTCAACGGCTCGCTGCAGCAGATCGACCAGGCGCTGAACCAGATATCCAACGTCACCACCAGCGTCGGCAGCCGCATCTCGCTGATCAGCAGCATCAATACCTCGCTGAGCAGCCAGAGCACCGCGGTCACGACGGAAATCTCCAACCTCGACTCGCTGAACTACGCGAGCGCCACGTCACAGTACAGCCAGGAGTACCTCGCGCTGCAGGCGGCCGAGGATTCCTATTCGCAGCTCGGGCAGCTGTCGCTGTTCAGCTACCTCAAATGATCCGCCGCCACAAAGTGAGCACTGCCGCACACAGCGGGCGCCGCGGCGTGGCCGCGGCCGGCGAGCTCCCGCTCCGCGGTGCGGCGTACCGTGTGACGTCTTCGACAGTTCCGCCAACTGCGGTGCCGGGGGGTCAAGTTCGCGCGCGGCGCACCGATAACTGCCGGGACAGGGACGGACCGAGAGGTCGCCCGGCAGGGAACAGCGCGACGGACTGGTGTCCGGCGCCTGAACGAAACATCAGGAGCAACTGGCAATGGCACTAGTCCTCAATACCAACGTCGATTCACTGATTGCGCAGAACAGCCTGACGACGTCGGGGTCGTCACTGTCCACCGCATTGCAGCAGCTGTCCACGGGTCTGCGCATCAACTCCCCGGCCGACGACGCCGCCGACTACGCGATCGTGCAGGGCATGACCTCGCAGATCAACGGTATGACGCAGGCGGAGCAGAACGCCAACGACGGCACGTCGCTGGTGCAGACGGCCTCGGGCGCGCTGTCGGAGATCACCAACGACCTGCAGAGCATGTACAGCCTCGCGGTCGAGTCGGTCAACGCGACCAACAGCGGCACCGATCGCTCGGACCTGAACACGCAGTTCCAGCAGGAGCTGCAGGACATCGACAGCGTCGCCGCGAACACGCAGTTCAACGGCGTGAACCTGCTCGACGGCTCCTTCCAGGGCGCCACCTTCCAGATCGGCGCCAACGAAGGCCAGAGCATCCAGGTCGGCCAGATCACCGACATGCACACCAACGCGCTGGGCGCCTATACGGTCACGGGCACGGCCACGACCGCTGCGCTGGCCTCGGGAGATCTGACGCTGACGGTCGGCGGGCAAACCTATACGGTCGGCGCGTCGACGGGCGGATCCGAGGGTGGTCAGGATGCCGACAGCGCCTATGCGATCGCGCAGGCGATCAATGCGACCGAATCGGGCATAACGGCCACCGCGGCCAATACGTTCACGGCCACGGCCGCTCCTACCGGCGGCACGGCCGACATGGGAGGTTCCTTCACGCTCAACGGCGCGACGGTGAATATCGCCGTCGGGTCGCTGACCGGCGACGCGGCGACCGACGCCGCCACGGTTGCGGCCGACATCAACGACGTGAGCGCCACCTCGGGCGTCTCGGCGTCAGTGAACTCCAGTAACGAGCTGGTGCTGACGACGACCGATGGGCGCAACATCGACGTCGGCGCGATCACGAGCACCGGCACCACCGCGCTGACCGCCGCGGCGATCGGGCTGGTCGGCACTGGCCTGACCGCTGGGGTGGGTGACCTCACGGGCAACGTGACGCTCACCGGCTCCTCAGCCTTCACGGTCGGTGGTACGACTCCTGCCGACGCGGGCCTGACTGCCGAGACGCAGGATGCCATCAACACGACCGTTGCGAGCCTCAACGTCGACACCGTGGCGAATGCCAACACCGCGCTGACCACACTGACGGCCGCCCTGCAGCAGGTAGCGACGCTCGGCGCGCAGCTGGGCGCGTATCAGGACCGCTTCCAGGCCGCGGCGACCGGCCTGGCGACCGACGTGACCAACCTGCAGAGCGCGCGCAGCACCGTGGAGGACACGGACTACGCGCAGGCGACCTCACAGCTCTCGCAGGCGCAGATCCTGCAGCAGGCAAGCACGGCGATGGTCGCGCAGGCCAATGAGATTCCGCAGAACGTACTGACGCTGCTGCAGAAGCTGCCGTCGTAAGCGGTGCGAGCTCGGAACACGCAACTTCAGAGCCTGCCGGGCGGGGTCGCAGAGGCCCCGCCCGGTTCCGTTTGCGCGGCAGACCGGGAGTAGGTGGCCATGAGCGTGACTTCCCAGGACATCGCCAGTCAGCTGTCGTCGTCGCTGACGTCGTCCAGCGGCAGCAGCTCCTCGGCCACCGGCGGCTCGGTCATCGACGTCAGCACGCTGGTATCGGAGCTGGTTTCGGCCGCGGAGGACCCGCAGGAGACGTTGATCTCCGGTGAGCAGCAGTCGGTCAGCACGCAGATCTCCGCGCTCGGCACGCTGCAGAGCGCGCTGTCGACGTTTCAATCCTCCGTCACACCGCTGGCCACATCCGACGCGTTCAACGCGCTGACGGCCACCAGCAGCGACACGGCGGCGTTCACGGCGACGGCCGGTTCGGATGCCACCACCGCCGGAAGCTACAACGTGGTCGTCTCGGCGCTCGCGCAGTCCGAGCAGCTGCTATCGAACGCGTTTGCCGACGGCGCCAACAGCGCCGTGGGCACCGGTACCCTGAGCCTGTCGCTCGGCGGCACGAGCTTCCAGGTCACGATCGACAGCAGCAACGACACGCTCGCGGACATCGCCGACGCCATCAACTCCGCCAGCGGCAACCCCGGCATCACCGCGAGCGTGCTGCAGGGCACCGACGGCGCCTACCTGGTGCTGTCTTCCTCACTCACGGGCGCCGCCAATACCATCCAGGTGACCGAGACCGACAGCGGCGACGGGCTCGCCGCACTGACCTACGGATCGGGCAGTACCAACTACTCGGTGCAGTCGCAGGCGCAGGACGCCAGCTACAGCATCGCCGGTGTCAGCGGCACCAGCGCGAGCAACACCGTGACCGGCGCCCTGAGCGGCGTGACCATCAATCTGCTCGGCACCACCGGCAGTGGTGGCGCGACGCTGTCGCTGTCGAACGGTACCTCGACGATCGAGAGCAACATCAGCAGCTTCGTGTCGGCGTACAACACGCTGCTCAGTACTTTCAATTCGCTCGGCAGCTACGACGCGTCGACCTCGACCGCCGGGCCGATGATGGGCAGTGGACTGCTGGAGAACATCGAGAGCCAGACCAACCAGGCGCTGTACAGCATCGTGAACACCGGCTCCTCGGTGTACAACTCGCTCGCCAGCATCGGTATCACCACCAACAGTGATGGCACTCTCAGCGTCAACAGCGCGACGCTCGCCAATGCGCTCTCGAGCGACTTCAGCGCCGTCAGTCAGCTGTTCAGCAGCACCTCGGGCGTGGCTGCCACGCTCAACACCCAGATCACGGCGGATCTGGCGAGCGGCGGCTCGATCCCCGATGAGAGCCAGACACTGACCACGCAGCAGAACAATCTGACGACGCAGAGCGATCAGCTCAACAGTCAGATGTCGGCGCTCAGCGCCAGTCTCACGGAGCAGTATGCGGCGCTCAATACGCTGCTGTCCTCGCTGCAGACGACCTCGTCGTACCTGACACAGCAGTTCGCGACGCTGCCGACGGTGCAGGGCGTGCCGCAGGCCTAGCTGCGGCCGAGCGCCGTATGAGCGAGATCATCCCGGCCGTCGAGAGCATCTTCTACGTGAAGGAGCTGCTGTCGAAGGATCTGTGTCGGACGATCATCGCCAACTATCGGCGCGACCCGGCCAAACATCCGGGGTATGCCATCAGCGGCGGTGGCGAAAAGAAGCTTCACGACGACGTCAAGGTCAGCACGGATCTGGTAATCCCCCGGGAGGGCCCCTGGGCGGCGGCCTTCGGGGAGCTGAATCGCGCCTTCGACAGCACGGTGCAGCAGCTGGCGGCACAACTGCCGTCGATGCAGGTGTGGCCGCTGTGGTGGACCGGCTACAAGATCCAGCACTACCCGAAGAACCAGGGCCATTTCAAATGGCATTTCGATGCGGTCGGGCCCGGTACGTGGCATCGTCAGATGGCCGCGGTGATCTATCTGAATTCCGTCGAGGAGGGCGGGGAGACGTGCTTTCACCGGCAGAACCTGCGCATCAGGCCGATCGCCGGCGACGCCGTTTTCTTCCCGACGTTCTGGACCCACGCGCACTGTGGCGAGGTTCCCCGCTCCGACGACAAGTACGTCATCACCTCGTTCATCAGTTTCGTCATTCCGGCAGCCGAGCAGAAGCGCGCGTAGCGCCAGGCCGGCGTAGCGCCAGGCGGGCGTAGCGCCCGGGCAGGTGCCGCCCCCGGGCGGGGGGCGGGCCGCGGCACTCAAGTTCGCGCGGCCACCGCCGTTAATTACCGCATCGGGAATTGGACGGAGTATTGCGGTGAGCGGTTACGCCAGGAACTCCAAACTTGCCGCCTATCAAAGCGTCTCGACGCACGGCAGCGTCGCCGGTGCCGATCCCCATCGACTGGTGCTGATGCTGATGGACGGAGCGCTCGAGCGCCTGGCGCTCGCGCGCGGCTGCCTCGAGCAGCGCCCGCGCGGGTATCTGGGCCGCAAGGCCCAGCTGCTCAGTCAGAGCATGCGCATCGTGGGTGAGCTGCGCGGCAGCCTCAACATGGCCGAGGGCGGCGAGCTGGCGCGCAACCTGAGCGAGCTGTACGAATACATGCTGCGCCAGCTGCTGCGCGCCAACGCCGACAACAATGCGGGCTGCATCGCCGAGGTGATGGGCCTGCTGGGTGAGATCCGCAGCGCCTGGATCGCCATTGGCCCCGAGGTCCGGCGCCAGGAGCAGGGACGCGTCGCGGCCGGCTGAGCAGTGCGTCGCGGCACGCCGGGGAGCACCCGCGGTAAAATGCCCCCGGGCCGACCCGGGTTCAGCCCCCAGGCGAGCAGATGAACGAGGGCGTCGACACCGTAGTGCTCTATAACGAGCTGGCGTACCACGACGTACTGCCGGTGGAGTGGCAGGCGCGCAGTCGGCCGCTCACCAGCTTCGAGCACAGCACGCTCGCAGAGGCGAATCTGATGCTGCTGCAGGCCTGCACGGCCGTCGAGGAGCACCCGATCCGCGATCAGGGCGAGGATCCCGGGCCGCTCGCCGGCGAGATCGCGCGGCTGGACTTCAAGCTCAACCTCGTGCTGCAGCTGCTCTCCAAGCTGGTGATGAAGGACCGCATGCCGCCGTCCACGACCATCCAGTTCAATGCGCACGGGGCCTCCTGGACGATTCTGGGCCCTGCGCCCGAGGTGGGCTCGCACGGGCTGCTGCGCATCCACCTGCGCGGCTCGCTGCCGCAGCCGCTCGACATGCCCTCGGTCGTGAGCCGCGTCGAGGGCGCGCAGGTGCATGTGCGCTTCGAGGGGCTGTCCGACGCGGTTGGTGAGCTGATCCAGCGGCTGGCGTTCCTGCGCCATCGGCGCGACGTGGCGGATGCGCGCAAGGCGCGCTCGCCGGCGGAGGAGTCGGCGGAGTCGCGCGAGTAGGTACCCCGGCTGGCGCGGATCGGGACGCCCCGGCCGGCGCGCCCAAGGGTCCCCGGCCGGTGCAGGCAATTCTTTAGAGCGGCATGAGCGTGCGTCGCGAAACTGCGACGCTGTACTCAGGACCGATGTGACGAAAGCCCATCCCTTTGCATAACCCGATCCCTACGCTGATTCCGAACGGACAGCGAGGGGACATTGATTCATGGCTGATACGGCCACCGTGGCCTTCGGAAGCGCTGAAACGTGCGGATTATCCGCGCTGATCGGCGACACGCCGCTGCTACCGAGCGGCGAATCCGCGGCGATCCGCCGCGTCAATCAGCTCATCCGGCAGGTGGCCGCGTTCGACACCAACGTGCTGGTGCTCGGCGAGTCCGGCACGGGCAAGGAGGTGGTCGCGCGCGCCGTTCACGAGGCATCCCCGCGGCGGCGGCGTGCCTTCGTGCCGATCAACTGCGGAGCTATCCCCGCGGAGCTGCTCGAAAGCGAGCTGTTCGGACACGAAAAGGGCGCCTTCACCGGCGCGCTGTCGGTACGCAAGGGCCGCTTCGAGATCGCCGAGGGCGGCACGATCTTCCTCGACGAGATCGGCGACATGAATCCGACCATGCAGGTCAAGCTGCTGCGCGTGCTGCAGGAGCGTGTGTTCGAGCGCGTCGGCAGCTGCGCCTCGCAGCGCTGTGACGTGCGCATCATCGCGGCCACGCACCGCAATCTCGAAGAAGCGATCGCGCGCGGGACGTTCCGCGAGGACCTGTACTACCGCCTGAACGTGGTGCCGATCGAGATGCCGCCGCTGCGCGAGCGCAGCGAGGATCTGCCCGGTCTGATCTCGGCGCTGGCCGAGCGGATGGCGGGGGCGGGACGGCCACGTGTGTGCTTCACCCCGGCAGCGCTGGCGGCGCTGTCGCGCTATCACTGGCCAGGCAACGTGCGCGAGCTCGGTAATCTGATCGAGCGCATGGCCGTGCAGTGTGGTGGCCGCGCCGTGGCGGTCGCGGATCTACCCTCGCGTTACCGTCCGGCAGATTGGGATCCCGACAACGACACCCCGCCGGCGGACGCCCTGATTGCGTCGGCGCCGGCCAGCGCGGTGCTCGCCCCGGCCTTCGACGCGTGGGCGCGACAGCCCGGCGCGCAGGCT
>JASHSK010000043.1 GCA_030038755.1 Gammaproteobacteria bacterium
CGCCGCTATCGGCCCGCGGCGGTGGTGGATTTCGCCACGCTCACCGGCGCCTGCGTGGTCGCGCTCGGACATCACTACAGCGCGGTGTTCGGCAATGACGAGGCGCTGACGCGCGAGCTGGTGCAGGCCGGACAGCGCACCGAGGACTGGGCCTGGCAGCTGCCGCTCACCGAGGACTACGCCGAGCAGCTGCGCAGCAACTTCGCCGACATGGCCAACGTGGCCGGCCGCGATGGCGGGGCGATCACCGCGGCGGCGTTTCTCGGCAAGTTCACGGCCGGGATGCCCTGGGCGCACCTCGACATCGCCGGAACCGCCTGGACGAGCGGCAAGGAGAAGAGCGCGACCGGGCGGCCGCTGTCGCTGGTGGCCGATTTCCTCTCCCAGCGCGCGTCGACTTGAGCGAGCCGCCGGGCAGCGCGAACGCGCCGGACGGCGCCAGCACGCCGGACAGCGCCAGTGCGGCGGGCAGCGCCGCCGCGCCGGGCGCGCAGCGCGTGGACTTCTACGTGCTGGCCGGTACGGACGAGCTCGCGCGCCTCAAGTACGCCTGCCGCCTGACCGAGAAGGCCTACCTGCTCGGCCAGCGGGTGTTCGTCCGGCTGCAGGACCCCGCGCAGCTGTCCAGCTTCGATGAGCTGCTGTGGAGCTTTGCGGATCGCAGCTTCGTGCCGCACGAGCCCTACAGTGAGCCGCGGCAGTGGCTGGATACCCCCGTACTGCTCGGCTGCCAGAATGGCCCGGACGCCGACTACGACCTACTGCTCAATCTGGCCAGCGAAGTCCCCGCCGGCGCCGAACGCGCTGCGCGCATCGTTGAGATCGTCGATGCGGAGGAATCGCGCCGGCAGGCCGCGCGCGCGCGCTTCCGTGCGTATCGCGATCGCGCCCTGAATCCCCAAACCCATCACATCGCCGCCGACCAGGGGCCGTAAACTTGCGCCGGAAACCCGTATAATCAAGGCTTTATGACCCCCTCGATGATCCGGCGTCAGCATCCGTGACGCCCAGGCTCGGTGATGGATAAGACCTACTCGCCCGGAGAGATCGAGCCGCGGCTCTACCAGCGCTGGGAAGCGGCCGGCTACTTCGCGCCACGCCCGACCGCGGGCGCTCGCGGCTACTGCATCGTGATTCCCCCGCCCAATGTCACCGGCACGCTGCACATGGGCCATGCGTTCCAGGACACGATCATGGATGCCCTGACGCGCGTGCATCGCATGCGCGGGGACGTCACGTTGTGGCAGCCGGGCACCGACCACGCCGGCATCGCCACCCAGATGGTGGTGGAACGCATGCTCAATGCGGAGGGACGCCGGCGCACCGACCTGTCGCGCGATGAATTCGTGCGGCGCGTGTGGGCGTGGAAAGAGCAATCCGGTGACACCATCGGCCGGCAGATGCGGCGCCTGGGCGCCTCGGTGGATTGGTCGCGCGAGCGCTTCACGATGGACGAGGGGCTCTCGCGCGCGGTGCTCGAAGCCTTCGTGCGCCTGCACGAGCAGGGGCTGATCTACCGCGGCCAGCGTCTGGTCAATTGGGATCCGCAGCTGCGCACGGCGCTGTCGGACCTGGAAGTGCTCTCCAGCGAGGAAGAAGGCTCGCTCTGGCACCTGCGCTATCCGCTGCTGGACGCCGGGACCGGCGAGGCTGGGGGCGGCGCCGGTGCAGCAGGTGCGACAGGCGCGGGCGGCGCGGACGGTGCGGGCGGCCGGGCCTACGTGGTGGTCGCCACGACGCGTCCGGAGACGATGCTCGGGGATGCCGCGGTGGCGGTCAATCCCGCGGACCAGCGCTACCGCCACCTCATCGGCGCGCGCGTGCGCCTGCCGCTGGCCGAGCGCGAGATTCCCGTCATCGCCGACGACTTCGTGGATCCGGGCTTCGGCAGCGGCTGCGTGAAGATCACCCCGACGCACGACTTCAACGACTACGCGGTCGCACAGCGCCACGGCCTGCCGCTGATCAACATCTTTACCGCGGATGCGCGCCTGAACGAGGCGGCACCTCCGCGGCTGCGTGGGTTGGATCGCTTCGCGGCCCGTACGCGCATCGTCGAGGAACTCACGTCCGCGGGCCTGATCGAGCGCATCGAGCCGCACAAGCTGATGGTTCCGCGCGGTGATCGCAGCGGGGCCGTGATCGAGCCCTACCTGACCGACCAGTGGTACGTACGCGTCGCCACGCTCGCGGCCGCGGCGATCGAGGCGGTGCGCGGCGGTCGGGTGCGCTTCGTGCCGGAACACTGGAGCAGGACCTACTTCCAGTGGATGGAGAACATTCAGGACTGGTGCATCAGCCGTCAGCTGTGGTGGGGTCACCGCATCCCGGCCTGGTACGACGGCAAGGGCGGTGTGTACGTGGCGCGCAGCGAGGCCGAGGCGCACGCGCAGGCACGCGCGCGCCACGGTCAGGACGTGCCCCTCACGCAGGACGAGGACGTGCTCGACACCTGGTTCTCCTCGGCGCTGTGGCCGTTCTCCACGCTCGGCTGGCCGGAGGGCAGCGCCGAGCTGACGCGCTTCTATCCGACCGACGTGCTGGTCACCGGCTTCGACATCATCTTTTTCTGGGTCGCGCGCATGATCATGTTCGGCCTCAAGTTCATGGGCGCGGTGCCGTTCCGGGAGGTGTACGTGCACGGGCTGATCCTCGACGCCGAAGGCCAGAAGATGTCCAAGTCCAAGGGTAACGTCATCGACCCGATCGACATCATCGACGGCATCGAGCTGCCCGAGCTGATCGCCAAGCGCACCAGCGGGCTGATGCAGCCGCACCTCGCGGCCGCGATCGAGCGCGCGACTCGCAAGCAGTACCCGCAGGGCATCCCGGCGCACGGCACCGATGCGCTGCGCTTCACATTCGCCTCGCTCGCGAGCCAGAGCCGGGAGCTGCGCTTCGATCTGAACCGTGTCGATGGCAATCGCAAGTTCTGCAACAAGCTGTGGAACGCCGCGCGCTTCGCGCTGCGCTCGCTGGAGGGTGAGACCGCGGTCGCCGCGGCCGCACCCGGCGAGCTGTCGGTCGCCGACCGCTGGATCCGCTCGCGGCTGGGCAGCGCGCTCGCGGCGCTGGATGAGGCGCTCGCCACCTACCGCTTCGACTTCGCCGCCAGCGCGCTCTACGAGTTCACCTGGGACGAGCTGTGCGCCTGGTATATCGAGATCGTCAAGCCGGTGTTCGCGGCAGGCGCCGCCGCGGATGCCTCGCCCGCCGCACTGACCGCCGCGCGCGCCGCGCGCGCCACGCTCGCCACGGTGCTCGAGACTCTGCTGCGGGCGCTGCACCCGCTGATGCCGTTCATCACCGAGGAGATCTGGCTGCGTCTGGCGCCGCTCGCCGGCGTGAGCGGGCCGAGCATCATGCTCGCCCCCTGGCCGCGCGCCGCGGATTTCCCGCGCGATGCGGCCGCCGAGGCCGAGCTCGGCTGGGTGCGCAGCGTCGTGCAGGGCATCTGGCAGATCCGCAGTGGGATGGATATCGACCCGTCGCGCCGGGTGCCGCTGCTGCTGCAGCATGCCGGGCCGCTGGATCGTGCGCGCCTGCAGCGCTATGGGGCGCTGCTCACGCACCTGGCCGGCCTGGCGCAGGTGCACGAACTGCCCGCCGGCGACGCAGCGCCGCCCGCGGCCGCATCCATGGTCGGTGAGCTCACGCTGCTGGTGCCCATGGCGGGCCTGATCGACCCGGCGAGCGAGCTCGCACGTCTGGATCGGCTGCTGCAGAAAAACACTCAGGACCTCGCGCGCACGCGCGGCCGGCTCGCGAACGACGCATTCGTTCGCAACGCACCTCCCGAGGTGGTGGCGCAGGAGCGCGCCCGGCTCACGGAGTTCGAGCGCACGCACGCCGCGCTCGAGCGCCAGATCGCGCAGGTACGTGCACTGGCGGCACAGGGCTCTGCCGGCCCGGAGCCGCGCTCATGAGCCGCCTGCGGCCGGCGCTCGCGGCGATCGAGCGGGTGATCCTCGGCAAGCCGGGACAGGTGCGACTGTGTCTGGCGTGCCTGCTGGCGCGCGGACATCTGTTGATCGAGGACGTACCGGGCGTGGGCAAGACCACGCTGGCGCATGCGCTGGCGCGCGTGCTCGGGCTCGAGTGGACGCGGCTGCAGTTCACCAGCGACCTGCTGCCGGCGGACATCGTGGGCGTATCGATCTTCGACCGCAACACGCAGAAGTTTCAGTTTCGGCGCGGCCCGGTGTTTACGCAGCTGCTGCTGGCCGATGAAGTCAACCGCGCCAGCCCCAAGGCGCAGAGCGCGCTGCTCGAGGCGATGGAGGAGCGACAGGTCAGCATCGAGGGGGTGACCTACGAGCTGCCCAATCCGTTCTTCGTGGTGGCGACTCAGAATCCGCACGACCAGCTGGGCACCTATCCGCTGCCTGAATCGCAGCTGGACCGCTTCCTGATGCGCGTGAGCCTCGGCTATCCCGATCCTGCCTCCGAGCGGCGCGTGCTGCTGCAGGGCGAGCGGCGCGACCTGCTCAACGAGACGCGTACGGTGCTCTCGGCTGCGGAGGTGCTGTCGCTGCAGATCGAGGCGCGGCAGATCTATGTGGCCGACAAACTCCTCGACTATATCCAGGCGCTGGTGGCGCGCACGCGCGCGGAGCTGTCGCTCGGGCTGTCCCCGCGCGCCGCGCAGGGCCTGCTGCACGCCGCGCAGGCGTGGGCGCTGATCCACGAGGACAATGCCGTGCTGCCCGAGCACGTGCAGGCGGTGTTCGCGTCGGTCGCGGCCCACCGCCTCGAGCCGCGCGACGGCGACGGCGCCGCCCGCGGCAGTGAGTTCGCCGGTGCGCTCATCAAGGCCGTTCCGATTCCTATCTGAGCCGCGCGCCGCCCTGGCGCGCGCCGTAGCCGCCTGGGCGCGCACGCGCCAGGGAGAGGATGCGCTGCCGCTCGCGCTCGCCGCGCGCCGTGTGTACATCCTGCCCACGCGCACGGGAGCGGCCGCGGCGGTGCTGCTGTTCCTGATGTTGCTGGCCGGGTTGAACTACAACAACTCTCTGGCGCTGCTGCTGTCCTTCATGCTCTCGGGAGTGGCGCTGGTGAGCATGTACGAGTGCCACCGCATGCTGGTCGGCCTGACGGTCGACGCCGGGCACATCGACTCGACCTTCGCCGGCCGTCCCGGGGATCTCACCCTGCAGTTCACCAACGCCGACTCACGCACCCGGGCGCGCCTGACGGTGCGCTGCGCTCCGTGCACACCGGTGCGCTTCGAGCTGCCGCCCAGTGCCGTGCAGGCCGTGCGACTGAGCTACCTGGCGGGTCGCCGCGGGCGGCAACCCATCGGCCGGCTGGAGGTGGCGAGCGATGCGCCGCTGGGATTGTTCCGCGCCTGGTGCTGGCTGCACCTGCCGCTGCAGGCGACGATCTACCCTTCTCCCGGCGGCAGTCGCGCCCTGCCGCCGCTGCACGGCCGGGCGAAGACGGCGCGGCATCTCGGCTC
>JASHSK010000312.1 GCA_030038755.1 Gammaproteobacteria bacterium
TCGTATCCATGCCAGTAGAAGGATTTGGGAATGCCGGCCGGGGCGCACCGGTCCAGTGGCTCGATGTAGGTCGGTTCGGTGGGATTGAAGAAGTGCGCCAGCAAGTCCTGCTGGATGGCGCGCGCCCAGGGCCGGTAGGGGAACTGGCCGTCCGCCGGGTCGGTGATGCGGCTCGGCGCACGCTCCGAGCGCGGTCCTCGATTGCGCCGTCCGTTCGGATCCCCTGGAATGCCGCCTTGCGGGTCGGTGGTGTTGTCATGGTTGGCAATGGTGTTGGACCAATCGCCCTCGACGTCCGGCTGCCCGTCGGCCAGACGCTTGCCGGTCCACTTGCCGGAGGCGATCTGGGTGTAGCTCTTCTCGAATCCCATTCCGAATCCCGCACCGCGCTGGGGACGCTGGCCGTTGGCGGCAGGCGCAGCGGGTGCGGCGTCCGGTACCCCGTTGTCCTGCGCACGAGAGGCGATCGGCATCGATGCCAGCGCATAAATGGCCAGACCCAACTGCGCGGCATGGCAGACGGAAATTCTGATCTTCATTGGAGCTCACCCAATAACATAGGTTCCGGGTTTCAGGCGCACCGCCCAAGAGGCGGGGATATCGCGCATCATCCCTGGGGCTGCGGCTGTGGCTTCACATACGGGTAGTACTTGTCGAAGGGCAGCGTGTAGCAGTAGTTCTCTATGATCTGGAAATTCTTCTCCAGATGGCGATAGAGGTACACCTCGAGGGTCCAGGGTCTGCTGTAAATATTGGGATCGTCCAGCGTCGCCTTGTAGTCGATCGTATCGGCGTTCAGATATTTCCAGCGTTCGACGACGTGCAGCGCCTCGTCGTGGAAATCCCCGGCGCGAGTCAGCCATGTCTCGTCGTTGAAGTCCCGGACATCGACCACCAGCGTATCGCCTTCCCAGTGGCCCCGAGAGTCACCCAGCCAGAACTCGTTGTCCGTATCCACCGGATGCAAAGTCCCGTTGGTGTGGATGGTACGGACACTATCTCCGAACTCGAATACGATGGTCAGGTCATCCGGCCTCTGCAGAATCTGAAATGGCTCTGGGTAATAGATTCCTCGCGGCGTGCCAAGTGTCCAGCAGCTGAGACGTGGATCTTCCGTTGCGCGGGCGGCAAAATTTTTCTGCTTCTGCTCGAGGGCCCTGGGGGTATACGGAATGAAGCCGCCTTCCACATATCCGGCGCTCGGCGGAGCGTCTGCGCGTGTGCCGTGCGGCTCCAGATCGTAATCCGCACTGCTCAGGCTCTGCCAGACACCCGAGAAATCCGGCTTGCCATTCGACAGGCGCGGAATCCTTCCCGCGCTGCCGGTGCTGTCGGCGAAAGTCGTCTGTGGAGCCGCCAGCCAGCATCCCAGGGCGGCGATGGCAGCCAGGACCAGGTTGGGTTTATTGATGAAATTGCGATTCAAGGACGATCCTCCAGCACAATGATCTGCAAACGCCGTTGGTTCTTGATCAGTTATTCACCACGATGCCGCCCGCCGGGGGTGTGGAGGGAACTGCGGCGGCCGTGGGCGCATCCTGGGCGCCTCCAACCTTGAATGTGCGCCCGTCGCCCAGTGTCAGCGCGACGGCATAACCGTAGTTGAGGCCGTTCTTCGAGCGGTACCCGACAATGTGGACCGCGGTGCCGGGACGCAGGTCGGCCTTGGTCAGACCCCGACCGTTGAGAGCGTTGGGGGCACCAAATTCCACGCCCCAATTGACCACCTTGCCACTGGGTTCTCTAACGTCAAAATAGAGCCAGCTGTGCGGATTCGTCCAACGGGCCTTGGTCACCACTCCAATCAAGTCCAGATGCATGCTGGAGTCATACTCCGCAGCAAAGGCGTGATGCGCTGAGGCCAGCGGCGAGCCGGTCAGCAGGCCGACTCCCACCGCCAGCGGCAGCAAATATCGCAATGATCCCAACGGGAGTCGTCTGCGCAAGTTTGACATGGTGAGGCTCTCCGAATAATGAGAAATGGCGTCGCTCGTCTAGTCCGGGAGGCTAATAGGCAGCACGTCGCCGCGATAACCGGCATCGATTTAAACGATGGTGCAAGTGCCATGCCGGCACGGGCGTAACCTCTCGGCGCACGGGCGTTGACCGGGCAGAGGTGAGTTCTAAGTGTGTGAATGGCATGCCTTGGGCTGTCGGCGCTCCGACAAGGCGGTCATACGAGTAGTCCGCTGAGCGGCTGATCGCTGCACACACGGGTGCTTCTCGCGCAACAGATTCCCGGCGTCACCTGCTGCTTTTGCAGCACCCCTGAGTTGAGTCGTGACAGCGCTCGGCGTCGTCACGCGGGTCAGCATGTTTTTTGAAATAACCAGTGCTTCGGAAGCACTGGAGCGCCAGGGAAGCAAGACTGGCGGAAACGGCTGGCGTATCTTGTCCGGCATGAGATGCTTTGGTGAGAAACGCCGGCGTTGGCTGGTGGGATTGGTAGCGGCGACCCTGCTGACGGGCTCGATCCGTGCGGATGCACATCATTCCTTTGCAGCAGGATATGACAGCAGCTGGCCATTGGATCTGGCGGGAACCGTGGCCGGCGTTGCCTGGCGCAATCCCCATATATGGCTTCTTTTGGATGTGCCCGGACGCCATAACGTGGTGAGGCAGTGGGCCGTGCAATTCGGTCCACCGAATACCCTGGAGGCAAGGGGCCTGAATAAGAAAGATCTACAGCCCGGTAGCAAGGTGCGCATCCGCGGGTACCGTTCGAAGGGCGGTAATGACGTCGCCTATTCGGTCGAGCTCACGCTGAGCGACGGTCGAGTCTTTCGGACGGGCGGGGCCCTGGACTGCCCGACCGTGTCTCCGGGGCAGTTCTTTGGTCAGGGCGTGCCGGGACTCTCTGGAGGACCACGGTAATTACCGTGGTCCGCCGGACGAGGTGCTGAGTATTCAACAGTATTCATGGGCGCGGTGCTGCATTTCGTGCAGTGATGCGCGTGTCCATTGACCTCGTCGGTCCCGGCTGCGCGGTAGCGAGCCGCCTTTGACTGGTCGAGGCCCCGGCGAATCAAATAGTTGCTGAATTCCGTGCCCGACCGGACGCTTCAGTTCTCATATCGTGGGGGTTGGCACGCGATCTGCTGTACGAGTCGGCTCAGATCGCACACCCCACACGGAATCAAGGTGACTCAGACCATGAAGATCGTGAAGCTATCGATGGCGCTGGCAATGATGACACTCGGCAGCGTCGTGGCGTTCGCGCAGACAGCGGATGGCCCGGCCGCGGCGCGCGCCCACAGATCCGCCGCCCCCAAGGCGCACGTGCTCACGCGCGCCGAGCTCGACAAGCTGCTGTCCGAGCCGAGCAAAGTACTGCTCATCGACGTGCGGCGTCCCGATGAGATCACCAGCATCGGTGGCTTTCCCGTCTATCTGAGCATCCAGATCAAGAATCTGAAGAACAGCCTGGCCTGGATCCCGCACGATCGCATCCTGGTCACCGTTTCGAACCATGCCGCGCGTGGCGGCGCGGCAGCTAACATACTCACGAACGCGGGCTTCAACGTTGCGGGCGCCGTGGGCGTAGAGCTCTATGCGAAGGAGGGTGGGGTGCTGACGAAGATCACGCCGCCGCCGCCCAAGCGCGGTGGTGCCGCCGCCCCGGCGGCCCCCGCTGCGGCGCCGGCTCCGTGAGCCGGCGGGCCTCACACCGCCCGGCTACCGCGCTGCTACCGACTTGATACCGGTGCTGGCTTAGGCTCGCGCCATGGCTTTGCCAGCGAATGGCGCGCCCGTGCGCAGCATCGTCATTGTCGGCGGTGGGTTCTGCGGCACGACGCTGGCGACGAGGCTGCTGCAGCATCCGCCCGCGGCGCCCACGCGCATCGTGCTGGTGGAGCGCCAGGAGCAGCTCGGGTGCGGCGTGGCATTCGCGCCGCACGCTTATCCCTATTTGCTCAACGTGCCGGCCGGGCGCATGTCGGCCGACTCGCAGGACGAGGGCCAGCTGATCCGCTTCGCCCGGCGGCGCCTGCCGCAGGTCGATGGCCACAGTTTCCTGCCGCGCCAGCTGTACGGGGAATATCTGCGCGAGCGGTTGCGGCTTGCGCGACTGGCCACGCCTGGTTGGCTGCATTTCGAGAGCGTGCGCGGCGAGGTGAGCAACGTGCGATCGGATGCAGCCTCGGGTCGCCTGTGCGTGACGATCGGGCAGCGCACGCTGCTCGCCGATCAGGTGGTACTGGCCTGCGGCGATCCCGGGCCGGCGGTGCCTGCCTATGCGGCCGACGTCGCCGCGCACCGCGCTTACGTGCGCGATCCCTATCGGGACGGCGCTATCGCGGCGACGGATCGGGCGGTGCTGCTGATCGGCGCCGGGCTGACGATGGCGGACGTCGCGGTTGCGGGGGCGGCGCGCAACCCGGACCTGCACATCATTGCCATCTCGCGCCACGGCCTGCTGCCCCGCGTGCAGCGCGCCACCTTCCAGCCGGTGCTGGCGTCGCGCGTGGACCTGCGCAACGAGCTGACGCGGCCGAGCGCGCGCGGTCTGCTCTCCGCAGTACGCACGCTGATAGGCACCGTGGAAAACGACGGCGGAGATTGGCGCGAGGCGATCACGCGGGTGCGCGAGGTAGCGCCGCTGCTCTGGCAGGGCTTGGGCGAGGGCGAGCGCCGGCGGTTCTTGCGACACGTACGGATCTACTGGGATATCCACCGCCATCGCATGCCGCCGGCCACCGCCGAGCAGTTGGAGGCGCTGCGCAGGAACGGTCAGCTGCAGGTACGTGCCGGCAGCGTCGCACAGCTGTGCGCGGACGGCGAGCGCCTGGTGGCGCTGTGGCGCGCGCGCGGGCGCTTCGATCTGCAGGAGCTATGGGTCGACCGCGTCATCGAATGCAGCGGGCTGCATCAGGGAGTCGCCGGCACGGCGGATGCGCTGTGGCGGCAGCTGCTGGAGGAGGGCGTGGCCTCGATGGACAGCAGCGGGCTGGGAATCCGCACGACGAGCTACGGGGCGCTGGTCGACGCTGCAGGACATACCGCGACGCGGCTGTTCTATCTCGGACCGATGCTGCGCGCTCAGTATTGGGAAGCGACCGCCGTCGGCGAGCTGCGCCAGCGGGTGCGCGAGCTGGCGACGGTGCTTGCCGCAAGCCTCTCGGAACCGCTGTCCGGGCCGTCGGTGCGGGCGACTGTGACGTCGCATTCAAAGGCCGTGCGGGCAGGCTCGGCGCAGCGGACCACGGCGTAGAGATGATGGACATGTGCTTATGCACCTACCCATTTGTCACTCGGCGCTCACCGACTGCGTCACCGGGCGCGGCTAAGCTGACCTTTCATTTCGAATCGGACACCGCGGCGGAGTGATCAGTCGCCTGGAGCCCCCCGCAATGCGCCGGGTATGGTGCTCCGCCGCGGATGTCCACCACTGAATGCGGGATCGTTGAATACAGGATTTCATGCACGACTCCAACGGACGGGCACAGCCATGACTGAGATCGTAGAACAACCAGGTCGACCGCTCTCCGAGCCGACGGCGGCGCAGCGCCGCGCCGCGCACCCGGGAGTGCTGGGCAAGGAGGACTGGTGGGCCATCTGGATCGGGCTTGGCCTCGTGGTCGTGGCGGCCGCGCTGTTCGCCAGCGGCGGAAGCATCTCCTGGATCGCGGTCGCGCCGCGCAAGTGGACGCACCTGGCCGACGCCGTCGCGCAGCTGCGCGCACACGCCCTGCAATACGCGGCGCTGTTCGTGTTATGGGCCGTGCTGCTCGGCATCGGCGCGGCATCGCTGGGTATCCGCCTGCGACAGTTCCTGCAGTGGTTTTTGTTCGTGTACGTGGCCGCGCTGGTGCTGTACTTCATCGGCCAGTGGGCCGAGGCTTCGCGCTACAACCTCGAACCGCCGCTGCTCGCATTGCTACTGGGGCTGCTGATCTCGAACACGGTCGGTCTGCCGAGGAGCGCCGATGCGGGCTTTCGTGTGGAGTTCTACATCAAGACCGGGATCGTGCTGCTCGGGGCGGGGCTGCCCCTGACGCTGATCGCCTGGGCGGGTCCGGTTGCGATCGTGCAGGCGGCGATCGTGTCGGTGGTCACCTTCACGGTCATCTACGCCGCCGCGCGCTTCTTCGGCCTGGACCAGCGGCTGGCCGCGGTGCTCGGCAGCGGCGGGGCGATCTGCGGCGTCTCCGGCTCGATTGCCGTCGCGGGCGCGGTGGGCGCGCGTCGGCAGGACGCCTCCATCGGCATCTCGCTGGTGGTGCTGTGGGCGATCGTCATGATCTTCGTGCTGCCGTTGCTGTCGCGCGCCCTGGGGCTGTCCACCGGGGTGGCCGGTGCGTGGATCGGTACCTCCGAGTTCGCGGATGCCGCAGGGCTTGCGGCCGCGCAGGCCTACGGCGGTTATGCCGGCCATGTACCCGGCATCGCCGGCGGCGCCGATGCAGCCGTCAACGCCTTCACCCTCATGAAGGTCATCGGCCGCGACATTTGGATCGGCGTGTGGGCGTTCGTGCTGTCCGTCGTGGCGACCACGCGCTGGGAACCGACCGGTGTCGACACTCGCACCCGCGCCGGGGAGATCTGGCGCCGCTTCCCCAAGTTCGTGCTGGGATTCATCGTCGCCTCGGCGTTGGTCACCCTGCTCACCCGGGGCTACAGCTACGCCGCGTACCAGCACTCCGTGCAACCGGCCCTGGTGGCGCCCCTGCAGGTGCTGCGCACCTGGGCCTTCACCTTCGCATTCCTGAGCATCGGCCTCACGACGCGTGTGCGGGAGCTGGCGGCCGTCGGGTCGCGTCCGTTCTACGCATTCACGATCGGGGTGGCGGTCAACGTGGTGCTCGGCTTCATCCTCTCGACACAGATTTTCAGCCACTTCTGGAATGCGCTGGGATGAGCACATACCGGCCGCGGTGCCGCCGCCGGCCGCGGTGCCGCCGCCCGGCGCGGTGCCTCCGTCGCGCGGAGGCAGCGGGCGCTGCGGAGGCTGCCGGCACTTCATGGGCGATGCGCGGGTGCTCGAGGAGCGACTGGCGGGCCTCACCACGTTGAGCTCGGCGTACGCTGCCGTGCGTGCTTGCGATGGGCTGTGCGCTCGGCACGACCGCTACGTCGCAGCCTCCGCCGGCTGCGCGGCATGGCGGCCGCGCGAGAGCCCCTAGCCCACACGAGACGTGCCGGCTGCACTTCGTGGCCGGGCAGGCTACGCGGCGCCGGGGCGGTCCTCCGGGTCGGGGTTGACGATCGCGAAATCCGCCGGTGTGCGCGCGTAGAACAGGCGGATGCCCTCGCGCTCGACCTGCTCGAGCAGTTGCTGCGCTTCCGCGTCCGTGACGATGAATTCCACCTCTATGGCGAGGCTGCCGGCAAGCTCGAAAAAGGTCTGCTCGCGCAGCACGTGGTGGCGGCCGAAACCGGCCATCGCGCGGAAGGCCGAACCGCCCCGGATCCCCAGAGCGCTGGCGCTCTTCAGCAGCCATTCCCACACCAGCGTTCCGTGGTGGCGCTGGCCGTCGTGCGCGTAGAAACGCAGGAAGCAGCCGTTCATGCCCAAGCTCTGACCCAGGCGACGGTCCCGATGCCCGCAAAGGTCATCAGTAGAGAGCCCGCCAGGTGTGCCAGGATGGCGCCGCACGCCCACGTGAGCCGTCCCTGCTGCAGCAGGTTGGTGACCTCGGCGGAAAACGTGGAGAAGGTCGTGAGTCCGCCGCAGAAGCCGGTGATCACGAGCAGCCGCCACTCCGGGGCGAGCGCCGTGAAGGCGGTAAAGAAGGCGGCCGCGG
>JASHSK010000044.1 GCA_030038755.1 Gammaproteobacteria bacterium
TCGCTGATGAGCGAGGCGGTCAAGGGCAAGAGCCGCGCCGAGGTCGACAGCCTGTATGGCCAGGTGCATGCACTGCTGACCGGTCGCCCGTCCTCGGGCGCCGCCGACCTCGGCAAACTCGCGGCGCTCGGCGGCGTCGCCGAATTCCCTGCGCGCGTCAAGTGCGCAAGTTTGTGCTGGCACACGCTCGAGGCTGCGCTCGCACAGGCGCCCACGCGGCACTCGCGGACAGCGGGCGGCGAGGCGGCCGACCGCGAGGCGGCTGACCGAGAGGTGGCAGCCGGCGAACCGCCAGAGAGCAACGGGTCGGCCGCCGACACGAACCACACCGGGCAGCCACCGGCCACGGTATCGACGGAGTGAATGGCTGATGCGCGCCTATGAAAATGAGCCGGTGGCCATCCTGCGGGACGTGCAGGCGGTCATGGTGCCCTCGGGTCAGCCGATCACGCTGAAGATGGGACTGGCTGGCTACATCACGCAGGCGCTCGGGGGCAGCTTCACGCTGTACGTCGACGGCAACCTCTACCGCCTGTCCGGCGAACAGGCCGACGCCATCGGTAAGGACGTCGTGAAGCCGCCGCAGCTGCCGCCGAACGCCACCGAGGAGGATGTCCGCGAGCTTGCCTGGCAGCAGATGCGCGGCTGCTACGATCCGGAGATCCCCATCAATATCGTCGATCTGGGGCTGGTGTACGAGTGCAGCGTCCAGCAGAGCGAGGACGGCTCGCGCGACGTGGCCATCACGATGACACTGACGGCACCCGGCTGCGGCATGGGCGAAGTCCTGGTGCAGGACGTGCAGGAAAAGATCGCCGCGATCCCCACGGTGCGCAACGTCAACGTCGCCCTGACCTTCGACCCGCCCTGGAACCAATCCATGATGTCGGAAGCGGCGCGGCTGCAGACCGGCATGAACTGGTAATGCGGGCTGTCCGCGTAAGCGTCGCCGCCGGGTGAGGCAGGTATGTCGCGCTGGCTGCTGCTGCTACGGCACGCCGAAGCGCAGGCGGCCGATGCGGCCGCGGCCGATTTCGACCGCACCCTGACCGAGCGCGGCCGCGCCCAGGCACATCAGGCAGCGCAGCGCATTGCCGCCGCCGGCCTGCATCCCGATCTGCTGCTCGCCAGTCCCTCGGCCCGCACGCGCGAGACAGCCGAGATCGTCGCGCTGGAGCTCGGGGGTATCGGCAGGACGCTTGCGCCGGAAGCCCTGTATCTGGCGAGCGCGCCGGTGCTGCTGTCCGTGCTTCAGGCATGCGACGATGCCGCAGGGACGCTGCTGCTCGTGGGGCACAACCCCGGGCTGTCCGCCCTGGCGCGCGAGCTTGCCGCAGGCGCCCTGCACGGCTCCAGCGCCGCCGCACATGCCGCCACACATGGCGCCGCACACGGCGCGGCACATGGCGCCGCCGATGCCGCGGCACTCGAGCTTGGCCTCGCCGCGATGTGCCGCCTGACGGTGCAGACGCCTTCGTGGCGCACGCTCGGAGCGGCCGTGGTACGCGCGGTGACGCTCGGCTAGCCGCAGTTCGCGGCCGCCGCGTCTACTGCACCGCGCAGAAGCAATAGGCGTAGACGGCGTTGGGTGCGCTGAAGCGCGCCCAACGCGACAGCTCCTGCTCCAGTGGCGGCGTGAGCCGCTGCAGCCACTGTGCCGTCGTCGCCTGCGCGGCGGCGCGCGCAACACCCAGCGGCTCGAGGCCGAGACGACCCAGCAGCGCAACGCCGTCGGAATCCGCCTGCTGCAGCAGCAGCTCGGCCCATGACAGCTGTGGCTCTATGCGTCGCACCCCGTAGGGGCCGCGCAGTCCGGCGCGCATGGCGGCGTCGCGTACGGCGTCCTCGTAACCGCCGAGCCGGTCCACCAGCCCGATGCGCAGCGCATCGCTGCCCGCCCAGACATGCCCCTGACCGATGGCGTCGATCGCGTCAACGGGCTTGCCGCGGCCTTTCGCCACGCGGGCGAGAAATTCTTCGTAGCTGTGATCCACCATGCTCTGAATCAGCTTGCCATCCGACGCGGACAGCGGACGCTCGAGCGACGTCTCTCCGGCGAGCGGAGTGGTACCCAGACCATCCACGTGCACGCCGAACTTGGCCAGCGTGCGGCTGAAGGTAGGGAAGGCGGCGAATACGCCGATCGAGCCGGTGATTGTCGCGGGACTGGCGATGATCTCGTTGGCGCCCGCGGCGATGTAGTAGCCGCCCGAAGCCGCCAGGTCGCTCATCGACACCACGACCGGCTTGCCGTCGTGTTCGAGGTCCATGACCGCCCGGTAGATTTCCTCGGAGGCCAGCACGCTGCCGCCGGGACTGTCGATGCGCAGCACGACCGCCTTGATGTCGTTGTCGAGGCGCGCCTCGCGCAGCAGGTCGGAGGTCGACTCCCCGCCGATGGCACCGGGCGGCTGGCGCCCGTCGAGGATGTCGCCGCTCGCAATCACCACTCCGATCGAGGCACCATGGCCACGCTCGCGCGCCTGCGCATGCGTGGCGCGCAGATAGTCATCCACGCTGACCTGCCGGTAGCCCTTGCCGCTCGGGTCGGTACCGACCACCTCGGCGATGCGCTGCTCCACCTGCTGCTCGGTCTTCAGATCGGTGACCAGCCCGGCGTTCTTGGCCACCTGGGCGGCGTCGCCCCCGACGGCGGTGACTTCGTCCACGTAGTTGTCGGCATAGTCCGCGACCGCCGCAGGCATCAGCCGGCGCGCGCGGCCGACCGCCGCCTCATAGTTCTGCCACAGCGCCGTCAGATACGCCTCGCTCTCCTCGCGGTCGGCCGTGGACATGTCGTCGCGTATGAAGGGCTCCTCGGCGCTCTTGTACTTACCGACGCGGAACAGGTGCACGTCGATGTCATACTTCTTCAGCGCGTCCTTGTAATAGAGACGGTAGCGCGCGTAGCCGTCGAGCAGCACGGCGCCGAACGGGTCCAGATAGATCTCATCGGCCTGTGCCGCCAGCAGGTACTGGCTCTGCGTGAAGTAGTGGCCGTAGGCGATGACGCGCTTGCCGCTGCGACGAAAGTCACGGACGGCGTCGGCCAGCTCCTCGAGCTTGACCTGCCCGGAAGCGCTCATGTCGTCGGTGTCGATCACCAGCGCGCCGATACGCCGATCGGTCGCGGCGGCGCGGATCGCGGTGATCAGATCCCACAGCAGCGTCTGCGGCGCGCGCTGCCCTTCAGCCTCGTTGACGGCCCGCTGCAGGGGCAGACCGCTGAGCTGCTCGACGATCTCCCCGGAGGGCCGCACCACCAGCGCCGCCATGGACGGCAGCTTCGGCGGCCGGGAAGCCTCCAGCGCGCCGATGCCGCCGACCAGCAGCGCCAGCAGCAGCAGCAGATGCAGCGCGCGGCGCAGACCATCGAGCCCGCGCCAGAGCCCATGAAGGATTTGGCCGAGCAGGCGCATCGCGGCACCGGCCGTGTGCTGCGCCGCCCGCTAGACCTTCTCTTCGATACGGGCTGCCTTGCCGGCCCGCGCTCGCAGGTAATAGAGCTTGGCGCGTCTGACGCTGCCGCGGCGCTTGACGGAAATGCCGGTGATACCGGGGCTGTAGGTCTGAAAGGTACGCTCGACACCCTCACCGTGGGAGATCTTGCGCACCGTGAAGGCGGAATTGAATCCGCGGTTGCTGCGCGCGATGACCACGCCCTCATACGCCTGAATGCGCTCGCGGTCGCCCTCGATCACCTTGATCTGCACGACGACGGTATCGCCGGGCTTGAAGTCCGGTACCTGCCGCGTCATGCGCTCACTCTCGAGCGTCTGGATGATATTGGTCATGATCACTTCCCCTCGTGCGCGTCTGCGCGCTCCAGCAGAAACTCCTGCAGCAATCCTCGCCCGCGCGCATCCAGCGGCGCACGACCGAGCAGTTCGGGACGCCGCAGCCACGTGCGCCCCAGTGCCTGTCGTGCGCGCCACCGTCCGATCGCGGCATGATCGCCCGAGATCAACACCGACGGCACTCGCCTTCCGGCGAACACCTCGGGCCGCGTGTAGTGCGGCCAATCGAGCCACCCCGCGCTGAAGGACTCATCCACACTCGAGCGCTCGCACCCAAGCGCCCCCGCCTGTAACCGCGCCAGAGCATCGATCAGCACCAGCGCCGGCAGCTCTCCACCCGAGAGCACATAATCGCCGATCGAGAGCGTACGGTCGACCGCAACTTCCAGCGCGCGCTCGTCGATACCTTCGTAGCGACCCGCGACCAGCAGCAACCCGGGCAGCTGCGCAAGCTCGCGCACGCGCGACTGCGTCAGCAGCTCTCCCTGCGGACACAGCGCCAGGCGCGGAGCACCGGCCGGCAGGCGCGCGCTGGCCGCCGCGATCGCCGCGCACAGCGGCTCGGGCTTGAGCACCATCCCCGGACCGCCGCCATAAGGACGATCATCGACCGTGCGGTGTGCGTCCGTGGCATGTGCACGCGGGTCCTCGGTACCGACCCGCAGCAGCCCACGCTCCACGGCCCGTCCGAGCACACCATACTCCAGCGCCTGCGTGATCAGCGCCGGGAACAGCGTCACTACCTCGATCTGCACAGCACCTCCGCAGGCGCGCGGCGCGCAGCGGTCAAAGGCCGCGCGCTCACAGCTCCGCCGGCCAATCCACCTCGATCTCGCGGCGTGCAAGATCGACACGCCGCAGGCACGGGGGTCCTGCGGGCAGCCAGCGCTCGCGCTCGCCGCGTACCACCATCAGCGCACCGGCGGGCGCCTCCAGAAAATGCGTCAACTCCCCGAGCGCCACACCCTCGACGGTGCGAACCTGAAACCCCAGCAGGTCCGCGCGGTAGTATTCACGCACGCCCGGCGCGGGCAACGAGTCGCGCGGCAGCAGAATGTCGCTGCCGCGCAGCCGTTCGGCCGCGTCACGACTCTCTACACCCTCCAGAGCAACGCGGAGCGTGCGCCCGTCCCCATGGATCTCGCGCAGCTGGAAGGATGCTTCCGCACCGTCCGCGCCGCGCAGCACCCACTGGCGATGACGCAGCAACGCATCGGCCGGCTGGGTATAGGACTGCACCTTGACCGCGCCGCGCACGCCGTGCGGCGCGACGACTCTGCCCAGAACCAGATAGCGGATCAGACGGCCGCCGGCGGCTGGCTTTGCTCCTGACCAAGGCTCTTGCGGTAGCCCGCAACCAGCGCACGCACGCGGTCGGACTGATGCGCGCCCTGACTGCGCCAATAGTCGATGCGCGCAAGGTCGAGCTTCAGCCCCGTCTCCTTGCCGCTCGCCACCGGGTTGAAGAAGCCCACGAGCTCGAGGCTGGCACCGCCCTGGCGTTTACGGCTGTCCGTGACCACGACGTGGTAGAAGGGTTGGTTCTTCGCCCCGCGGCGTGTCAAACGAATGGTGACCATCGCTAAATCCCTGAATCCGTGGCGCCCCGACGCCGGCAGCGCCAAAAAAAGAGGGCGGATTCTACGCAAATCGTGCGCGGCACGAAAGCCCGGCGGCAGGGATTTAACCCGAGGTATGCGAGGTCGTTTCCCGGCTGGGCTCTGCCGCCTCGATGACCTCGCGCAGGTAGGCGATGTGGCGAGCGAAGGCACCGCGTCCGCGTGCCGTCATCGCCACCCGCGTTCGCGGCCGCCTGCCGACGAAGTCCTTGTGCACGGCGATGTAACCGGCACGCTCGAGGGTGGTCAGATGAGCGCCCAGGTTACCGTCGGTGGCCCGCACGGAGGCGCGCAGCTGCGTGAACTCGGCCGCCTCATGGGGCCCCAGGCTGTTCAACGCCGCCATGATCCTCAGGCGCAGGGGCTGGTGGATGATTTCGTCGGGATCGTTATCCACCTGCAGGGCCTCAGGCGCTTCGCAGCCATGCGCCGGTCAGCACCAGCACCCCACCCCCCGCCCCCGCCAGCCACAGCAGCACGTACGGACGCAGTAGAAAGTAGGCCGCGAGCACCAGGACGGCGAGCGCGACGCCGGCGATCCACCAGCGCGGGCCACGCCAGATCCCGATGCCGATGTAGATCGCCGCGATGAGCAGCACCGGGAACACCGCGAATTGAGCGGTGCTGTGCGGCTGCAGGACCGCGTAGGTGGCCACGAGAAAGCCCAGTCCGGTCGCGAACAGGGCAATCAGACGCAGGGGCAGCCGCCAGGCACCCCTGATCGTCGCACGCTGCGCCGACTGCCGGCGGGCGATCGCCACACTGGCGCCGAAACCGACCACGTCCAGCACGGTCCAGAGCGTACCGCTGCGGCTCTGCAGCACGTAGGTCAGCGCGAACCCAACCGCCCAGATGCCGCCCCATAGAAAGAAATACGGGGCCGCATAGCGGTAGCTGCGCAGGATCCCGAGCCTGTGCTGCGCCTGTGCGACCTCATCGAGCGCCTCGAATGCCTGATCGGAAGAGATCTCCATGGCGGCTTACTCCTGTGAACCACAGCCCAAAGTACTCTACTACACAGAGTACTCTGGCGCAAGCAAGGCCGTACGCGAACCAAGCCCTCACGAAATCAGGCCCTCCTCGGTCAGCGCCCCGGGCCCGGCGGCAGGCCGCCACGCATACCCGCGATCAGGCGGCCGAGCTTCCCGCCCCGCATGCCCTTCATGAGCTTCTGCATCTCCAGGAACTGCTTGAGCAGGCGGTTGACGTCCTGCACCCGCGCCCCCGCGCCCGCGGCGATGCGCCGGCGGCGCGAGCCGTCGATGATCTGGGCGTGATGCCGCTCCTGCACCGTCATCGAGTCGATGATGGCGATCTGGCGCTTGAGCTCGCGGTCCGCGTGCTCTCCCTGCATCGCCTGGGCGCGGTTGGCGAGCTGCGCGGGCAACTTGTCCATGACAGCGGACATGCCTCCAAGCCTGCGCACCTGCTCGAGCTGCTCACGCAGATCCACCAGCGTGAAGCGCTTGCCCTGCACCACCTTGCGTGCGAGCTTCTCGGCCTGCCGCACGTCCAGCTTGCGCTGCACGTCTTCCACCAGCGACACCACGTCGCCCATGCCGAGAATGCGCGAGGCCATGCGCTGCGGATCGAACGGGCTGAGCGCATCGAGCTTTTCGCCGACTCCGAGGAACACGATCGGCTTGCCGGTCACGTAGCGCACCGACAGCGCGGCGCCACCGCGCGCATCGCCGTCGGCCTTGGTGAGGATGATGCCGGTCAGCTCGAGCGCGCCGCCGAATGCGCGCGCCGCGTTGACCGCATCCTGCCCCGCCATGGCGTCCACCACGAACAGCCGTTGATGGGGATGGACGGCCGCGTCGATCTCCTTCACCTCCGCCATGAGCTCGGTGTCGACGTGCAGCCGCCCCGCGGTGTCGATGATCAGCGTGTCATACACCCCGCGCCGCGCCGCCTCGAGCGCCGCGACGGCGATCGCCGCGGGCCGCTGATCGCCGCTGCTCGGAAAGAAATCCACGTCGATGCTCTCGGCGATGCGCTGCAGCTGCAGGATGGCCGCCGGGCGGCGCACATCCGTACTGACCAGCAGCACCCGGCGTCGATCGTCCTGCTTGAGCCGGCGTGCCAGCTTGCCGGCGGTGGTGGTCTTGCCGGCGCCCTGCAGGCCGGCGAGCAACACCACCTGCGGGGGCTGTACATTGAGCGCGAAACCTCCTGCGCCCTCGCCGAGCAGCCCGACGAGCTCGCGGTGCAGGATGCCGATGAAGGCCTGGCCCGGCGTGAGACTGCCGGCGACTTCCGCGCCCAGCGCACCGGTCTTGACCGTCTCGATGAAATTCCTGACGACCGGCAAGGCCACGTCCGCCTCGAGCAGCGCCATGCGCACCTCGCGCAGCGTCTCGGCGACGTTTTCCTCGGTCACGCGTCCGCGTCCGCGCAGCGTCTGCACGGCACGGCCGAGCCGCTCGGTCAGCTTGTCGAACATATCGGGGAGCGATTATAAGAGACCCGTGGACAAGACGCCGACGCCGGTGCTGATCCTGCTGTTGCTGGTGCTGCTGTTCGTGATCGCGTTCGCGTCGGGCACCGAGGTGGCGATGCTGTCGGTGAATCGCTACCGCATCCGCCATCGCGCCGGCCAGGGACAACGCCGCGCGCGACTCCTCGAGCGGCTGCTGGAGCACCCGGACCGCTGGCTTGGCGCGAACCTCGTGATCCTGGCGCTCGCGAGCGTTGCGGCCACCACGGTGGTGACGCTGCTCGCGCTGCGCACCGGGCATCGCGTGGCGCTGCCGATCATGGCGGCGCTGCTGGCGGTCGTCATGATCGTGTTCTGCGAGCTGGCGCCCAAGATCTTCGCGGCCGTGCATGCCGAGCCCGTGGCGCTCGGCTCCGCGTACATCTACCGCGTGCTGCTGTGGGTGGTGGGGCCGCTGGGCGCCGTCGCCAATCACATCGCGCAGGGGTTTCTGGGAATCTTCGGAGTGCGACGCCCCACCGGCGCATCGCAATCGCTCTCGCCCGACGAGCTGCGCACGGTGGTGGCCGAGGCGAGCACGCTCATTCCGGCGCGGCACCGCCAGATGCTGCTGTCGATCCTCGATCTGGAGCGCGTCACCGTGAACGACATCATGATCCCGCGCCAGGAGATCGTCGCGATCGATCTGTCCGGCAGCTTCGAGGACGTGATGGAACGGCTGCGCCAGAACCCGCACTCGCGCCTGCCGGTCTATGACGGGGAGCTGGATAACCTCGTGGGAGTGCTGCACGTCAAACTCGCCGCGCAGGAGATGGCGCGCGGCACATTCACGCGCGAGCGGCTCGCCGAGATCGCCGCCGCGCGCGAGCCCTACTTCGTCCCCGAAGGCACACCGCTCGCGCAGCAGCTGCTGCAGTTCCAGCGCACGCGCCGCAGGCTCGCCTTCGTGGTCAACGAGTACGGGGACGTCGCCGGACTGGTAACCCTCGAGGACATCCTCGAGGAGATCGTCGGAGAGTTCACCACCGATCCGACCACCGTCGCACACCGCGACGTGCATCGCGACCCCGCGGGTCACTGGCTGGTCAACGCCGGCAGCACCATCCGTTCGCTCAATCGCGCGCTCGGCTGGCAGCTGCCGACGCTCGGGCCGCGTACCCTCAACGGCCTGCTGCTCGAGAAGCTGGAGACCATTCCGGCGCCGGGGACGGCGCTGCGCATCGGCGATTACGAATTCGAAATCCTGCAGATCGCCGATAACGCCATCCGCACCGTGCGCGTGCGTACCCTGCCGCACACCGACGAGGTCGCCAGTACCGGTTGACTGTGAGGCAGGGCGCGAACGGCGGCAACAAGTCGTGAACGCCGGCCAATAGCGCGACTGCAACTGCGCGGGGTGTGGATCATGCCCGGTGCAACTGTGATCAGGGACGCGCATTGGCACCGCCGCGATGCTAAGTTATGCCCCTGGAGTGGGCCTCGATCAGGGGAGTAGCAGACCCGGCATGAACGTGAAGGCGGGCCGAGGCCCCGTAGTGTGACGCAGTTCCAAGTTTTTTCGACATCAGGCCATAAATCCAGCCATATGCCGCGCGGTAAGGCCCGCCACAACCTGAAGGGGAAGCTGCGCTGTGTGGGCCTGACCGACGTCGGTCGGGTCCGGGACCACAACGAAGACACCATCGCCTACGATGCCGAGATCGGGCTGCTGGTGTTGGCGGACGGCATGGGCGGCTACAACGCCGGCGAGGTGGCCAGCGGGATCGCCGTCAAGACGATCGTCGGTCTGGTGCGCGAGGCCTTCGACCGCGAAGACTGGCGCCTGCACGATCCGGCCGTGGGGCTGACGCGCGCCTCGATCATCCTGCGCGACGCAATTGTGCGCGCCAACAAAATCATCTTCCAGACCGCGCGCACCCAACCGCAATGCGAGGGCATGGGCACCACGGTCGTCGGCGCACTGTTCTTCGACAATCGCATCTCCATCGCGCACGTCGGCGACTCGCGTCTGTACCGGCTGCGCAGCAACGGACTCGAGCAGCTCACGATGGATCACTCCCTGCTGCAGGAGCTGGTGGATCGGGGGTTCTATTCCGCCGAGGAGGCGCAGCGCGCAGCGAACAAGAACTATGTCACGCGGGCGCTGGGCGTGGAGCCCAACGTCGACGTGGAGGTCCAGGAACACCCGGTCCACAAGGGTGACCTGTACCTCATTTGCTCGGATGGGCTGTCGGATATGGTCGAGGATGACGACATTCACTTAACCATCAGCACCTTTGGTGCTAACCTTGAAAACGCTACCAAGCAGCTGATTCAACTGGGCAACGATAACGGCGGCAAGGACAACATCTCGGTTGTGGTCGCGGAGATCGTGGAGACCTTTCCCGCGCCGCGCGGCGTGTTCGACAAGATGTTGAGTTGGTTCGGCTCTACCTGAGGCTAAATTGCATGGCTAGGTTGATACTGAGTCTGGATGGGTCGGTGCTCGCGGAGTACAACATGAACCGTGAGCGCTACACGATCGGGCGCCTGCCGGACAACGATATCCGCATCGACAACCCGGCCGTCAGCGGTCATCACTCGCTGATCATCAATATCCTCAACGATTCGTTCCTCGAGGATCTCAACAGCACCAACGGAACCTACGTCAACGGCAAGCTGATCAAGAAGCACGCGCTGCAGCATGGCGACGTGATCACCGCCGGTCATCATCAGCTGCGCTTCGTCGAGGACGATGAGGCCCAGCAGGACGAGTTCGAGAAGACCATGGTGATCCAGCCCTCCGCGCGACCGGTCGAGAAGATCCGCGCGGCGGTCAGCGATGCCAGGCTCACCGACACCGGTGCCGGGGCCAATCTGAGCGCTCAGGCCAACGCCATCCTGCGTCGCACGTTGGGCAACGGCAGTCCGCCGCCCAAGAAGGCCAAGCTGCAGGTGCTGTCAGGGCTGTTCGCCGGACGCGAGCTCGAGCTCTCGAAGGCGCTGACGACGCTCGGCCGCCCGGGCGTGCAGGTCGCCGCCATCACGCGCCGCTCCGAGGGCTACTACATCGTGCACGTCGACGCCGAGGGCGACAACAACTTCCCGCTCGTCAATGGTGCGCCGATCGGTGCACAGGCCCGTCGCCTGGCTGACAACGACGTCATTCAGCTCGCAGGCGTAAAAATGGGGTTCTTCCAGGAATAGCGCGCGGCCGCCCCGGACTGAACCCATCCGGAGGCGTCAGCCCTAACGACGGCATGGAACACACCGGAAGAGATTCGGGAGACGAATCTCTTCCGGCGTGTCCCATGTCGTCCTCGGATTGAATCCTCCGAAGGGTCAGAGCGCAGCGGCTGCGGGCATACCTGGCACCCAACCGTTCGCAATCGGGCCGCGCGACTCGGCGGCACAGCCAACTTGATTTGTGCGGCAGCCGCCTCCACAGTCGAGGCATCGGCGACCCTCCCGGGCGTGGGCGTAGGCGATGCTCAAGCTGCTGCTGTTTCTGATCCTGTTCGTGCTGTGCTGGCCGCTGGCGTTGCTGGCGCTGCTGCTGTGGCCGATCGTGTGGCTGCTGTCGATCCCTTTTCGGCTGCTCGGCATCGTGACCGAGGGCGTGTTCGGTCTGCTGCGCGCCATCGTGATGCTGCCGGTGCGCATCCTCGAAGGCGGAAGGCGCCC
>JASHSK010000313.1 GCA_030038755.1 Gammaproteobacteria bacterium
GCACCCGCGGCTCCAACGGCGGCGGCGGCACCGGCAGAGCCGCTCCCGAGGGCGCCCGCGTCGCCCGGCGGTGCGGACGAATCCGCCGCACTTCCCCGGTCCGCGCGACCACGCGGCCGCGTGCTGCCCGAACCGGTTCCCGTCACCGGGGTGTCGCCCTGGGATGCGTTCGCGGTCGACGTGTCCGTCACCGCGGAATCGTCGGCCGCGAGCCCATCCGCCGCGAGCCCATCCGCCGCGAGCGTATCCGCCGCGGCGTTCGTCGCCGGCCTGCCGGCCAGAGCCACCGAGGCATTGCCGGTCTGCATCCCCGCATTCGCGCCCGTCGGCGCGGCACTACCGGATGTGCCGGCAGCGCCGGCGCGGCTCGTCTGTCTCGTCTGCCTCGTGCTACCCGCGACGTCACGGCCCTGCGCGCCGTGTGCCTGCCCTGCCGGCGCCTCGCCGGCAGGCTGCGCTCCCTGGTTGGAGTCGCGCGTTGGGCCGTGCCGCGCCGCCGCCGCCAGTGCATCGGAGAACTGAGGAATATCCTTGCCTGCGCCGCCGGTGGTCGCGGCATTGCCCGCACCGTCCCCGGACGCTCCAGCGCCCGCTGCGCCGGCTGCACCTGCGGAACCGCCGGATCCCGCTGCGCCGCCAGCGCCCGCTGCGCCTGCCATCGGCCAAGCGCCGGGTCTGTCCGCGCCGATCCCGCTCCCACCGCCGCTGGCGGCGGCGCTCCTGGGCCCCGTCGGCGAGGGCGATACCTGCGAGCGCGTCGCCGCGGCGCCGCTGACACGCGCAGACATCAGCGGTTCCCGTCCTGTCGCTGGGCGCGCTCGTCGAGCTCGCTCTGTTGGCGGCGCGCTTCCAGCTGCAGTTCCTCGGAGCGCGCCCGTGCGATGACCTTGCCGACCGCGTTCTTGCGTGCAGCCGCCTGCCGCCACTGCGAGCGGGCGCGATCGCAGTCGCCGCGCAGCTGCGCCACGATGCCATCCTGCTGCTCCACCGCCTCGCCCAGCCGCGCGATGAACAGCTGATAGTCACGCATCCCGGCCACACCGATGCCCGCCCTGGCACGCTGACGGAATGCGTTCTGATATTCGTCGAGGTAGCGCTTGAGCTCCTGGCAGCGCTGCTCCGCCTCCACCAGCCGCGCCTGCAGCGTCGCGAGATGCAGCGCGCAGGCGCGCTCCTTCTCGCTCATGATGGCATCCACGGGCTCCAGTCGTTTGGCTCGCTTCACTTACGCGCTGCTCCTGTCTCATGTGGGGGCCGTGCGTCCCTGGCGGCCTTGAGGTCCCGCGCGCCCCTGGGCTCCTGCGCGGCGCGGGATTCCTGCGCGGCGCGCGGCTCGGGCGTGGTCTTCGCCCTGGCGGCGTCGGCGGGGCCTTCCGCCATGGTGGCCGCCAGCTGCGCGACGCTCGCGGCGAGCGTGACGCGCTCGTGCATGTCCTGGCGCAGGAACGCCTCGATCTGCGGCCAGCGCGCGATCGCCTCGTCGATGCGCGGATCGCTGCCGCGCTGGTAGGCGCCGATCGTGATCAGGTCGCGGTTGTGCTCGTAGACCGCCGTGGCCTGGCGCAGCCGGCGCGCGAGCGCGAGGTCCGCCGCCGAGACGACGTCGTGCATCACCCGGCTGACCGAAGCCTCGATGTCGATGGCCGGGTAGCGGCCGGCCTCGGCGATGCGCCGCGCGAGCACGACGTGTCCGTCGAGAATGGCACGCGCCGCATCGACGATCGGATCGTTCTGATCGTCCCCTTCCGCGAGCACCGTATAGAACGCGGTGATCGAGCCCTCGCCGGCCACGCCATTGCCGGCCCGCTCCACCAGCTGCGGCAGCCGCGCGAACACCGAGGGTGGATAGCCCTTGGTGGCCGGCGCCTCCCCGATCGCCAGCGCGATCTCGCGCTGCGCCTGCGCAAAGCGCGTGAGCGAGTCCATGATGAGCAGTACATTGCGCCCGCGGTCGCGGAAGTACTCGGCCACCGCGGTCGCAAGCCATGCGCCGTGCAGGCGCATCAGCGGCGGATAGTCCGCAGGGGTCGCGACCACCACGGAGCGGGCGAGGCCCGCGCGGCCGAGAATGCGCTCGATGAATTCCTTCACCTCGCGCCCGCGCTCGCCGATCAGACCCACGACGATGACGTCCGCGGCCGTGTAGCGCGCCATCATCCCGAGCAGCACGCTCTTACCCACGCCGCTGCCGGCGAACAGGCCCACGCGCTGGCCGCGGCCGATCGTGAGCATCCCATTGATCGCGCGCACGCCCACGTCGAGCGCCTGCGTGATCGGCCGGCGCAGCAACGGATTGATGGGCCGGCCGGCCAGACGCACGCTGGTCTCGGCCTCGATCGGTCCCTGGCCGTCGAGCGGCCGACAGGCGCCATCCACGACGCGCCCGAGAAGCCGCGGGCCGATGCGTACGGTACCCGCCTGCGTGCGCGGGACGACGCGCGCGTCCGGACGCATGCCGTGCAGATCGCCGGTGGGCATCAGGTACAGGCGCTCGCCTGCGAAGCCGACGACCTCGGCCTCGACGTGCGACTCGGGTGAGCTGACGATTTCGCAGCGATCACCGATCGCCGCCTGACAGCCCTCGGCTTCGAGCGTCAGGCCGACCATGCGCGTGAGACGACCGGCCACGGGCGGCGGCGGCACATGCGCCAGCCGGCGTTCGTAGGCCGACAGCGCATGGCGCCAGCGGGTGGCATGCGCCTGCCGCGGCGTGCTCATTCGCCCACCGTCTCCTCGCCCGCACCGGCCTCGCCGACTGCCGTCTCGCCGGCTGCGCTCCCATCGGGCATCGTCTGCGCTGCACGAGGCGCGCTGCGCTCGTCTCCCAGCACCGCTGCGATCACGGATCCCAAACGCTGCTCGAGCGTCGCGTCGATGCTCGAGCCATCACTGCTGACGCGACAGCCACCGCGCGTCAGCGTCGGATCATCCACCAGGCTCCAGGCATGCTCGCCACTGCCGCCCGCCAGCCGCGCGCGCACCAGCTCCGCGTCCTGGGGGTGCAGGTGCACGCGCACCGTTCGCGCTCCCACGGGCAGCAGCCCGACGGTCTCACGCACCACCGCGACGATTTCGTCGGGCTGCGTCCTGAGCTCGCGGCGCACGATGTGACGGGCGATCGCCCCGGCGAGCTGGCCGAGCTGGCGCTGCACCTGCTGGTCCAGATCGGCGAGCGGCCGCGTCATGAAATCCAGGATTGCCTGCAGCTGATGCACGCGCTGCTCGAGCTCGGCGCCCGCGGCGCGCGCTTCCTCGCGCGCGGCGGCGAGCCCCGCCTCGCGTCCTTCGGCATGTCCCTGCTGCCAGGCCTCGCGCTCGAGCGCGCTCAGATCCGCCGAGCGCCGTCGCAGTGGCAGCACCGGCCCGCCCAGCGCGGGCAGCTCCCACAGCGCCGCGCTCGGCGCAGCACCCGCTGCGGCGCCGGCTCGCGCCGCCTGAGCCGTACTCGGCGCCGCAGCGCTCGCCGCGGAGGCCGGCGCCTCAGACATAGGTCTCTCCGCCCTTGGCGCCCAGGGACATGCGGCCTTCCTCGGCCATCTTGCGCGCGGTTGCGAGAATCTCCTTCTGCGCCGCCTCCACTTCGGAGAGCCGCACCGGCCCGCGCGTCTCCAGATCGTCCTTCATCATCTGCGCGGCGCGCTCCGACATGTTCTTGAAGATCTTCTGCTTGAGCCTCTCGTCCGCCGCCTTGAGCGCAATGATCAGCTTGTCGCTGGGCACCTCTCGCAGCAGCTCCTGCATGCCGCGGTCATCGACCTCGATGAGATCGTCGAACACGAACATCAGGTCCTGCAGCTTCTGGCTGAGCGCCTCGTCGGTCTTGGCGATCTGCGAGATGATCGAGCCCTCCTGCGCGCTGCCGACGAGGTTGAGGATCTCGGCGGCGGCCCTCGGGCCACCAAAGCCCGCGGCGGTATTGCCCGCGCTGGTGCTGGAAAACTGCCGCTCGAGCACCTCATCCAGCTCATCGAGCGCCGTCGGATGCACCCCCTCGAGCGTCGCCACACGCATGAGGATGTCGGGGCGAATCGCCTCGGGCAGCTGCAGCAGCACCTGCGCCGCCTGATCGGACTCCAGATACGACAGCACGATCGCGATGATCTGCGGGTGCTCCTGGCGCAGCAGCTCGGCGACCTGGCGCGGGTCCATCCATTTGAGCGCCTCGAGGCCCCGGCTGCTGCGACCGCGCAGGATGCGCTCGATCACGCCGGCGGCCTTGTCCTCCCCGAGCGCCTCCACCAGCACCTTGCGCAGATACTCGTCGGTGCCGACGCCGAGCGAGGTCTGCTCCTCGGCGGAGCTGGCGAAGTTCGCGAGCACACCCGAGACCTCCTCGCGCGACACGCCGGACAGCTGCGCCATGGCTGCCCCCACGCGCTGCACGTCGCTGGTGCCCAGATGCTTGAGCACCTGCGCAGCATCCTGCTCACCGAGCGCCAGCAGCAGGATCGCGGCGCGCTCCACGCCGGCGCGTCCCGTGCGCGGCTCGCTCATGCGCCTGCGTCCCCGCGCGTGCCGGAATGCCCGTCACTCATTGCTCGGCCACCCAGGTTTTCACGACCTGCGCGACACGTTTGGGATCCTGTGTGACGAGATTGCGCGCCTGAACGATCTGCTGCTCATAGGCCAGCGGCTGACCGGGGACGGGGCGCGCGGTGTTCTCGGCGCTCGGCGACTCCACCAGCGCGACCGGCGCCGGCGCGAGCGCGTGACTTGCCAGATTCTTGATGAGCGGGCGCAGCACTCCGAGGGCGAGCGCCACCAGGACCAGTGCGCCGAGTATCAGGCGCACGCCGTCACGCACGCCGGGGCGCTGCCACAGTGGAATGCTCTGCGGAGCGATCGTCTGAGTCTGCTCGAGGAAAGGCTCGTTGACGACGTTTACGCTGTCGCCGCGCGAGGCGTCGAAGCCCACGGCGTTCTTGACGAGCTGCGTGATGTTGTCGATCTCCGCCTTCGACAGTGCCCGCATCGTGCTCTTGCCGTCGCTGCCGGTCTGCGGCACGTTGTCCACCAGTACTGCGACCGTCAGCCGCCTGATGCGTCCGGCCGGCTGGCGCGAGTAGCTCACGGTGCGATCGATCTCGTAGTTGCGCGTGCTCTGGCGCGAGGTGTCCTCGGGTGGCGCCGGCGTCGCCGGGGCTGCGCCGTTCGCGCCCTTGGCGCCGGCCGCACCCGCACCCGCACCCGC
>JASHSK010000314.1 GCA_030038755.1 Gammaproteobacteria bacterium
GCTGCAGCAGTCGGCCGGGGAGGGACGCGCGCCGCACCCCGGCATTCGGCGCGGGACTATTCGAGCGCATTGGCGTCGCCGCCGTTGCCGTCGTTGGTGCCGCTGGCGTCGTTGGTGCCGTTGGCGTCGTTGGCGCCGCTGGCGTCGTTGGCGTCCGGTCGCGCGGCTCGCGGCGGGGCGTTCTTCGCGGCTTCGTGCAGGTACACGGCGAGCGCGCGGATCTGCTCGAGGCTCAGCACGCTGCCCCATGCGGGCATGATGCGGTGGCGCCCGTAGTAGATGCTGTCGTAGATGGACTGCTGGTTGCCACCGTTGTACCAGACGTCGAGCGTCAGGTTGGGCGCACCGTAGTCGGCGTTACCATGGGCGTCCGAGCCGTGGCAGTCGTAGCAGTTGACCTGATCCGAGTGAAACAGTGTCTCCCCGGCGTTGGCTGCTTCGGCATCATAGGGACGATGATTGAGCTTCATCAGATACTGCACGAGCTCGCGGATCTGTCCATCGCTGACCCGCCCCATCAGCCCCAGGGCCGGCATGTCCGTGACGTTCAGCGCCTTGGGGTTTCCGGAGCGGATGCCGTAGAGAATGATTCGCTCGATCTGAAAGACCGAGCCGTTACCCCACAGCCAGTCGTGATCGACGAAGCTCGGCGCGCCGATCGTGGTGTTGCCGCGCATGTCCGCCCCGTGGCAGGCCGCGCAGTACCTCGCGTACAGTGGTCGTGCCTGTGAGTCGGCGAAGCGCACCAGTGCCGGATGGGCGGTCACGTCCTGCGGATAGCTCACGAGCAGTGCGCGCGCAATGGCCGCGTTCGCGCGCTGGTGTCGCAGCGTTACGGCGATCACCGGGGCAATCACCGCGAGCACCGCCAGTGCGATCAGCCAACCGCGTCGCCGACTGTGCTGCTCGCGCCACACGCGTCATTCAGGCCGCGGCCGACTGTACGGCCGGCAGGGCTGCCTGTGCTGCCGCGGCGACGCCGCGCGTTTCGTCGAACAGCAGCAGCCGTCCGGCGTTACCGAGGCCGATGAAGGTGCTGAGGTTGTGCAGCAGCGCCGCGATGATCGGTGCCTCTATGCCGAGCACGCCCGCGCCGGCGAGCACCGTGAGGCCGAAGGTGAACCCGAGACCGATGGCGACGTTGACGTAGATCGTGCGGCGGCACTGGCGACTCAGACGGATGCAGGTACCCAGGCGGCGCAGATCATTGGTCATCAGCGCCAGATCCGCGGAGGCGAGCGCGACATCCGCGCCCTGCGAGCCCATCGCCACGCCCACGGCGCCGGCGCGCAGCGCCAGCGAGTCATTGATGCCATCGCCGACCACCATCGGGCGCCGTCCGGCCTTGATCTCCTGCATGACCCGATCCATCTTCTGCTCGGGCAGCATCTCGGCGCATACCTCGTTGATGTCGATCTCCTGCGCCACCTGCTGCGCGACCGCCGCGCGATCGCCGGTCAACAGCACCATGTGCTCGATGCCCAGACCCTTGAGATCACGCACGGCCTCCCCGGCGCTGCCGCGCACCTGGTCGATAAACAGCAGCCAGCCGAGGAAGCGGCCGTTGCGGCTCACGCCGGCGATCGGCCCGGTGTGCGCGGGCGGGGAGGGCACCTCCATGCCCAGACGGATGAACAGGTCCGCGCGTCCCATCGCGACGGTCTCGCCGTCGAGCTGACCCACGACCCCGAAGCCGCCCTGCTCGCGCGCGTCCTCGAGCGCGAGACGCTGCTGCGCCGGGACCGCCGCCGCCGCGGCACGGCTCAGCGGGTGATTGCTCGCGGCGCCGAGGCTGCCGCCCAGGCGCCGCAGCACCTGCGGATCCACACCGTCCATCGGCTCGACCTCGGCGAGGCGCAGCTCCCCCGTCGTGAGGGTGCCGGTCTTGTCGAAGATCACCGAAGACACATCCGACAGGTGCTCGAGAAAGCCAGATCCCTTGATGAGGATCCCATGGCGCGCCGCCACCGCGATCGCCGCCACCGCGGTGGAGGGTGCCGCGAGCACCAGCGCGCACGGGCAGGAGGCGACCAGCACCGCGAGCATGGCCGGCACGTTATTGGTCATCAGCCACACGCCGCCGGCCACCAGCAGCACCAGCGCCATGTACTGGCCGGCGTACTTGTCCAGCAATCGCGTGACCGGCGGCTTGGCGAATTCCGCCTCGCGCATCAGTGCGATGATGCGCCCGAGGGTGCTCTCGGCCCCGACCCGCGTGAGCTGCACGACGAGCAGGCCGTCGATGTTCATCGCCCCCGCGATCACCTGGCCGCCCTCGGCGACCTCCACGGGCACCGATTCACCGGTGAGCGAGGCCATATCCATGCTCGAGCTGCCGCGCCGTACGACGCCGTCGGCCGGCACACGCTCGCCGGCGCGCAGCTCCACCAGGTCTCCAACGCGCAGCGCGCTGTTGGGGACCAGTTCCGCGCTGCCGTCGTCACGCAGCCGCCGGCTGTCGGCGGACGTCAGGCGCGTGAGCGCGCGCACCGCCTCGTGAGAGCCGAGCATGCTGCGCTCCTCGAGCACATGCCCGATCGTCATGACGATCGGTAGGATCGCCGCCGTCATCAGGTCTCCGGTGGCCCACGCGGCGATCAGCGCCAGCGCCACCAGGCGGTCAGTGATGCCGTGCAGGCTCGGATGGCGCAGGCTCTGCCAGGCTTCGACGAACACCGGGATCGCCACCAGCGCCGCACCGACACCGGCCACCAGATCGGAGATCCCGCGCTCCGAAGGGATGAACAGACGCATGCCGCCGGCCACGGCTACCAGGCACAGCGCCGCGAGCGCCACGGTCAGGCGCGAGCCGAGGATCAGCCGCTCGGTGCGATCGAGCAGCAGCGCGGGCTTGCCGCTCTCGCCGCTCAGCGGCAGCGGTATCGCGGGCGTGCAGCAGGTGGCGTCCAGCGCGGCGTCGGCGTCGGCGCGTTGCGCGGCGCCGCCCAGGGCGCGTCCGGTGGAATCGACTACGGTGTTCATTTCTGCTTCCCCGGCATCAGAAAGCGCACGCCGCTCTTGGGATCGACCAGCGTCACGGCGCCCGCGCGGTCCATGATATTGCCTACATCGGTACGGTAGAGATTCATCAGCAGGCTCGAGCGTGTCAGCGGTGTCTCCTCGCGCTCGAGCGGCAGGATGGCGGAGGTGTTGACGGTCGCATTGCTGACCAGCTCACGCGCCGCGGCCTGTGCGGAGCTGATCAGCTGTTCGCTCAGCTGCGTGGCTCCCTGGCGGCGGTGCTCGGCGTCGGTGGCCGCCATGGCGACGCCGCGATCGGCCGCCTGTTCGGCCACGGGCACGGCGTCGTAGGCGCTCTTGGCTTGCGGGGGCAGCGAGGAAGTGAAATCGATGCGCTCGACCTCCACACCGAGCGGCCCGCCCTCGGTGGAGAGAGTCTGCAGCCGTGCGTTCAGTGTCTGCAGCAGCAGGTTGCGTACCTCGGCGCGTACCTGCTCGAGGTTGTTCGCGGCGCCGCCGGCCGCCGTTGCCGCGGCTGCCGTTGCCGTACCCGCCGCCCCAGCGGCCCCGGCGGCCCCCTCGGTTCCCGCGCCTTCGGCCTGCTGATCGCTACCGAGACCCTGCGTTTCCTCCTGCAGGCTCGGCACGACCATAAAATCGTTCAGGTCGTGTCCGGCGGCCACCTGTACGGCGCTGGCGCGGAACAGACGGTCCAGTGCCGCGGACACATGGCTCTCGGCGAGCGAGTAGGCGATGGGATCGCTGATGCGGTAGATCAGCGTTGCCGACAGCAGCACCGCGTTGCCATCGCCCGTGAGATACAGCTCGGGGCTCGTGCTCGCAGCACCGTTGCCGGCGGCGCTGCCGATCAGCGCCGCGGTCTTGTCGGTCGGCGGCTGCAGCGCCGGTACGTCCTGACTGAGCTGGCGCTCAGGCCCCGGCAGCAGCTGCACCGTCTCGATCGGCCGCGGCCAGGCGATCAGCAGCCCCGCGGGCTGCGTGCGCACGATGCGCCCGAAGCGCCGCACCACCGCCTGGCTGTCCGAGGCGATCTCGCGTACGTTGCTCGCGAGCCAGACCAGCGCCAGCAGCAGGGCTGCGATGTAGACCGAGCGAAACCCGATCGCGACCGACTGTGCGATCGGCCCCGGCGGCGGCGCGGGCGGCGGCCCGACGGGCTCGCTCGTCACGGAGGTTCGCGTCTCTGGTAGAGCGTTCATGGTAAAGGGCGATCAGCCCGGCCTCACGGCTGCGCTGCGCCGCGCGCGGCGAGCCGTGCGTGCGCACCGGATTGCGGGGCGGCCGGCGCCGGCGCGCGCCCGGCACGTCCCTGCGTCACGCCCGAGCCCGAAGCCGCCTGCGAGGCGGCGCTCTGCACGCTGCCGGCGGCGCCGGGGCCGTCCACCAGCACACGGAACGGCGCCGCATCGGTGCGCAGGATCAGGCTGGTATTGCGACCCACGAGCTGACCGATGGTATCGAGCGAGCGCAGCGTGGTGTACAGGCTCGGATCGCGCTTATACGCATCCGCGTAGATGGTGGCGGCCGCCTGCTCCGCGTTCGCCTGGATTGCGGAGGCCTGCTCGCGTGCCTGCGCCACGGTCTCGCGCGCGTCGCGGTCGGCGTCCGCACGGATCCCTGCGGCCTTCTGCAGCCCCTCGCGCGTGACCTGGGCCGCCACCGTCTCGCGCTCGGCGCTCATGCGCGCCACGGTGGCCGCGAGCGTCTCATCCGGCAGCGTCATGCGCTCGATACCGACCTGGCGGACCTGAATGCCGTACACCTGCAGCATGCGCTGCGCGACCTGGTCGCGCACCTGCTGCTCGAAAGCATTGAGTCTGACCTTGCCGGGATCGACATTGACCACGTCGGCGAGCGCAAAGTCGCTCGAGGTGATGTGCAGGGAGGCATTCATGAAGCTGCGCAGCTGGCGCGCCGCCTCGTCGGGCTGGTTGCGCACCGAGCGCAGGAACTGCAGCAGTTGCTGCGGGTCGTCGGGCACCTGCCAGGCCGCGTACGCCTGCACGAGTACGCGGATGCCGTCGCTCAGGCCGACATCCTGCAGACCCGTGGCGGTCGTGCGCAGCCGCAGATCGACCGGGATGGCACTCTCGAACGGAGCGGGCAGCTTCCAGGCGAGCCCCGGCTGCGTGACGACGCGCACCGGGTTGCCGAAGCGGGTGATGACATCCGCCTGGCCGGCCGGCACCATGACGATGCAGGCGGCCGCGATCGCGGCCGCGAGGATCAGTGTGGCCACCCCCGCGCGCAGCAGCGCACGCGAGCGGCGATCCTGTTCCCCACCGTGTTCGCCGCGGCCGTCGCCCTCGTCCGGTGTGGGGGCGCTGTTGTCCGATTCATCTGGCGTAAACATGACGATGGCTTCCCGGTTGTGTCTCAGTCCGCATCGGTGAATGCGGAATCCAGCTGGAAGTTGGGTGTCGGCGCCGGCGCCGCCGGACCGGCCGAGGCGTTGTTCGCGCTCTGGCCCTGGGCGATCGGGCGCATGTCGATCAGCGGTCCCTCGCTCTCGGCGAGCCGGTGGTCCATGAGCGTCAGCGGCTTGCCCCTCAGGGCGATCAGCAGATTCGAGTACAGCCGCTCGAGCACGAACGAGCGGCCGCCGGTCGCGTACGCGCGCCGGTCGGCATTGAAGCGGTAGGCCTCGGCGCCGGCGGCATCGCGCGTCTCGGTGGCCTGCGCGGCGGCGGCCGCGACCACCTCATGCGCCTCCTGCTGCGCCACGCCCGCGGTGCGCTGCGCGCGCCCGACTTCGTCGGCGATGCTCGCGTTCGCGTTGATCCGCGCGGCCTGTACGGCGTGGTAGGCCTGGGCGGCACCCGAGGGCGGATGGATCTCCTCGATCAGCACCGAGACGATCTCGATGCCGGCGTGATAGGAATCGATATCGGCTGCCAGCTCCCGCTGCAGCGTCGCGGCGACGTCGTTGCGCTGCGTGCCGTACAGAACCTCATCGAGAGTGCGCGAGCTGAAAAAGCGCAGTACCAGACGGCTCGCCGCCTCGCGCACCAGCGACTCGGGGTCCGACACCGTATAGATCGAGCTCAGCGCCGCCCCGTCGGTCAGGCCTACGCGATAGAGCACATAGATTTCGGTGTCGACGCTCTGGAAGCCCTGCTCGCCGGTACCGGCACTCGCTACCAGGTAGTGAGCCTGATCGGCGTGCGCCGTCTCCCAGAGCCGATTGAGCGACAGGGGCGGCGTCGCCTCCGCGGAGATCGCCGGTGCGGCCTCCGGTTGTGCGGCCTGCTGACTCGCCTGGGCAGCGGCCAGCTGCCTGCGCAGCTGTTCGCGATACTGCGTGAAGTCGATGCCCTCGGCGGCGAACACCTCCGGCAGCTCTGCGAGGGTCGTCTGATCTTCCTCGGCGACCTTGGTCAGCGCCGCATTCAGCTGCGCGTCGGTCACTTGCGCGAGTGCGGCGCTGCCGACGGTGTTCGTCTGCCCGGTGGAGTCTGAGTCCACGCCGATCGCCACCGAGTGAATGGCGCCGTACTCGACCAGCCGCAGCCGCCCGAGCGGCCAGGGCAGCAGCAGATGCAGTCCCGGCCCATAGACCGTCACGGGCGCTCCGAAGCGTTCATACACGCCCCGATGCGACAGATCGATCAGCTTCAACCCGCTCAGACCCCAGCACAGCAGCGCCGTGCCGAACAGCGCCGGCAGGATCGCGGCGCTCAGGAAGGACAGCGCCCAGCTGCGTGCGAAGTCCAGTCCGAAGTGCGTGCGCAGCAGCGTGCCCGGCGCCCGCGGACCGCCGGTGATCAGGCCGACGAGCACGCTGTCGGCCACGGCGCGCGCCTGATCCGCTGCCGGCGGTGGCAGGAACAGCCGACCGAGTGCGCGCAGCACCAGCTCCAGCGCCACCAGGCTCGGTATCCACAGCAGCACCAGCTCCGGCCAGCGGATCCAGCGCAGCTGCGCACTGCGGCCGATCTCCGCGCAGGCCGCGGCCAGCAGCAGCACGGTCACCAGCAGCAGCAGCCGGCGCAGCATCGGCGCCTCGGGCAGCTGTGCCGCCGGGAACTCGTTCATCACCCGCTCGGCTATCAGGGAGACGAACGCCACGGCGAACACGAAGGCCGCCGCGATGTTGGCCGTCATCGCGTCCTGCACCGGCACCGCTCGCGGCCAGGCCAGGCGCGTGAACAGCCAGATCAGCAGCGCCCCTGCGGGCACGATCAGCGCCTGCGCCTGCCGTGCGGCAAAGCCCGGATCGGCCAGTGTCCAGCGCGTACGGCCCGTGAACGCCGCTGCGGGCGTCGCGGCATGACGCGCGCGCGCCACGGCGAGCGCCAGCGCGGCGAACAGCGCCGTCAGCGCCAGCAGCAGCGGGGCGAGCACCAGCGCGGCCAGGCCCCCGCCGAGCGTCTCGCG
>JASHSK010000315.1 GCA_030038755.1 Gammaproteobacteria bacterium
ATGACCATGCTGTACGGCTTCAATTCCCCCGAGTTCTTCGATCGCACGCTGTTCGAGAACTTCATCGACCTGCTGCGCGCGCGCGGCGTGATCGGCCTGGACGAGGCCGGACGGCTGCGGTTCGACGATGTGCTGATCCGCGTCGCCGCCGATGCGGAGCTGGTGCTCTCCGAGCAGCTGCGCCATAGCATCCTGCAAGTGATGCACAGCGAGGCGCCGGCGCTGGCGTGAGCGAGGACGACGACTTCCGAGCCTTCAGCGGTGTGCGCCTGCAAAACTGGTTCGGCTGAGGCACCTCACAGCGTGGCTGAAGACATGAACAGCGCTTCGCGCCACGCCGCGAGCTTGCTCGCCGGGCTGCAGCCTGCGTTTGCTGGGCTGGTGGAAGGCAGACGAAGCACTTCGGTGCGCAGGGCGCGCAGCTCATCGCCGAAGTAGCGCAGCAAGGCCGCATGCGCGGCACCGCCGTTGCAGCAGATGCGCACGATGGAGGGCTGCCGGCGCAGCAGCCCCGGGATGTCGTTCGGGACGGCGGTGTGGTGCTCGATCGCCGAGTCGAGACTGCCTTCGCGCACGCACGAGTGCAGCACGTCCCAGAGAGCGAAGCCATGGCTCTTCAAATACTGCAGGCGCTCGTCATACGGCACCTCGCGGCCGGCCCCGCATATCTGCCCGAGGATGCTCCAGAACCGATTGTAGGGATGGGCGTAGTACTGGCCGGCCGCCAGCGAGGCGGCACCGGGCATGCTGCCGAGGATCAGGATGCGCGCGCCATCGCCGACGACGGCCGCAAAGCTGCGCGCGCGCGTATCGGCACTGCCGCGCACCCGCGGGCGCCCGCTCGCGCGGCGCTTCGGCAGCGTCGCGCTCACGCCGCGGGCCCGGCCTTGTCCGTCGCCGCCGGCGGGTGGGCCCGCGCCAGCACGGGCGAGCCGGGAGAGGCAAACCCCATCCCGGCCCGCTGCAGCTCCTCGAGCAGCTGTATCGTGAACTGCTGTTGCACCTGCAGGGGCCGCGTCTGCGCGGGCGCCGTGTCGAACAGGCTCACCTCGAAGTCGAAACCGCTCGCGCCCAGTCCGCGCAGCCAACAGTGATCGAAGCGTGCCGCCGGCAGGGCGCGCACCGCTCGCTCGACCAGCGCGGGGAAATCCCGCAGCGCCGGCGGCGGAGTATCGAAGGCGAGCGTCAGCGTCAGCGTGGTGCGCAGCTCGCGCGCGCGGCCGAAGTTGCGGATCTGCAGCGTCAGCAGCTGCGAGTTGCCGATGATGATCTGCTCGCCGTCGATGCTGCGCAGTCGTGTGCTCTTGATGCCGATGTGCTCGACGGTGCCGTTGACGTCGCCGAAGTGCAGTTCATCGCCGAGCAGGAACGGCTTGTCCCAGGCGATTGCCAGCGATGCCAGAATATCGCTGAGTACGCTCTGGATGGCGAGCGCAAAGGCCACACCGCCGATGCCGAGGCTGGTGACCAGCGCCGTGATGTTCACGCCGAGGTTCGCCAGCAGCATCAGTACGGCGAGCGCCCACACCAGCAGCAGGCTCATGAACCGCAGGATCGCGGTGGTGGGCAGATCCTCGGCGCGCGCGCGGCTGCCGATGCGCCGATCGATGACGAAGCGCGCGGCCTGCATGCCCCACATCGCCGCCTGTACCCAGAACGCGATCGTGATGAGCAGGTCGATGACGTGATCGGCGCGCGGGCGCAGCTCCAGCGTCTTGAGCGCCAGGTAGGCCGACACCGCGACGATGAACAGCCGCGTCGTGTGGTCGAGCAGCCGGATCGTCAGTTCGATCGCGGTGGGGGACTGGTCCGGTTTGAGCCGGTGCAGGCGGCGGCTGAGCGCCAGGCGCACGAACGGCAGCACCGTCAGCAACACCACGAAGATCAGCAGTGCTTCGGCGTAGCGTCCCACGCTGTTGCCGAAATAGGCGCGACTCGCAAGATCGTGCAGCGCCGGCATGCGTGTCAGTCCTCGCCGATGCTGCCGCGCAGGCGCTTGGTGCGCTGGCGCGCTCGCTTGTCTTGCAGGCGTGCCCGGCGCGCGGCCGCGCTCGGGCGGGTCGGAACGCGCGGCCTGGGCGGTGTGGCGGCGCGCTCGATCAGCGCATGGAGGCGTGCCAGGGCCTCGCGGCGGTTGGCTGCCTGGGTACGCTGGCTGCGTGCGTGGATCAGGATGGATCCGTCCGCGGCCAGCCGTGCGCCGGCCAGGGCGCGCAGTCGCGTCTTGACGTCTTCGGACAGTGCCTGCGTTCCGGCCAGATCGAAGCGCAGCTGCACGGCGCTCGCTACCTTGTTCACGTTCTGGCCCCCCGGACCCGCGGCACGGATGTAATGAAACTCCAGGTCCCGCGGCCCGAGGGCGGGACGGCTCACGGCAGGCACGGCGTTCGCGTGTTCAGGTTCGGAAGTTCAGGGGCTGGCATTCAGGGTCTGGAAGCTCAGGCGTTCAGGTCGGGGATCAGTTCGCTCTCGAGCTTGAGGATCTGGTCCTTCAGAACCAGCTTGCGCTTCTTCAGTCGCTTGAGCTGCAGCTCGTCGATGTGCAGGTCCATGGACAGTCGTGTGATGACCTCGTCCAGATCACGGTGCTCGATGCGCAGCTCCCGTAGCCGCTCGACACTGCGGAACAGATTGCGGTCGACGTTGTCTTCCCGGTCGCTCATCGCTCTCTCCAGTGTCCTTGCATATGCGCCAGCCGCGCATGCCGCACCGAAGCCGGCAGACTTTAGGGATCCAGGCTCGCTGTGATAGGCCTGATCGCAGACGGTAGCTTAGCGAAGCGTCCCAGCGGACGCCACGGCAACCCCGGTTCGTGGAAGTCGGAGCCGACCGAGCCGGCCAGCCCGAAGCGTTGCGCCAGCGCCTCGGCCCGCGAGCTGTCGGGCCGGCCCATGCCCGCGAGGCTGACTTCCAGGCCCTCTCCCCCCAGAGCCTTGAATTCGGCCACCAACGCGCCCAGCTGGGATACGGACAGCCCATAACGATGCGGATGGGCCAGGACCGCGACGCCGCCGGCCCCACCGATGCACTCCACCGTCCGTCGCAGCTCGGGCCACGCGATGTCGGCATAGCCGGGCCGGCCACGCCGCAGGTAACGCTCGAACGCATCCTGCAGATCGCGCGCCAGGCCGCGCGCCACGAGCGAGCGGGCGAGGTGCCGGCGCGTCGCCACGCCAGCGCTCAGCGCGGCTGTCGTGAGCGCCTCGCCGGGCAGGCCCACGGCGGTCAGTCGTTCCCCCATGCGCTGCATGCGCGTGCGTCGCAGCCGCCCGACTTCCGCACAATGCGCGAGCAGGACGGCATCTTCGGCATCGATATTCAGGCCCACGACGTGGATTTCCTGTCCATGCCAGTCACACGACAGCTCGACTCCCGGGACGAAGCGCACCCCCCCGGCGCGACACACCTCGGCCGCAGCCTGCAATCCGGCGACGCTGTCATGATCGGTCAGCGCCAGTGTGCCCACACCGCGCGCGGCGGCCAGCTGCGCGAGCGCGGCGGGCTCGAGCGAGCCGTCCGAGCAGCTGCTGTGTGTATGCAGGTCGACGAGCCCACCCGGACCCACCGGGCCCGGGTTCATGGGCTCACCCGCGCCCGTGCCGCTCCTCGCGCCCGCGCCGCTCCTCGCGCCCGCGCCGCTGCCCCCGGCAGTGCCGGTCACGCGCCGTTCCCCGCGTCCGCGCCCAGCAACGTGACCCAGTCCCGCGACGCATCGCCGAAGGCGATGAAAGACGGATTGATCAACGTATCGCGCATGTTGTATCGCAGCGGCTGGCCGGCGAAGTCCACCACGGTGCCGCCGGCCTCGTTGACCACGGCGTGCCCGGCTGCCGTGTCCCATTCACTCGTGCGACCACGCCGCACGTACAGATCCGCCTGTCCCTCGGCAAGCAACCCGAACTTCAGCGCACTGCCCACGCTGATGCGCTGCATGGGTTCGAGCCGCTCGAGCAGCCGATCGAGCGCAGCATCGCCATGCGAGCGGCTCGCGAGCACACGCACCGTCGCGGGCGCTGCGCCGCACACTCTTATGGGACGCTGCGTGCCGTCCGCATCACGCCGGAATGCGCCGCAGCCACGTGCGGCCGCATAGGCCACACCGGTCACCGGCGCGTACACCACGCCCAGCACCGCCTCGCTGCCATCCACGAGTGCGATGTTCACGGTGAATTCGCCGTTGCGCTTGAGGAATTCACGCGTGCCATCGAGCGGATCGACCAGCCACAGCGTCTGCCAGCCGCGCCGCTGCTCGAACGCCGCCGGGGCGGATTCTTCTCCCAGCATGTGGATCGTGGGCGTGAGTGCCGCCAGGCGCGCACTGATCGTGCGCTGCGCGGCCAGGTCTGCCTCGGTCAGCGGCGAGCGATCCTGCTTGAGCGTCACGTGCAGTTCGGTATCCGCTTCGTAGACGCGCAGGATCTCGCGGCCGGCGGCGATGGCGATATCAATGACAGCCGGCAACCAGCCCGACAGCTGCGACGCCTGCAGAGTCATGCAACCACCCGCTGATGCCATTCTGCGCCGTCGGCTGCGCCGGCACTATGATAGCCAGCAGCATGAAGGCCGATCCGACGACTGCGCCTGCACCGGGCGTCGCACCTGCACCGGGCGCAACAGCTGGGCCGGGCCCCGCCCGCGCGCTGAGCACCGCGCAGTGGACCGCCATCGACACGGTCCTGCTGGACCTCGACGGCACGCTGCTTGATCTTGCGTTCGACAACCGCTTCTGGCGCGAGTGCGTGCCGGCGGCCTGGGCGCAGGCGCGCGCGCTGGCTTTCGATGAGGCGCGCGAGCAGCTCGCGCCGCGCTTTCGCGCCTGCGAGGGCACACTCGACTGGTACTGCATCGACTACTGGAGTCGTGAGCTGCAGCTGGACATCGCGGCTCTCAAGCACGCCGAGGCGCACCGCATCCGCTGGTTGCCCGGCGCGCGCGAATTTCTTTCGCGGGTACGTACACTCGGCAAGCGTCTCGTCCTGCTGACCAACGCGCACCCGACGGCGCTGGCCATCAAGGACGCACGCACGCAGGTGATCAGCTGCTTCGATGCGACCTTCAGCTCGCATCTGTTTGGCGCTCCCAAGGAACAGGCGCGCTTCTGGCGCGAGCTGTCGCGCGCCGAGGCGTTCGATGCGCCGCGCAGCCTGTTCGTGGACGACAGTCTGCCGGTGCTGCGTGCCGCGCGCGCCGCCGGCATCGGCACGCTGTACGCGGTACGCCGCCCCGACAGCTCGTTGGATGCGCGTAGCCAGCAGGAATTTCCGGCGGTGGACGCGGTCGCCGAGTTGCTGCCGGGCGGCTTGCTACCGGGCGGCTTGGTGCCGGGCGGTTAATGCCGATGCCCGCGGTGTGCGCCATTCGCGCGCCCATGACCTGACCGCCCGCCACCACCACCACC
>JASHSK010000316.1 GCA_030038755.1 Gammaproteobacteria bacterium
GGGCCGACGACCTGAAGCGCGAGTGGCTCGCAGGTCGCCAGGCCATCGGTGTGACCGCCGGCGCTTCCGCTCCCGAGCTGCTGGTGCAGCAGGTCATCGAGCGGCTGCGCAGCTGGGGCGCACAGGCGCCGGCCGAGCTCCCCGGCCAGGAAGAGCACGTGATCTTCGGCCTGCCGCGTACCCTGCGCACGCGGGGCACCGCCGGCGACGGCACCGCCGCGGGCACGTCCAACCCGCCAGGCAGCACGTCCGGCTCCTGACGAAAGGCCCGTCCACCCCTCCGTCCCACCCCTGCCACCAGCGCCTTCTCAGGCGCAGGCGCTCCGATCGCTGAAGAGTCGATCTCCGTGGGCACCATGGCAGTGCAGCCGCGCGGCTGAGCGCACCCGTAAACGATGAGCCATCGCTGCAGTCTATAGCCGGCATCCGAAATCTCCCCCTACCTGGCCGAACGGGGGGCCGGCATCCTGCACGCGGCCAATGGTGCAATCCACTCCGGCGTGCCCGGGGCACGCGCCTTGCAAGGCGACTGGAGCCTGGAGTGGATTTGCGATCTCCAGCCAGTGGATCAGAAGGTGGTGACAGAGGCAGACGTACGGTGGGTGCCCCCGTCGCGGGCCGCGGGCGCGATGCCCAGATCCGTTGCCGCGCTTGGAGGCGAAGAGAAACGCTTCATTCGCCGTGTCGACTGGAACCTGTTCAGGCAGTTCTATGAAATCGTGCAGTCCGGGAGCCTGAGCAGCGCCGCCCGTCGACTGCACATGCAGCAGCCGAGTCTCAGTGCGGCGCTCAAGCGGCTGGAGGAGCATCTCGGCCTGACGGTTTGCCGGCGCACTCCCCAGGGAGTCGAGCTGACAGCAGCCGGCAAGGCGCTGATGCAGCTCGCCACCGATATGGTGGAGACCGTGCGTCTGGCACCTCACCTGACCTCCCAGGCGGCCAAGCGCGTCGAGGGGACGCTATCCATCCGCATGATCACGAACATCATCTGTCCGCAGCTCGATGAAGCGCTGGCATCGTTTCATCATCGTCATCCGGAGGTGGAGATCACGATCGCAGTGGCGCCCTGGCGCGAGGTGCTCGAGTCGCTGCTGGCTCACGAGTGCGATCTGAGCGTGACCTACGACTCCGGACCGCGACCTCAGCTGCAATATGAGCCGCTGTTTCGCGAGACGCAGCAGCTGTATTGCGGTCGCTCGCATCCGCTGTGGGGCGAGACGTTCCGCGATCCCGCGGGCCTGGCTCAGCAGCGATTCATTCTTACGCAGGGCGACGAGCCGGAGGACCTAGAGCGCTTCCGGCAGCGCTATGGACTGGGCCACAACGCTTGCGGCCACGCCGAGGACCTGCACGAAGCCGCCCGGCTCATCCAGCTCGGGATCGGCATAGGGTTCCTACCGACCGTGGTTGCAGCACCCAGCGGTCTCGAGCGATTGTGGCCGCTGCTGAGTCCTACCGTACTGCCCAGCTACTTCATCTATCTGATCGGGCCGCCGCCGGCCCGCGTGTCGACGCCAACGCAATTGTTTCTGGACGAGATGCGCAGACGCCAGCGCGCGCAGGAATAGCCGGCGCCGTGTCTGTCCATCGAGCGCTGCCCGCGGCCGCCCGCGGCGGCCGGTGCCCGCTGCACCCATCGGATTGGCTGCATCAGCGGAGCGCAGCCACGGCCATCAACTGCAACGATGCCCCCCATTGACGATCCTCCACTGCCGGTCTGCGCAGCGATAACGGATCATCGCGATCGCTACGGGAGGCGAACGGGTGGCGACGAATGAATGCGATTTGCAGGGATTGTGGCGGCGGGCCCTGTTGCAGCGGAACGGCAAGGCGGAGGAAGTCTCGACCGTGGCCCTCTGGTTACAGGGTCCGCGCTTTTTCGCCGACCTGCGTCAACCGCTCAGCCGGCCCTCCTTCGGAGGAGTCGCCTGTTTGCGCGATCTGAACCGGGAGCACACGGCGTGGCTGGCCCGGCAAGAGGCCTTCGCGGGCTCGCTCGAGTTGGATGACGGCATCGCGCTGTGGAATCGGGCGATCGACCTGCAGCCGCGGACCGCCATTCCTGATCGTGCCCGTGTGCGGCTGCGCGGTGATGTGCTCGACGAGTACGGCACGGAGCTGCCGTATTACGAACAGTGGCGACGCAGCCAGCCCGCGACTGAGCCTTGCTGGGGCGCACGGCTGATCGGCCTGGAGGAGCCCATCAGCGGCTTCCTGGTCCGCGTCGCTCATCGCTTCATGTACGCCCGTTCGCGCGCCGTGGATCTGCCGGGCTGCACCGATCTGAGCGAGACGATCCGGCAGCACCCGGGCTTGAACGACCAGCAGGACTTTCTCGATTTCGAAGTGTCCTTCGGAACGATCCAGCCCGCCGGTCGAAGCTGGGTCATCGAACGCTCGACGCTCCCCTTCAAGGAGGGAGGCACGTGGCGGATCGAGCCGCACCCGGGCGCGCCCGGCGCGCGCACGCTGATCGGAACCGAGGACCTCGATGCTTGCGGGCGCCGGATGACACGCCTCTGGGAGCTCATCGAGACCGATTCCGTTGCGATATTTGCCGATCTCCAGCCCTTCGCCAGCGCGACGACGCAGGGGTCGATGACCCACGATCGAGACTTCGAATGACCAACTTGCGTACGACTGCGGCAAACCGCTCCTTCAGCGCCATCCCGCAGATCGACGTCAGCGATATGGTCGCACACGGCGCACTGCATGCCCCGACCACCGTGGCACGCATCGCCGATGCAGCCAGCCGCGTCGGATTTTTCTCGATCGTGGGCCACGGGTGTCCGCGGCAGCTTTCGCAGCGCCTGATCACGCGAGCCGCGGAGTTCTTCTCGCTTCCGCTCGACAGAAAGATGGAGGTTTACATCGGTCGCTCGCGGGATCATCGCGGTTACGTGCCGGCGGGCGAGGAGGTCTTTGCAGCGGGCACCGCCGACAAGAAGGAGGCCTTCGACGTTTCGATCGAGCTCGCGTACGACCATCCGGCCGTCATCGGACGGCACCTGCTCGGACCCAACCAATGGCCTTCGCTGCCGGGTTTCGCCGCCGATGTGATGGCCTACTACGGGCGGGTGTTCGACATTGGTCGGCGCCTGATGGAGGCCTTCGCGCTCGCGCTCGGCCGCGCACCTGGTCATTTCGATCCGTACCTCACATTTCCGCCCAGTCAGCTGCGGCTGATTCATTACCCGTACGACGCCGAAGCGCACGACAGCCCGGGTATCGGCGCGCACACGGACTACGAGTGCTTTACGTTGCTGTTGTCGACGGCACCGGGACTCGAGGTCATGAATGGCGACGGTGTCTGGATCGATGCCCCGCCTGTCCCCGGCGGTTTGATGATCAACATCGGCGACATGCTCGAGATTCTGAGCGGGGGAGCGTTCGTTGCGACGTCTCATCGCGTCCGACGGGTCACGCAGGAGCGCTATTCCTTTCCGCTGTTTTTCAGTCTGGATTACGACACTCGCGTGGTGCCGCTCGAGCAGGTCGCTGGCGCGGGCAGCGCCGTGACCCGCGGCCTGGTCGCTGGCGAGCACATTTTCGCCCAGACCGTTCACACCTTTCGCTACCTGCAGGAGCGGCTGACGCGTGGCGAGCTGCACATGCCGCCGGGAGCGCGACCGCCTGCATCGTTCGGACAGCAGGCCCGACATCCGGAGAGCCCCCGATGATCACAAGACCCTCCGCGGGAATTTCCGCCGCGCTGGCTCGTGCCCTGGCGCGCCGCGGCCGATTGCAGCCGCTGGAGACCCTGTCGTGCGTGACGGCTGCGGTTGTGCTGGCCATGTACGCTCCCCGGGCGGGGGCGGACGAGGCGGCGCCGGTACCCACGACTCCCCCGGTGATCGCCGACACCGAGGCGCAGACGACAGCCGCCAACGCATCGTCTGCCGTAGGAGCAGGCGGCACGTCCCCGCTTCCTGAAGTGACCGTCACGGCGACTCGTCGCGCCGCGTCCGCCCAGAATCTCCCCATGAGCATCACGGCGGTCTCCGGTCAGCAGCTGCAGGCTTCCGGAATCGAGGACATGGGGGCGCTGGCGCAGTCGGTGGCCGGCGTTGACTTCACCGATAAGGGACCGTTCAGCGGTGTTGCTGGGGCCAACCTGATCATCCGCGGCCTGAATGCCGACGCGACGGCGTGGCTCGCGGGTGAGGCGACGCCGATCGTGCCCCCGGTCGCCACTTATGTCGACGATACCGCCCTGGCTGTCAACCTGCGGCTGCTGGATCTCGACCGAGTCGAGATCCTGCGTGGCCCGCAGGGCACGCTGTACGGATCCGGCTCGCTCGGTGGCACGGTTCGCTATGTACAGAATGCTCCGGACCCGTCGGGCTTCGATGCCAGGGCCGAAATGGGCGTGAGCGATACCTATCACACCCACGCTCCGAACGAGGATGTGAACGGCATGGTGAACCTGCCGATCACGGATACCTGGGCGGTGCGCCTGAATGCCGGCTACAGCTACGATGCCGGATTCATCAACCAGCCCAATCTGTACGTGCTCAACTCACAGGGCGCGCCCGTGTCGGCCGAACCCGGCAACCTGTTCAGTCCGCCCGTCAAATACGCGGAGGATGGCACCAACTACTACTACTACCACAGCGCGCGCATCGCCACCCTGTGGAAGCCGAACGACGCGTTCCAGGCGCAGCTGAACTATTACTACCAGCTCGGTACCGCGGGCGGGTTTCCGTACGTCGCTACCAGCGCCGCCGCCTATACTCACCCTATCTCTGCTGCGACCCAGCCAGCGGGTGCGTTCACCAACCCACCGCTGGAGCTGCAGCTGTACCCGGCATCGGTTCCGGCCGGTGCCGACAGCCTGTCGAACGCCGATAATGCACTGTCGAGTACTCAGGATACGGTCGATCTGGCGTCGTTGGAGCTCGAATACGACCTCGGCTTCGCCACCCTGACCTCGGCGAGCTCGTGGGCCTACCACAGGAACCAGACCTCCACGGACGAAACCGGCGAATACAACAACCTGTACTTCTTCCAGGATGTCTACGGGCAGAACCCGCGCGACCTCGTCGTGGGCTATGAGGGGTTCGAAGACAAACCCTGGGCGCAGGAGTTCCGTCTGGTCTCGAAGCTTGGCGGTGTGGTCGACTGGGTGGCGGGACTCTTCTACAGGAGCGAAACCACCGAGATCGTCGAGGATGATTTCAGCCCGGGGTATTACAACTACTACAACGCCTGTGCCCCGACCTACGGCACGAGCCCGGGCGACGGAGTGACTCCCTCCTACTGTGGCATCGGAGAGCCGCTGTACACGCCGGGCGCCACCGCCTATATCGATGGCTTCCCGAACCTCAGGGACCAGTCCTACATCAGCGCCTTCGAGACCCGCTTTACCGATCTGGCTGCATACGGAGAGCTCACCGGCCATCTGACATCCCGCTGGAGCGTGACCGGTGGCACGCGGGTGTTCAGGCAGACCGTCTCACAGGGGCAGCAGAATCTGGCGTTTTTCCTGGACTCCAACACGGATGAGACGCTGAGCGATCAATGGCGAAAGGTGCTGTGGAAGCTCAATACGAGCTACCAGCTCGACGGCAACAACCTCGTCTACATGACCTGGTCACAGGGCTTTCGTCGCGGCGGGGTCAATGCGCTGCCCGCGGTCGAGAACGTGGGCATTCCTCCCTATGTGACGCCGTCGGCACTGGAGAAGGTCGCGCCCGATACGGCCGACAACTACGAAGTCGGCGCGAAAGGTACTCTGCTCGGTCGCCTGCAGTATTCGGCCGACGTGTTCGAGATCCAATGGCACAACATTCAGGAGGGCCTGGACCTGACCCCCCTGGTGCTGGCCGGCGCGCTCAACGTCGGCAACGGTTACAGCCGCGGCTTCGAGGCGGAGCTGGATACGGTGTTCAACCGCAACTGGTCGGCGACACTGGACTATACCTATGATCAAACCAAGCTGACCTCGCTCAACCCGCTATTCACTTATCCGAACTCCTCATCACCGCCGCCGCCGATCGGCAGTGCACTGCCGGGAACGCCCAAGAACAGCCTGGAGGTCGGCCCGGCCTACCAGATACCCCTCGCCGGCGGCGAGCTGCGATTTGCGCTCAATGCGCACTACCAGAGCTCGCTGGTGCCGGAGCTCTCGGCGACTGCGCTGACCGTGCCCGGATACACGATGCTCGGTACGCGCCTGAGTTATTCGCGGACGCATTGGCTCGCGACAGTCTACGTTGACAACGTCACCAACAACCTGGGCATCACCGCTTACCAGGATCCGGCTCTGTTCGGCAATCGCGCCCAGGCGATCGTGTCGCAGCCTCGTACCGTGGGACTGACCCTCGGTTACTCGCTGCGGTAATAGCAGCGTGCCGGCAGTTCTATGGTCAGCCACGGGATACGACGATGAGCGAGCGGTGGGCGGCACAGGACACGGTGATCGCCAACAGCAATCCGGCATTTGGCATCGAGGTGCGCGGCTTCGAGCGTATTCCGGAAGCCGAACGCAACATGACGCTGCGGCATGTGGGTCTGCTGTGGTTCGGCACGAACATGAACCTGCTGTGCATCATCGTGGGATGCAGCGCCATCACGCTGGGTCTCAATCTCTGGTGGGCGCTGGCGGCGTGCCTGATCGGCAACCTGCCATACGTGTTTCTTGCTCTCGGATCGGTCGGTACGGTGCGCGCCGGGCTCCCGGTGACCACGCTATCGCGGGCGTTGTTCGGCGTTCGCGGCAATTTTCCGAATGCGCTCTGCGCCTGGCTCGCCTCGGTCGCGTTCGAGGTGATCAACACGATCTTCGGTGTTTACGCGATACTGGCTGCCCTGCCGCTGTTGGGCTGGCGCCTGTCCGACAGCGCCGGCAAGCTGTTTGCAGTATTCGTGCAGCTGTTGCTGGGCGGCGGCGTCGCTGTTCTGGGCCATGCCACCCTGGTGTTCTTGCAACGCTTCTTCGCCCTGTTTCTGGGCGCCGTGCTGCTGGTCGTGCTGGTGTATACCTCCAGGCACGTCGATTGGGTGCACGCAACAGCCCCGCGTACCAGTCTGCCGACCGCGCAGGCCCTGGCTGCACTGATGACCGCCTGCGGGGTCGTCGCGTTTGCGCCGTTAAGCTACCTTTACAACGGACCTGACTGGGTACGCTACCTGCCATCCGCTACGCCAGCGCGTCAGATCTTCGGGCGGGTCTTCTGGTGGACGTTTCTGCCCTCCGTCGTCATCACCGTCATGGGTGCGATCTGGGCGACGCTCGGTGATATGTCCGACCCCGTGGCTGGCCTGAAGCCGTTCATTCCGCCCGGTCTGTTCGTCGCATTTCTGATTGCCGTCATCGGCGGTGCACTGGCCAACAACGTCCCCACTTTTTATTCCTCCGGATTGTCCCTGCAGGCCCTTGGTCTGCGTGTGAGACGGTGGGTTGCCACGGCGCTGGACGTGTGCGTGTCCACTGCGGTCGTGGTCTTCATCCTGTTCGTCAGGGACTTCACGACGACGCTCAATAATTTCATCCCATTGCTGCTCGTGTGGGTGGGTCCATACGCCGGAGTATGGTTATGTGGCGGCGTTCTGCAGCGGTGGAATTTTCCACCGGAAACGATCCATCCCAGCGGTCGTGCGATCAGCCGGCCGCGGGACAGCGCCACGGCGTGGATCGCGTTTCTGGCAGGCTGCCTCGTCGCCATGCTGACGATGAGATCCTCCCTGTACATGGGACCTATCGCCAAACAGCTCGGGGGGCTCGATCTGAACTGGCTGCTCGGACTGCCGGTCTCCGCCGGCACTTACGCTCTGTGCGCGCTGTGGCCCATGCGCCTTCGATGGCGCTCGGCACGCCCGGTGGCGGGTGCTGACCCTACCGTCGTCGGCAGGGCGCGCGTCGAGCCACCGAGTTAGTCGGCAGCGAGGTAAGCGCGCCAGCCGCCGAAGTGCGTGATGTCCTCCGCACCCTCCAGGCCATAGCCCTCACAGATGAAGCCGCAGACCTGACGACCGTCGGTCAGCAGCACCTTGCCGATGCCCAGCGGCGCGGGAATCCCGGCCACGAAGCTGCCGAAGGCGGCCTCCGGGACCCGCCATATTTCGACTTCTATCGCCGCGCCGCCCTGGGCCGTGCGCTGCAGCCCGGGTCGCGCGGGCGGGCCGCCCGGGAGCGCGAGCAATCGGTAGGTGGGTGCCGTGCGGGTGCGTTCCAGCAGCTCGGCACCGCGCTCGATGAGCTGGTGATTGAGCGGCAGACCGGACAGATGTGCGCCGCACACCGCCACGGGGATGCCCGTGGTCCGTGTCGGCCACTCGAATGCGGGCTCCTCCGGCAGGGGCAGCGGGAGGGCACCCTGTCGCGCCGGCTCAGCTCTGTGCAGCTGCGCCGCGAGCTCGAGCAGCGCATAGTCGCTCCAGGCGGGTCCGACCAGCGTGACGCCGAAAGGCAAGTCCGCCGCCGTGAATCCCGCCGGGACCGCCACTGCGGCGAGATCCAGCAGGTTGACGAAGTTGGTGTAATAGCCGAGGCGCGTGTTCAGGCGGATCGGATCGGCCTCGACCTCGGCGATGCGGAAGTGCGTCGGCGCCGTCGGGGTCAGCAGCACGTCGATGCCTTCCCAGGTCGCTTCCGTGTCGCGCCGCAGCCGCTGCAGCTCGTACTGCGCTCGAAAGGCGTCGGCCGCGGAGGGCCGTGCGCCGCCCTCGATGATCTGACGCGTGACCGGGTGCAGTGCATCGGGCCGGCGCGCGAGCAGCGATTCGACCACGATGAAGCGCTCGGCGAGCCAGGGGCCGCCGTAGAGCAGCTCCGCGGCCGCCTGGAAGGGCGCGAAATCGATGCGCACGCGCCGACCGCCCAGGTCCTCGAGTCGTCCCGCCGCGGTTTCGAACAGCGTCTCGTAGGCGGCGTCACCGAAGAACTGCAATTGCGCCGCGTGCGGCATGCCGAAGCGGAATGGCTGCCCTGCGAGGCGTGTGCGCGGGCCGGTGCCCGGCCGGCGCGAATAGGGTGCCGCGGCATCGTAGCCCTCGGCGATGCGACACACGCGCGCCGCGTCCTCGGCGCTCAGCGCCAGCACCGACACCGTGTCGAGCGTGCGACACGCGGGCAGCATGCCGCGCGGACTGAGGCGGCCGACGGTCGGCTTCAGTCCGATCAGATTGTTGAACGCCGCCGGAATGCGGCCGGATCCGGCCGTGTCGGTGCCAAGGGCGAAGCTGACCATTCCGGTAGCCACCGCGACCGCCGAGCCGGAACTGGATCCGCCCGCAATGTAATCCGGGTCGAAGGCATTGCGGCACACGCCGTACGGCGAGCGCACGCCGACCAGTCCCGTGGCGAACTGGTCAAGGTTGGTCTTGCCGATCGGCAGGGCTCCCGCGGCGATCAGGCGCTCCACGACCGCAGCCGAGTGCGAGGGCGTATAGGCGAAATCGGGACAGGCCGCCGTGGTCGGCAGGCCCTCGAGGTCGATGTTGTCCTTGATCGCGAACGGGATCCCGTAGAGCGGCAGCGACTGGGGATCGCGCGCCTCGAGCGCCCGCGCCATCTGCAGCAATCGCGGCTTCGGCGTGAGCGTGATCCACACCGCGTCGGCCCGCGTGCAGCGCGCCAGTACCTCCTCGACCAACCCGGTCGCGGAAAGCTGCTGCCGCCGGTAGGCCGCGGCCAACTCCACCGGTGCCAGACTGCGAGCCGAGGTGCTCACGGCCGCAGCACCAGCAGCGGCTCGCCGGCCGCCACGCTCTGTCCGCGTCGGCAGCACAGTCGCGTCACGGTGCCGCCGAACTGCGCCTGCACGGCGATCTCCATCTTCATCGCCTCGAGGATCACGAGCGTCGCGCCGCGTTCGATCCGATCCCCCACCTTCACGCTCCATTCCCACACGCTGCCGCTCACCGGTGCGCTGACGGGCGACTCGCCGGGCGCCAGCGCGGCGGTGGCAGCCCCGGCCGTGGCAGTGTCGGCGGCGCCGGATGCGGCGAGAGCGTCCCGATCAGGCAGACTGCGCCAGCGCTCGCGCTCGGCTTCGAATGCGGCCTGCTGCCGGGCCTTGAAGGCCGCGATCGAGGTTGCATGCTCTGACAGAAACTGCCGGTAGTCGCGCAGCCGCAGGCGTGCCGGCTCGATCGTGAGCTGCGCCTTGCCGTAGGGGAAATCTTCACGCAGCCGCAGCAGCTGCGCGGCGGACACCGGATGGAAGCGCAGCTGGTCGAAGAAGCGCAGCAGCCAGTGCCGCCCGCCGCTGAATTCACGTGTCGCGTGATAGCGGTTCCACATCTGCACGGTGCGGCCGACGAATTGGTAGCCGCCGGGACCCTGCATGCCGTAGACGCACAGGTAAGCGCCTCCGATGCCCACGGCGTTCTCCGGCGTCCAGGTGCGTGCGGGGTTGTACTTGGTGGTCACCAGCCGATGGCGTGGGTCCAGGGGCGTGGCCACCGGCGCACCCAGATAGACGTCGCCGAGACCCATGACCAGATAGCTGGCCTCGAAAACGATCCGCTGCACCTCCTCGATGGAGTCGAGGCCGTTGATGCGACGGATGAATTCGATGTTGCTCGGACACCAGGGCGCGTCGGCGCGCACCGACTGCGTGTAGCGCTCGATGGCCAGCCGTGTCGCCGGATCGTCCCAGGACAGCGGCAGATGCACCACGCGGCTGTCCACTTCGATGTCATCGACGGACGGCAGCGCCTCCTCGAGGTCGATCAGCGCCGCGAGCAGCTGTTCGCGGGGCATGCGGCGACAGTCGAAATGCACCTGCAGCGAGCGCACTCCGGGTGTCAGATCGAGAATACCGGGGAGCTGCGCCGCCTCGAGCCGCTCCAGCAGCGCCTGCACGCGAAAGCGCAATGCCAGCTCCAGCACCGGCTCACCGAACTCGATCAGCACGTTGTCGTCGCCGGATTGCCGGTAGCACACCGCCGGCCGCGCGGCGCTCGCCGCCCGCGCGCCGAGGATCGCACCGCCGATCTGGCGGGCTGCGGGGACCGCGTGAGCAGCCGCCGTCGGTGCAGCGGCGTGGCCCGCGGCCGAGGCGGCC
>JASHSK010000317.1 GCA_030038755.1 Gammaproteobacteria bacterium
GATGGCGGGTGAGGGTGAGGTGCTCACACCGATCGGCGAGAGTGCCTGGGAGTCCGTGCCGGTCGTACCGTCTTCCGAGGTGACCACCACTCGACGTACCAGCCGCAGAGGGCGGGCCGGCCGCAAGGTGGGACGGTCGGCGAGGAAGACCGCGGGCTCCGGTGCGGCCGCGAAAGCCTCCAAGGCCAAAGCCAGGACCAAGGCCAAAGCCAGGACCAAAGTCAAAGCCAGAAGCAAGCGCGGAGCCGCAGCGGGCACACGGCGTGCCAAGAGCGCTCGTCGCAACACCCGCTCCCGCAGCGCCAAGCGCCGCTAGGCCGGGTCGGCGCACCACCTTCGCGGGGCACCGGCACGTTCACGCGAACGTGCCGTACCAGTTCGCCATCAGAACCTGCGCGCCGCGCACGGCGCGTGGCACCCGATCGGCGAACTTTTCAGGCTTGACCACGAGGATATCGCTTCTGAGCTCATCCAGGATCCGCTCCGCCGTATTGCCGATGAGCAGGCGCTTGAAGCCGGAGCGGGAGATTGCACCCATCACGACAATGGCGCTGCGACTCTTGCGGGAGGCTTCGAGAATGCCGCTGATGGGATCGGCGGCGATGAGGTAGCGCCGCGATCGCGCAATGCGCGTTGTACGCAGCGCGCGATCGAAGCTGCGCCGCGCGGATTGCGCGGCCTCCCGCTCGATCCGGGCGAACGCCTTGGCCGGCATCGCCTGCGCCGGTGCAGTGAGGAGCGGGGCGCGTGCGTAGGCATGCACCGCATGCAGGGTTCCCCGCAGATTCTCGCTGATCGAGCGACCCATGTGCAGGATGATCTTGTCGAGTTGCAATGGCTTGGCAAACGCATGCTTCGGGTCGATGGCGACCAGCACCGCCGGGTGGCGATAGGCGCGAGGATTCTTGACCAGCAGCACCGGCGTTGGACTCAGGCGCACCAGCTCCCAATCGGTCAGGCGCATCAGCCCGGGCGCCGTGTGCCGGCCGGCGTAGCACGATACGACGATGAGGTCCGCCCGGATCTGACGGGCCCGCCGCACGATGGCTTCGTACACCGGAGCATCCCACTCGACGCACACGCTCACCTTGAGGCGGTGCTGGCGCAATCGATCGGCGATCGACTCGAGCCGGCGCCGCGGCCGTTGCTCGAGTTCATGTTCCAGCGCGTCCAGCGGCTGCGTATACAGATCCGCATACAAGGGTGATGTGAGGGCATGAAAGAGCTCGAGCTGCGCCCCGCAGGCGCGCGCGAGCTGCGCGGCCTTCAGGACCGCGGGCAGCGACCTCGCCTCGAGCTCTTTCACGGCCACGAGAATGCGGCGGATGGCAGTCATCGGAAGCGCCCTCTGTGCAGACAGAACTGCGTTCTCATCACGTTTCGATGATCACCTTGAGCGCGTGGGTCTCGGCGGCACGCGCGAAGGTGTCGTACGCATCGAGGATATGATCCAGCTTGAATCGGTGCGTGATCAACTTCGTCGGCTCGATTCTTCCGGATTGCACCGTCTTGAGCAGCATCGGCGTCGTCACCGTGTCAACCAGACGGGTGGTGATCGTGATGTTCTGCGACCACAGTCGTTCCAGATGCAGATCCACCTTGACACCGTGGACACCGATGTTGGCGATCGTCCCGCCGGGCGCGATGATATCCTGGCAGAGCACGAAACTCGCCGGCACACCCACGGCCTCGACGGCACAATCCACGCCGCGCCCGCCGGTCAGTGCCTTGACCTGCTCGACCACCGCACCCTGCGCACCGTTGATCGTGCTCGTCGCACCGAAGCGCTTGGCCACCTCCAGGCGATTGGCGTTCAGATCAATCGAGATGATTTGCGCGGGTGAGTAGAACTGCGCCGTCAGCAGCGATGCCAGTCCGACCGGTCCCGCGCCGACAATCGCGACCGTATCTCCCGGCTCGATCCTGCCATTGAGCACACCGCACTCGAAGCCGGTCGGCAAGATGTCGCTGAGCATGACCAGCGCTTCTTCGTCCGCACCCGCCGGAATCCTGTACAGACTGGTATCGGCATGTGCGATGCGCACGTATTCGGCCTGCGTGCCATCGATAGTGTTGCCGAGGATCCAGCCGCCAGTCGTGCAATGCGAATACATGCCCTGGCGGCAATAGTCGCACTTGCCGCAGGCGGAAATGCAGGAGATCAGCACGTGCTCGCCCGGACGAAAGGCGCTCACGGCGGCCCCGACCTGCTCGACGACACCTACGCCTTCGTGACCGAGGATGCGGCCGGGGGTGCAGGTGGGCACGTCGCCCTTGAGGATATGCAGGTCGGTGCCGCAAATCGTGGTCCTGGTGATCCTGACGATGGCATCATCGGGTGCCTCGAGCTGCGGCATGGCGTGATTCTCCAGCACCTTTTTGCCCGGTCCGCGATACACGAGTGCTTTCATCCCGGCTTCTCCTTCACTCTGCTCATAGACCTGCAGCCGCATATTTTCGTATGTAAGGGGGCGCCGCTATCCGGATAACTCCCTACAGGGAGGAGCCTCGATGGCCCCGTCCCTTCAAGCCTGTGCGTACAACCGCGTATCGACAAGGTCGTCGAGCTGTCGCAATTTGACCCTGCGTTCGACAGAGGCCTGTTCTGGAAATCCTTTCGATGGATCGCGAATACGAGCTATTTGAACGCCGTTTGGACGGCTCCGGGAATTGGCGCGGCCTGGTGGATGGTCTGGAGAGCATGTGGGTTACCCTGCGGCTCCTGGCGCATCAAACCGGCAACGAGTGTTTCGCGGCGGACGCCGCGCGCGACATCGTGGCCATGCGCTCACCCCTGCGCGACGGAAAACGCGTCTTCCAGGTTGCCTATGGGCGGGACATATCCGTTCGCTCGCAGGTGTTGCACCGCTACGGCTATGACGTGACGTCCGTTTGCGGTAATCAGGCAGCGATGTTCGTGCTCCGTATGCGCCCGCCGTTCGATTTATTCCTGATTGGGCACGCCGCCCCGGAGCAGATTCGGCTGGACATGATACGCTGGCTGCGTTCGCGCTACCCGATGACCGGCATCGTTGCCCTTACGCCGCCTCATTGCCACGCACTCGAGGAGCTGCGCTACAACGCGCCAATTGAGCCGACAGACGCCTGGCTGAAAATGGTTGGCGCGGCGGTGCGCCGAACCGTGCCGTGAGCGTGCGACCCCTGACGCAGGCGCGCGCGACGGGCGCGCACTGATTCCCATGCGCAGGAACCGCATCCCCGAGCGTTCCCCCGGTTTGGGTGACCGCGTCCGCTTTCGGGATGCCTGTGTGGCCCTGCACGGAGTGATTGTCGACGAGCTGACAGAAGCGCATGTGCAGGTGAGATGGGACGGTGTAGCCACTCCGAGCGCTCACCGTCGCGAGGATCTGCAGATCGATTCGACCGCTTCCTCGTCCGACGGTGCTTCCTAGGTCCTCACGGTCAGCTTGTCGATAACCCGGGAGACACCGGGAGCCTGCCAGGCCGCGATTTCGGCCTGATTGCGCTCCTGCCAGGAGCTCACCTCTCCCTCGAGCGTCACGGTGCCGTCGAAGGCATGCACGTGCACGTTGCTGGCGTCGAGTTGTGCGCGGCGCCGAAAAGCCTCGGCAATCCTGCTCTGCACGTCGTTCATCGAGGTTCGCGCGCGAATCGTGACGTTGTTGGTCAAGCCTCTGACCCCGCGCAGTCCTGTGAGCGCCTCCTCGGCGGCGTTCTTCTGATACCACGTTGAGACCTCCCCCTCCAGGGTAACCCAGCCCTCGCGCACATAGATCTTGATCTTGTCGGACGGAACGGAGACGTTGGACTGCAGCGCGGTGACTGCGGACTCCGCGATCTGCGCATCGCCGCGCCTGGCGGCGAACGGCAGCTCAATGATGATTTCGTTGGCCACGGCTCTCACGCCTGCCACGGACTGGGCTGCCTCTTCCGCAGCGCGGCGCTCGAGGTAGGAGCCAACCTGGCCGGTCAATGAGACGACGCCGTTCTTGACCGCCACGCCGATCTGGCGCGAATCGACACGGGCGTCCCAATCGAGCTCCGCCTCGATGTCGTGACGAAGTTGGATATCGCTGATCATGGAAATCCTCCTGCAGGCACGGCGCGGGCTCTGCCGCGTTTCGGCAAGGAATCTAACGCCCGCGAAATGACCGTTGAAATACGCACATCACGCAGCTATGCCGGCCGCACTCCCTTACTTCGCCGTACGCAGACTCAGGATGTAATGTGCGACGGCTTTCAGCTGCTCTGCCGTGAGCTCCTGATTGGGCATCGTCATGGGGATAGTCCGCTCATCCCAATGGGTCGTCATGATGAAATGCCGCAGTGAGCGCTCGGTGGTGTCCGGCCTGTTGGCGATCTCGAAGAAGCTCGGCGTGCGAATCTGCAGCATTGGTGGAAGTTCCTGGTCACGGACGACCACGTGACAGGCGGAGCAGATCCGCTCTGCGAGCTGCTCGCCGCGGCGAGTCGAAGGGTCCCCGGGCTGCGCCGCGAGCGTTACCGAAACGCACGAACAAAGGACGAGGAAAATTCCGGCTCTTCGATGCATCTTCGGACCCTCCATCGGGTGCACAGGCTAACGCGTGGGCAGGCGATTGCCGATAAGTAACAGTCCTGATGGTGGTCGCTGCCGGACGCCGCCGAACCACAGACGGCTCAGGGTGCCATGCGGTAAACCCTGATGTGCGTCGCCCGCGCCGACGGGTAGCGTAGGGTCATGCCAAGCGAAGCTGCTACTTTCTCCACTGTCGCGCCCGCCGAGCCATGCGGCACGGTCGCTGTGTCCGGGGCTGCCGGCGGGGCGCTACGCCCCGGCGACACGGCACCTGAAGCACCGGGCTTCGCGCCGCCGCGGCTGGATGCGCCGGCCCCATACTTCGAGGGCAGAACCACGCATGGGTTTCTGAGGTTGAGCGATTTCGCCCGCCATTGGCTGGTGTTCTTCGCGCACCCGGCGGATTTCACGCCCGTCTGTGCGAGCGAGTTCGTCAGCTTCAGCCGCAACAGCGCGCGCTTTGCCGCGCTGGACTGCCGCCTGCTCGGCCTGTCGCTGGACAGTGTGTATGCTCATCTGGCCTGGCGCGAGAGCATCCGCGAGCATTTCGGCATCTCGGTGGACTTTCCCATCATGGAAGACCTGTCGCGAGACATCTCCCGGCGCTACGGAATGCTGCATGGAGGCGGCGCCGGCAGCGATGTGCGTGCGCTGTTCATCATCGATCCAAAAGGAATACTGCGCGCGATGCTTTTCTATCCTGCGACCACCGGGCGTTCCGTCAGCGAGGTGCTGCGGCTGGTGCAGGCTCTGCAGAGCGCCGACCGGTTGCACGTGGTGACTCCGGAAGGCTGGCAGCCGGGGGAGGCCACCGTGGAGCCGGCGCCGCAGACAGTAGCCGCGACCGAGGCGCGCAGAAACCTGAACTACGGCTGCGTGGATTGGTACTACTACACCAAGCCGCCTGTCAGCCCATGAGAATGGGTGCCTGATAGCGTGGTGCGCTGACCCGCGGCGGGACCGGCGACCTGAACCGCGGTGGCTTGACGATCAACAGATCGCAGGGCAGCGGATCGAGCAATGCCTCGGCCGTATTGCCCACCAGCAATCGCTGCCAGCCGCTGCGCGAGATGGCACCGATTGCGACGATGTCGGCACGCAGCCGCAGGGCGACTTCCTCGATCGCGTCGGCCGGCGGAATGGCGAGCAGGTGGCGTCGCGCCTTGGGGATCTCGTAGCGGTCGAGCAGCCGATCGCAGTGCTTGAACGCCGCGGCTTCGAGCTTGCGGTTCAAAGCCGCGGCGCTTTCGGCGTTGAGCGCACGTACTGGACGCATCTCCGTGGGCACGGCACCGTAGGCGTGGACGGCGTGCAGGGGGCCACCGAGCGCGCGGCTCAGCGTGCCGCCTGCACCGAGGATGGCGTTATCGAGGCGTGCCGGCTTGTCCAGACTGTGGGCGGGGTCGACCGCGGCCAGGATCACCGGTCGCTGGTAGGCTGCACCGCGCTTGACCAGCAACACGGGAACCGGACTGTTGCGCAGCAGTTCCCAATCGGTGAAGCGCAGCAATGGTTGAGCGACGTGCCTCTCGGCGTCGCGTCCGGCGACGATCAGGTCTGCATGCGTGGCGGTGGTGCGACGGATGATGGCCTCGTAACCCGGGGCATCCCAGGCGGCCGCGACCGAGACCTGCAGCGGGCGCTGGCGGCCACGAGGGACCTTGAGGCGGTCGGCCAGTTTTTCCAGACGGCGGATGACGCGGGCACGCTCCCGTGTCTGCAGGTCCTGAAACTCCGGATCGGAGTTTGCATACAGAGGCCAGGTCAATGCGTGGAACAGCTCGAGTCTGGCCCCGAGCGCCCGCGCCAGCTGCGCGGCCTTGAGCAGAGCCGCGCTCGGTCGTGCTTCCGGCTCCTTGATCGCCACAAGAATTCGTCGAATCGCTCTCATTCCGCTCTCCCGTCGATGACGCTCGGGCTAAGGACGTCCACGGTCTGCACCGTGACCAGTGCATCCCGAATCGTGTCGCCTACGGCCGCGAAGAACTCGCTGATCTTCTCGGCAGAGTCGATGATCTCGATGATCACCGGCCGCCCGGCCAGCGGCAGCAGTGGCTCGATGTCGCGGCTCGCGGGTCCGTAACCGATGACGCCGCGCATGACCGTGGCCCCGGCGAGACCCATTCGATGCGCGGCCACCACCAACTCCTGGTGCAGGGCATGCGTTCCGAAGATGCGGTCATCGCCGATGATGATCCGCAGCAGTGTCAATTTCCCGGGCGCGGGCATACGCGCTTGCATGGGTCTGTTCTCCAGGATTCGCTGGCGCGGGGGGGATCCTGAAGCGCTAGGCTCGTAGCAGCAGCACGGGCAGGCCGCAGTGTCGCACGACGTACTCGGCATCGCTGCCCAATGCAGCCCGGGCGAGGCCCCGCCGCCCGTGGGTGCCCATCACAACGAGATCTGCCTGCCAGTGCTGAGCCGCCGTCACCAGCGCCTCAGCGACGCGGGTACCATGATGCTCGACGAGCTCCGTCTGCACCGGTACGTGCGCCTCCCTGGCACGCTGAGCTGCGTCCTGCAGCATGGAGTCGGCCTCCCGGCGCACGTCCTGCAGCAGCCCTTCCGGATCCATGGCGCCCATCAGCATGGCAGTGACATAGGCGTCGCTGATGACGTGCGCGACCTTGAGCGCCGCACCCTGATCCGCCGCCAGCCGGATTGCCTCGCCCAGGCCGCGCGCCGCCGTTTCGCTGCCGTCGATCGGTACCAGAATGCGCTTGTACATGCGACCTCCGATGCGGTGTCAGGGTTGCACTTTGAGGTTATCGACGACCCGGGAGACACCGGACGCCTGCCACGCGGCCGCCGCGGCCTGCTCGCGCTCCTGCCAGGAACGCACCTGACCTTCGAGCGTCACGGTGCCGTCCGCGGTGCTCACCTTGATGCCACGCGCGTCGAGCTGGGCGCGACGGCGGAATGCGTCTTCGATCTGACTCCTCACATCCTCGGCCGAGGGCTGCACGTTGATCGCGATGCCGTTACTGATGCCCTTGACGCCCGGCAGATTGCTCACCGCTGCTTCGGCCGCATTGCGCTGGACCCAGAGCTCGACCTCACCTTCCAGAGTGATCCAGCCGTCGCGTACGAGCAGACGGATGCGTTCCGCCGGCACCGCAACGTTGGCCTGCAACGCGGTGACCGCCGCCTCGGCAATCTCGGCGTCCGTGCGCGTCGCGCTCGCCGGCAGCTCGATGACGATGTCGTTGGCCACGGCGCGCACGCCGCTGACGCGCTGCGCAGCTTCCTCCGCAGCTCGCCGCTCGGCATAGGAGCCGACGTGACCGCTGAGCGCCACCACCCCGTTCTTGACGGCGACGCCGATCTGGCGCGAATCCAGACGCGTATCCCAATCGAGCTCGGCCTCGACGTCGTGCCGCAATTGCAGATCGTTGGTTGTCATGACATGTACTCCACACTGAGTCCGGGTCGGCAATCGCCAGAACGCTCCCGCATACCGGCCAGTTAAGCGATTGCCGGAGCCGGGGAAAATACGCGTTAACCGCAGCCTCGCGGTCCGCTGACGGTTATCGCGCAGCGAAGGCGCGGTCCGCGCCCATCACTTCCGGCCGGTCGCACCCACTGGTCATCGGTAGGTATTTGTCCCGA
>JASHSK010000045.1 GCA_030038755.1 Gammaproteobacteria bacterium
AAGGCGGTCTTCGATCCACGCGGTGGCTACTGGCAGCCGGGCGGCAAGTTCATGCCGTCGATCATCGCCGAGCTCGGCTACGTGATCGAAAAGCACCTGCAGAGCATCGGCCTGATGCGCAAGACGGAGCTGGATGCGCACCAGAAGAAGCTCGTCGAGGAAAAGCGCGCCGAATTCGAGGCGCGCACCCGCCAGCAGGACGCGTTCGCCAAGTCGCATTTCCCGGACGGCGCGCAGCTGTGCAGCAAGTGCAACACGGCGGCGGTGGTCATGATGGACGGCTGCATGACCTGCCTGAATTGCGGAGATTCGAAATGCGGGTGATGTCGCCGCGCGGCGCTGCGCGGCGCAGCCGATCGGCGCGTGGCTGTCTGTTCATCCGCCGCTGTGCCAGTCCGGCGTACGCCGGGGCGAGGGTTCGCCGCAACCCGGCGGGAGCCCCGCATGATTCGCGGCTGTTGTGCGCCGGCCGGCGTCGGAGTTGATGCACGCGCCGGACAAACCAAGCAAGGCAAGCAAACATCGTTCCATTCCGCGGCGCTTGGCCTGGTCGTATAGGTATGGTATAGAACACTTAATGAAAAGGCGGCGCTGCGGGGGCTGCGCCAGAAACTACAACGGGGTCGACGCACGCAGGCATTGACAACGGCCGCGTGCGCCTGGGGCAAATACCTTCAAGTGGGAGCGCGTTGCCTGCTACGGCAGCGCTTGCCGCGTGAACTGCAGGTCATGTGAGCCACGAGGCTCACCTGCGCCCGGGTGAGTGCGCTTCCAGCATTCACTGGTGCGGTTTTGACAGGGACAAAACAGCAGTGAGAGGGGGTCTCAATGAAGTGCTTAAGAACATTGGCAATCACGTCGGCCCTGACGGGACTGACTGCGGCGGCGGTACTGTCCGCACCCGTGGCCTTCGGCCAGGCCGACCAGGGACAGGTCGCGCAAAACGGTGCCACTGACCAGGGGCAGGCCGCCGCGGCACAGCAGGCCCAGAACGGGCAGAACGGTGCTGAAGCCGGCGCGGCGCTGCAGGAAGTGGTGGTGACCGCCGAGCGGCGCGCGGAGAACATCCAGACGACGCCGATCTCGGTCGAGGCCATGTCGGACGCGCAGCTCGCGTCGCAGGACATCACCCACGTCAAGAATCTTCAGCTCTATACCCCGAGCTTGACGGTCCTCGACGACGGGCTGTACCAGGCCCCCAACATCCGTGGCATCGGCAATTCGGCCATCATTCCGGATGTCACCACCGGTGTGGCCTTCCTCGAGGACGGCCTGTTCTCTCCAGAGCCGCACGGCCTCGACGACCCCTTTTACGACATGGCGGATACGGAAGTGCTGCGCGGACCGCAGGGCACGTTCGTCGGTTACAGCTCCACGGGCGGCGCAATCGAGACGACCAGCCAGAACCCGAACTTCCGCGGCACCAACGGCTATGTCGAGCTGGCCGTCGGCAACTTCACGGACAAGCGCGTCGATGGCGCCTACAATTTCGTGCTGAGCGACACCTTTGCCGCGCGTCTGGCCTTCAATGAAGAGCAGATGGGCAGCTTCTACCGCGACAACGGCTCGCAGGTCATCCCCGGCGAGGCCGAGCCGATCCAGGATCCGGGCAGTACCGACAACAAGGACGTTCGCCTGAGCCTGCTCTGGAAGCCGACCGATCACTTCCAGGCGCTCGGGAAGTTCCAATACAGCAGCTCCAACGACGGCGGCGATCCCTCGCAGGTCAACCAGGCGACCTACACCGTGCCGAAGGGAACCGCGTGCCCATTTGGCTCGGGTCCGGCGCTGCCCGGTCCCAATGGCGGCAGCACCTGCCACACGACGGACTACATCTATTCTTCTCATAATCCGTTCGTTCTGAACTGGGGGCCGCAGGCCTACCTGCTGCCGCAACTCGGCCACCCGTACTACAACTACCGTCTCGGCCTGCATCTGGACTACACCTTCGACAACGGCATCGACCTGCGGTCGATAACCGGTTCCCAGCAGACCCAGTACGACACCTACAGCAACACCAACGCTATCCCGACGACGCTGACCTCCGCCAGCGGCCTTACCAATACATTCAACTACGAGGGCGCCAGCTACCAGTGGATTCCGAAGGATGACTACACGAGCGAGGAGATCGACGTGATCTCCCCGACCACCGGGCCCTTCTGGAACAAGTTCAACTGGATCGGGGGCGCCACGTGGTTCTATCGCGATACCGGCGTGGCGGGGTATAGCGTGAGCGGCACTCCACCGCTTTATTCGCTGGAGATGCCGGAGGTGGTCGGGACCAACGACGACGATCTCAACCGCATCGTCGGCCTGTTCGGCCAGATCAGCTGGCAGATGACCCAGACGCTGCAGTGGCAGATCGGTGCACGCGAGAACTGGGATAACAACCCCACGCGCGCCACGGTCGACGAGGTGGCGATTCCGGGCCTCATTCCCGCAACCGAGCCCGACGTTGGCTGCAGTCCAAATCTGCCGTACATGACGGGGCTCAAATTCCTTCCGTCCGCAACGGGCTATAAGTGCACGCCGCCGCTGGATCAGAGCACGCAGTTCCAGGACAAGACCCCGACGGGGAAGATCGATCTGAACTGGACGCCGCTACCGGGGCAGTTCTTCTATGCGTTCTTCGCGCGCGGCTACAAGGCCGGCGGTGCGCAGCCCGGGGCGCCCAATTTCCAGCCCGAGCACGTCAACGACTGGGAGCTCGGCTGGAAGGGAACCTACGGCAATTGGCTGACCGCCAGTCTGGGCGGCTACTACATGAAGTATCAGGGCATGCAGCAGGACCTGACCACCGTCAACACTCTCTCCGGTGCTCCCTACGTGCTGAACATCGGTACCTCGACGCTCGACGGCATCGAGTCGACACTGAACGCGCGCGTGGGAGGCCTCGGTATCGACTTCAATGCCGACTACGAGCACTCGAAGATGGGCGCCGCCCCGGGTATCGTCACGACCTATGAGCTGCCCTCGACCGCCAGAGGGGGTGAGTGCGGCCTGCCGGGCGTACCTGTGTCGCCCTGCTTCGACTACTATCCCTACCAGACCGTACTTTCGGGCGAGCAGGACGTCTTCGCGCCGAAGTTTCAGGGCACGCTCGGCGTCGACTATCGCATCAATGTCCTCGGGGGCGTGCTCGATCCGCGGATCACGTATTCGTATACGGCGGCTCAGTACGCGAGCTTTTTTCAGATCCCGTTCTACGAACTGGGGCCGCGCCACATCTGGAACGCGGCTCTTACCTACGACGTCAACCAGTGGGACGCGGAGCTCTATATCAACAACTTCACCAACGAGGTGTACCTGACCGGGGCAGCTCCGGTCTACTACGGCGCACCGGAGCAGATGGGCATCCGCGTCCGCAGGGACTTCTGAGCGTTCAGCAGCAAGCCAGTATCGGCATTGGACAGCGGGCCCGGGTAAAGAACCCGGGCCCGCTGTCGTAATCTGTTCCTTGTCAAATGGTTGTGGTATAAACGCCATTGCTAATAACGGCGACCTGCGCGAGCCAGCGCGGTAACAGTCGGGGGGTGCACACACGCTACAATTCCGTATTGTAGCGATTTAACAACAACTTACGTGTAACTCGTAGTGCGGGATTCCGCGCGGTGGGCGCGTTGCTGTGCAGGCAGCCGGGTGGGTTCGCCGCGTTTCCGGGTGGGCGGGACTGGTGCAGATGGAGGGGTCTCAATGAGTCGCTCAAGAATATCGGCGATAGCGTCAGCGTTGACGGGAGTGGCTGCGGCGGCCGTGCTGTCCGCACCGGTGGCCTTTGGCCAGGCGGCACAAAACGGTCAGGTCGCACAGAACGGCGCCGCCGATCAG
>JASHSK010000318.1 GCA_030038755.1 Gammaproteobacteria bacterium
GCTGTCAGCCGTCTCGATGCCGCCGCGCGGCCTGCCGCATTGTAGCGCGATGGGCTGCCCCGCTGGCGCCTGTAGGACCGCGAGCACGGCACGGCCGGGCGGGAGGCGGCAGATATAGCAGATATAATAGTCGGCCTTCGACGGCGCGGTGCTGCGCGACGCGGCGTCCCGGTGGCGGCGCTGCGCACAGCCTCCTGGTGAGGACCCACTTCGTCTCCCGCTTCTGAGCCCCTGAGGAGTCTGCGGTATGAGTTCTGCCATCGCCAAGGTCCACGCCCTGGAGATCCTCGATTCGCGCGGCTCACCGACACTGCGTGTGTCGGTGCAGCTGGACAACGGCGTCCTGGGTACCGCATCCGTACCCTCCGGCGCCTCGACCGGCGAGAACGAGGCGGTCGAGCTGCGCGACGGCGATAAGGCGCGCTACGGGGGCAAGGGCGTGCTTCGCGCCGTGGCCAACGTCAACGAGGTCATTGCCCCCAAGCTCGTGGGCCGGAACCCGGCACAGCAGGCACAGCTCGATGCGCTGATGCTGGAGCTGGACGGCACCGCCAACAAATCGCGCCTGGGCGCCAACGCGATTCTCGGAGTGTCGCAGGCACTCGCGCGCGCCGCGGCCACCGAGAGCGGACTGCCGCTGTATGCCTACCTGGGCGGACCCGGGGCTCGACGGCTGCCGGTGCCGCAGATGAACGTCATCAACGGCGGCAAGCACGCCGATTCGAGCCTCGATTTCCAGGAGTTCATGATCGTGCCGCATGGCGCCGCGAGCTTCTCGGAGGCGCTGCGCTATGGCGCGGAGACCTTCCAGGCGCTCAAGGGCCTGCTGCACCAGCGTGGGCTGAGCACCGCGGTCGGTGATGAGGGGGGCTTCGCCCCACAGCTCTCCGGCAATGAGCAGGCATGCGAGCTCATCGTCGAGGCCATCGAGCGGGCAAAGCTGCGGCCAGGCAAGGATGTGTCCATCGCGCTCGATCCGGCGTCCACGTCCTTCTTCGAGGGCGGCAAGTACCATCTGACGCGCAGTGGCCAGGGCGAGAAGAGTGCCGAGCAGATGATCGCCCTGTACCGCAGCTGGATCGACCGCTACCCCATCGTCTCACTGGAGGACGGCCTCGCGGAGAACGACTGGGCCGGCTTCCGCGCGCTCACCGCGCAATTGGGTGATCGCATCCAGATCGTCGGCGACGACATCCTGGTCACCAACCCGATCTACATCCGCCGCGGCATCGCCGAGAAGGCCTGCAATGCGGCGCTGATCAAGCTCAATCAGATCGGCACCGTCTCCGAGACCGTCGATGCGATCGCGCTGTGCCAGCGCGCCGGCTGGGGCTTCGTGGTCTCGCACCGCTCGGGGGAAACCGAGGACAGCTTCATCGCCGATTTCGCCGTGGCCATGGGCGGCGGTCAGATCAAGACCGGCTCGCTGTGCCGCTCCGAGCGCATCGTCAAGTACAACCGCCTGCTGGAAATCGAGGACGAGCTCGGGCCCGCCGCGCTGTTCGGCAACTGAGCGCCACGGCCGCAGACCGCATGACGCGCATCCTGCTGGTTCGCCACGGCCACGTTCCAGGGATCGAACCCGGGCGGTTTCGCGGTCGCAGCGATCTGCCGCTCACCGAGTTCGGCCTGCAGCAGGCGCGGGCGACCGCCGCCGCCATTCACGCACGCTGGCAACCGGCACGGGTCTACAGCAGTCCGCTGCAGCGCTGCGTCGTGACGGCCCAGCTCATCGCCGGCGCCTGCGGTGTTGACAGACAGACCTGTAACGAGCTCATCGATCTGGACTACGGCAGCTGGCAGGACAGATCCTTCGAGGAGGTGCGCCGCAGTTCGCCGCAGGCGTACGCGCACTGGCTCGACTCACCGGAACTGCACCGCTTTCCCTCGGGCGAGTCCCTGGCCATGCTGGCGGCCCGAGTGACCGAAGCGCTGCGCGCCGTGCTGCAAGCGCATCCGACCCAGACGGTGGTGCTCGTGGGTCACGACAGCACCAACCGTGCGCTGCTGCTGCTGGCGCTGGGCCTGCCGCTGCACGCTTACAGGCGCATACGGCAGGATCCGTGCGGGCTGAGCGAATTCGTCGTAGAGGCCGACGCGTTCCATGTCCAGCGGGTGAACGAGACGGCGCACTTGCTGGGGCTGCCGCAAAGCGCAGGGCAAGCTCCATCTTAGATTATTCTTCGCAGGCGTCCGTCGGCAGGGCGCGAAGGGACAGGGCAGATGTGGAAATCGATCGTCGCGATCTGCGTGGGGGCAAGCGGTGGGGCGCTGCTGCGCTGGGGGCTGGGCCTGCGCTTCAACGCGCTCTTCCCCGCGGTCCCGTTAGGCACGCTGGCTGCCAATCTGATCGGCGGCTACGTCGTCGGCGCCGCGGCCGCCTTCTTTACCGCCTTCACGGCGCTCGCCCCGGAGTGGCGGCTGCTCGTGATCACCGGCTTCTGCGGCGGACTCACGACCTTCTCCACGTTTTCCGCCGAGGTCACCAACCTGCTGCAGCAGGGGCGGCTCACGTGGGCGTGCGGTGC
>JASHSK010000319.1 GCA_030038755.1 Gammaproteobacteria bacterium
CCGGCGCGCACGGTGCGGCCCGCGGCGCCCGCGAGTCGCGCGCGTGAAGTCGGAGTCCTCGGTCTCGACGGCTGCCACCGTGATCGGCGCCATGGGTGTCGTCTACGGGGACATCGGCACCAGTCCGCTGTACACGCTGGAGTCGGCGCTCGGGGCCGCAGGGGCGCCGCTGGATCGGCTCGCGGTGCTTGGCGTGCTGTCGTGGATCTTCTGGGCCCTGACAGTCGTCGTGACGATCAAGTATGTCGTACTGATCATGCGCGCCGACAACGACGGCGAGGGCGGCATCCTCGCGCTGTTTGCGCTGGTGCAGCGCTCGCTGGCGGCCGGCAGCCGCTGGCTGCGGCTGGTGGTGCTGCTCGCGGCGCTGGGCGTGGCGCTGTTCTACTGCGACACGCTGATCACTCCGGCGATCAGCGTGATCAGCGCCGTGGAGGGTCTCGAGAACCTCAATGCGCAGATGTCGAGCGCCGTCGTGCCGGTCACGCTGATCATCGTCGTCGCGCTGTTCGCGATCCAGCACCGTGGGACCGCACGGGTTGGAGGCATGTTCGGACCGGTCATGCTGCTGTGGTTTCTCACGCTGGCGGTGACCGGGCTGCTCGCGCTGCGGCGCAATCCCACCGTGCTGGCGGCGCTCAGCCCGGTGTACGCCGCGTCGCTGCTCGCCCACCGGCCCGGCGTGTCGCTCGCGATCCTCGGGGGAGTGTTTCTCGCGGTGACGGGCGGAGAGGCGCTGTACGCGGATATGGGACAGTTCGGGCGCCGCCCCGTGCGCATTGCCTGGACCTTGGTCGTATGGCCCTCGCTGGTACTGAACTACTTCGGTCAGGGCGCGCTCGTTCTCAGCAACCCGCGCGACGCACATCTGCCGCTCTTCCAGCTGGTCCCGGCGAGCGTGCTGCCATTCCTGATCCTGCTGGCGACCGCCGCCTCGATCATCGCCTCGCAGGCGACCATCACCGGGGCCTTCTCGGTGACACGCCAGTGCATCCAACTCGACCTGCTGCCGCGCCTGCGCATCACCCAGACCTCGGCGCTCGAGCACAGCCAGATCTACATACCGGCCGTGAACTGGTTCGTGATGCTGGCGGTGTGTCTGTTCGTGCTCGCCTTCCGCTCCTCGGCGGCGCTGGGGGCGGCCTACGGCTCGGCGGTGTCCGGCACGATGTTCATCACGACACTGCTCGGGATGCAGCTGGCCACCACCCAATGGCACTGGTCGCGGCGCCTGGTAGCCGTGGTGCTCGGACCGCTGATGCTGGTGGATGCGGTATTCGTGATCGGCAACCTCAGCAAGTTCCTGGACGGCGCCTGGGTGCCGCTGATGCTCGCGGTGCTGCTGTTTGCGGTGTTCATGATCTGGCGCAGCGGCCGGCGTCTGCTGCGCAATGCGCTGCGCGCCGTGGCGGTACCGCTCACGGATCTGCAGAAGCTGTTGCAGGGCATCCCGCGCGTGCCGGGAACCGCCGTGTTCCTCGCGAGTGATCCAAAGTACGTGCCGACCGCCATGATGCGCAATATCGAGTACAACCACGTCGCGCATCAGCGCATCGTGCTGCTGAACATGGAGATCGCGCGCGCCCCGCGTCAGGACACTGCGGGGCGCGTGCGCATCGAGCAGCTGGCGTCCGATATCTATCTGGTCACCGCGCGCTTCGGCTTCATGGAGCGCCCCGATGTCAACGAGGCGCTCAAGCAGTGTCGCGCGCGGGGGCTGAAGCTGTTTCCGCAGGACTGCTCCTTCTTCCTCGGTTGGCACCTGGTGGCGCCCCGGCCGCGCCGTGGCTACGAGGGCGTGCGGCGGCGGCTGTTTGCATGGATGCAACGGCGCTCCACACAGGCGGTGGAGTTCTTCCGGCTGCCCGACCAGCATGTGATCGTGCTGGCGACGCAGGTGGAGCTGTAGGGCGGGCGCGGCGTGCCGTGGGTGCGCGTCGGCTTCGGGCGGAGGAGAGTGCACCCATGAGGGCATTTCGGGAGATTGAAATGCCCTCAAGGGCGCACTCTCCTCCACGCAGGGCAGGACGCGCCCGGCATGCCGCGGCCGCCTGAGCTTGCCGGGGTGCGTGTGTCGCTGGTGGTGGCGATGGCGGATAACGGGGTCATCGGGCGCGGCGGGGATCTGCCGTGGCATCTGCCCGATGACCTGAAGCACTTCAAGGCGGTGACGCTCGGCAAGCCGGTGCTGATGGGCCGGCGCACGTTCGAGTCGATCGGCCGCGCGCTGCCGGGGCGCAGAAACCTGGTGATGAGCCGGGCAGGGCGCTTGCGCGCGGCGTCTGTGCCTGGATCTGCCCCCGGATCCGCCCCCGGATCCACCGATGCCGCCGCCGAAGCTGAGTACGTCGGCAGTGTGGAGGAGGCCCGCACGCTGGTCGCACGCGGCGCGGCGGGCACGGGCGATCCCGCGGAGCTGTGCGTGATCGGCGGGGCGCAGGTGTACGCGCTTGCACTGCCGCTCGCGACGCGCATTTACCTCACGCGCGTGCACGCAGCGGTGGAGGGGGATGTGTATTTCCCTTCCGCGGGTGGTCAGGGATTCGGGATGTTTGACGGCTGGCAGGAACTCGAGCGGGTCGAGCACGCGCCGGACGCGCGGCATGCGTATGCGATGAGCTTCGTGATGATGGAGAGGTGCCAAAGGGCTGCAACCGCTGGCGGTTGAATCTCAGTTCTTTTCGCTGAGATCAGCGGTGAACCCGCTAGGCCTGCGCCTGGGACCGGCGCATGCATGAGCTGGCGGATGGCGGAGAGGATGGCCGCGATGGCCTCGTCCTGGATGGCGCCGTGCTCGGTGAAGACCCACGGTAGCTTACGGCGGCCGCCGCGACCGGTCTTTGGATGTCGCAAAAATTGCGATATCAAAGCGGTGTGCTCGGCGGTGGAAAGCCGGCGTCGAGAATGACCCGCTGGCCGCGTAGAACGAGGATGGCGCGGCTGATGTCCTGGGTCGGCACCGGTGCCGACCGCTTCCCCTGGGCCACGCTGATCGCCTTTACTCATCTGCATGGTGACGTGGATGCTCGCCGGCGCCTACGGCCGGATGCTGCCGCCGCGGCGCGGCTTCCCGATGACTATGCGACCAGCGCTTTAAGCACGTGCTCCGGATCCTTGCGAATCGCCGTGAGCAGCGCCTTGGCAGGTCCTGTCGGGTCGCGACGGCCTTGCTCCCAGTTGCGCAGGGTTCCCACGTCGACGTGCAGCAGCGCCGCAAACTTCGGCTGGCTGAGCCCGACCGATGCGCGCAGCTTTTTGATAGCGATGGCGTCGACATGGAACTCGCGGGACGGAGCGCGCTCCCCGCGGACGATCTCGCCCATCTGCGTCATGCTCTCAACGAGCTCGCCGAACAGCTTCTTGTTCACGGCTTACCTCCTACCAATCCTGATTGAGCTTGCGGAGGGCTTTCTTCTCCGCGGCGCTCAGATCGTCCTTCACGCCCTTGCGATAGATCAGGAGCATCCGGCACTGGGCCTGCGCGGAAACGTGAAAGTAAATCACCCGCACGCCACCGCTCTTACCACGGCCCGGCACTGCCCAGCGCACCTTGCGCAGACCGCCGGTATCCTGAATGACGGCACCGGCTTCTGGGTTCTCAGCCAGAAACGCCTGGAACTGCCCATGGTGCCAATTTGGCGCTCGCGACCCACTGTCAGTCGCGGGTGTCCGCTTTCCGGTAGGCCGATTACCTTGCGCCTCGGACATAAATGTCCGATAATGAGTCGGTGCGTGGGAACGAGTTCATCCGCAAGGTGCTGGCCCTCGCAAAAGCACGAGGCCTTGCCTCGCGAGTCGACGAGAAGCGAGGAAAGGGTAGCCACGTGACGCTCTACTTCGGAGACCGCCTGACGGTTGTCCGGAACCCGAAGGATGAGTTGAAGTCGGGTACGTTGCACGCCATGTGCAAGCAGCTGGGCATAGCCAAGAGCGATTTATGAGGCAGTTCACGTACGCGGTAAAGCTCACACCTGATAAACAGGATGGCGGGTATGTAGTCACGTGTCGCGACTTGCCGGAGGCCATCACGCAAGGCGACAGCGTGGAGCACGCCTTAGCGGAGGCAGCGGACGCCCTCGAGGAAGCAATCGCTGGGCGAATCGACGACGCGCAGGAAATTCCTGAGCCGTCGGCGAAGAAGCGTGGCGAACGCTCAGTGAGCGTGCCGCCGTCTATGGCTCTCAAGGCCGCGGTCTATCTGGCAGTGCGTGATGCGGGAATCAGCAA
>JASHSK010000320.1 GCA_030038755.1 Gammaproteobacteria bacterium
GCCATCACGTAGTCCACCGCCCCATCGGCGGCCAGCTGCTCGATGGCACGCGCCCCCGCGAGCACGCGCGTGCGCGAATGCTCGGTGCGCAGCTGCCGCTCGAGCGCGTGGGCAGCCTGCTCGGACTCGAGCGCCGCCCATTCGGGCTGGAAGCGGCGCACCTGCTCGAGCAGCTGCTCGCCGTTGCTGCGGGCCGCGAGCGCGACCACGCGGTAGCGCTCCGGATGCAGCGCGAGCACCTCGAGCGTGTTGCAGCCGACCGAGCCGGTCGAGCCGAGCACCGCCACACCGATCATGTCATCGTGTCTCCCTGGAGCCGCAGCGCGCCACTTTAGCGTCCCGCGCCCAGCCACATCAGCCCCAATGCCATCACCGGCGTCGCGGCGGTCACGCTGTCGATGCGGTCCAGCACCCCCCCGTGTCCGGGGAACAGCCGGCCGCTGTCCTTCAGGTGCACATGACGCTTGAGCAGACTTTCTGTCAAGTCACCGACCACGGAAAAGGCCCCGGCGGCCAGACACAGTGGCACGAAGCTGGCCGAGGGCTCGGCGAACCAGTCCGCCCCTGCCGCGGCGATGACCAGCGCCAGCACCATGCCGCCGACGACGCCCTCCCAGGTCTTGTTGGGCGACACCAGAGGGGCGAGGTGCGTTCGGCCGAAGCGCCTGCCGACAAAAAAAGCACCGGTATCCGCCGCGAACGCCAGCGACAGGATGAACAGCATCCACTCCGAGCCCCGCGGCCAATGCGCATCGATGTACACCAGCGCCACCCAGGTAGGCACCAGCGCCAGGACTCCGGCGAGCGCGGCGGCGAGCCGGCCGACGCGCCGGGGCGCGCAGATGATCCACCCGGCCGCGAGCAACCACCAGGCCGTTGCGATCTCCATGAGCAGCACCAGGCGCCCGGAAGCCTGCGCGTAGCGCAGCACCCCGAGCGCCAGTGCCGCCAGCACCAGCACGTACAACGCGCGACCGAGTGGGCCGACCGACAGGAAGGCCGACCACTCCCAGCCGCCGACCAGCAGGATCAGCCCCAGCAGTCCCACCGTGACCGCCGCAGATGCGTACAGCACCACCACGATCAGCAGCGCCCCGAGCCCGAAGGCGGTCAGCAGCCGCGAGCGCATCGCGGTTGTCGCCTCAATGTTCGGCGCCGGGGTGAGCATGGGTTCGCGGCTGGGCCGCGCCGGGCTCGGCCGCGCTGGGGCCGCCCGCGCCGCCCGGGCCCTGCGCAGCCTGGATCTGCTCACCGGTCAGACCGAAGCGGCGCTGGCGCACGGCGAAGTGACGCAATGCCTCGTCGAACGCCGCAGCATCGAAGTCGGGCCAGAGCCGGTCGGTGAAGTACAGCTCGGTGTAGGCGAGGTTCCACAGCAGAAAGTTGCTGATGCGCTGCTCCCCGCCCGTGCGGATGAACAGATCCGGATCGGGCAGGCCACCCAGCGCCAGCGCCGCCGCGAAGGTGGGCTCGTCGATCTGGTCTGCGCACAGCTGGCGACGCTCGATCTGCAGAGCCAGCCGGCGGGCCGCGGCGAGGATGTCGCTGCGGCCACCGTAGCTGAGCGCCACCTGCAGCGAGAGCCGCTCGTTGGCCGCCGTGGTCTGCTCGGAGCTGGCCATCGAGGCGCGCAGGCGCGCATCCAGCTCCGCACGCTCCCCAATGAAGCGCAGCCGCACGCCGCGGGAGTGCAGCTGGGATACTTCTGCCTCCAGCGACTCGACGAACAGCGACATCAGCCCCATGACCTCGTCACGCGGGCGGCCCCAGTTCTCGCTGCTGAAGGCAAACAGCGTGAGCGCGCCGATTCCGTGGCGCACGCACTCCTCGATCACCATGCGCACCGCTCCCACGCCGGCGCGATGCCCGTCGGCACGCACGGCGCCGTGTGCGCGCGCCCAGCGTCCGTTGCCGTCCATGACGATGGCCACGTGCCGCGGCTTGAGGCCTGCGCAGTCGCGCTCGGCGCCGGCGCCGTCCTGCACCCCGCCGTCCGCGCCTGCGCGCTGCGCGCCACTGGCGCCACGATCTGACGGGGTCGCGCTCAAATCTGCAGTATTTCCTTTTCCTTGGCCGCCAGCAGCTGATCGATCTCGGCGACGAATCGATCGGTCAGCTTCTGGACCTCCTCCTGGCCGCGCCGCTCATCGTCCTGGGAGATCATCTTTTCCTTGAGCATCTCCTTCATGTCCGCGAGGCTGTCACGGCGCACGCTGCGTACGCTGACGCGCGCATTTTCCGCATCCTGCCGTACCACGCGGGTGATGTCGCGGCGTCGCTCCTCGGTCAGCGGCGGCAGCGGAATGCGGATCACGGTACCGGCGGTGTTGGGGGTGAGGCCCAGATCGGACTTGTGAATCGCGCGCTCGATCGCCGCGACCATGTTCTTTTCCCACGGAGACACCACCAGGGTGCGAGCATCCTCGATGCTGATGTTGGCCACCTGCTGCAGCGGCACCTCCGCCCCGTAGTAGTCCACCTTCAGGTGCTCGATGAGACTGGGATGTGCCCGGCCGGTGCGCAGTTTCTTCAGCTCCGACTGGAACGACTGCACGCACTTCTGCATGCGTGCGGTCGCATCCTTCTTCAGATCGTCCAGCATGCTGCTTCCCCCTGCGCCGCCTCCGCAGCGCAACTCTAGCG
>JASHSK010000321.1 GCA_030038755.1 Gammaproteobacteria bacterium
CGCAACCGCGCAGGCGCGGCCGGCTTCGCGGCGCGCGCGCGCGGGTGCGCAGCGTCGGGGTGCACGCGCGGGGAGTCTGCCGCGCATCTACCTGCTACCCGGCCTGCTCGGCTCGCAGCTGGGCTGGCCGCGCGGCGAGGGTGCGCCGCCGGATCTGCTGTGGCTCGACCCGCACGACGTGATCGCGGGGCGGCTGACACGGCTGCACCTGCGGCACGAGGGCCCGTCCCTGAAGCCGCTCGGGCTGATCACACACACCTACCTTGCGCTGCAGCTGCGCCTGCAGGCCCGCGGGCTGTCGGTGGTGACGCATGACTATGACTGGCGGCGCGACGTCACCGCCAGCGCACGCGCGCTCGCCGCGCGGCTCGATGCAGATCCGGCCGAGACGCTGGTGCTGCTCGGTCACAGCATGGGCGGACTGCTGGCGCGAGCGGCCCTGAAGCTGTGCGCAGCGGACACGTGCGCGCGTGTCGTGCGGCTGATCGGGCTGGGGGCTCCCCACGGCGGCTCCATCGGCGCGGTGCAGGCACTGCGCGCCACCTATCCGGTGGTGCTGCGACTGGCGGCGCTCGACCAGGCGCATGATGCGCCGACGCTGACGGGCTCGGCGTTTCGCAGCTTCCTCAGTCTCTACCAGATGCTGCCGGCGGAGGGCACCGGATTGGATCTGTTCGATCCGGCATCCTGGCCGACCCGATCACGGTCGGCCGCCGGCGGCGCGCGGCTCGGCCCGCCGGATCGGCGGCGCCTCGAGGCCGCGCGGCGCTTCGTGGGCGAGCTCGCCGCGGCCGACGGACGCTTCGTATCCATCGTCGGCAACGGGCAGCGCACGGTCACGGGTCTCGCGCGCGAGGCGGAGCAATTCGTCTACGAGATCAGCGATGCGGGCGACGGCACCGTGCCGGCGGAGCGCGCGATGCTGGCCGGGGCGCCCAGCTATTCGCTCGCCTGCGAGCACAGCGAGCTGCCGCGCAGCGCGCGTGTGGCCGGCGCGGTCATCGAGCTGGCGCTCACCGGGGGCACCTCGCGGCTGCCTGCCGGCGTACAGCTGCGCAAGGGCCGCTGCCTGCACGTGACCGACGCGATGCTCAGCGGCGCCTTCGAGCGCAAGCTCGACTGGCAGCACATGAGCGCCGCCGCGCGCCGCCGCTACCTCAATCGCCTCAACGCCCCGCCGCGGCTGTACACGCCGCGCCGCTGAGGCGGACATCGTCACACAGCTGTGCAACACTTGCGCCGCGCGTGCGGCGGGTCGTGCGCGCTTCAGGAGTCTTTCTGCGTCAGGGGCGCCGTCACGAGATGACGCGATTCGAACCTTTTGCCTTCGTGCGCGAGCTCGCATCGCGCTGGGACGCGATCGCGATCATCGTGGTGATCGGCCTGCTGGCGTTCTTCGCCGAGGCGAGCCACGGGCTGCTCGAGCCGCTCGCAAAGCTGCAGGCAGTCCCGCTGTCGCTCTCGCCCGCCAATCTGCCGGAGTACGCGGCGCGCACCACGGCGCGCATGTTCGTGGCATTGGTGCTGTCGCTGCTGTTCACGTTCACCTATGCCACCTGGGCCGCCAAGAGCCCCCGGGCGGAAAAAATCCTCGTCCCGATCCTCGACATCCTGCAGTCGGTGCCGATCCTGGGTTTCCTGTCGGTGACGGTGGTGTTCTTCATGTCGCTGGTGCCCGGACGCGTGCTCGGCGCGGAGTTCGCGGCCGTCTTCGCGATCTTCACCAGCCAGGCCTGGAACATGGCCTTCAGCTTCTATCAGTCGCTGCGCACGGTGCCCGACGAGCTGCACGAAGCGGCCGACTGCTTCCGGCTGTCGCCGTGGATGCGCTTCTGGCGCCTGGAGGCGCCGTTCGCGATGCCCGCGCTGCTGTGGAACATGATGATGTCGATGTCGGGCAGCTGGTTCTTCGTGGTGGCCTCCGAGGCGATCAGTGTCGGGCACACCAATATCGCGCTGCCCGGCATCGGCTCCTACATTGCGGTGGCGATCGAGCACCGCGACCTGCGGGCGATCGGCTGGGCGATCGTGACCATGCTGATCGTGATCCTCGCGTACGATCAGCTGATCTTCCGGCCGCTGGTCGTGTGGGGCGATCGCTTCCGCCTCGATCAGGAGCAGGGCGGACAGGTGCCTTCCTCCTGGGCGCTGACCATGCTGCAGCGCTCGCGCCTGATCGGCGCACTGCATTCACTGTTCAACGCGGTGCTGCATTGGACTCATCGCGAGCGGCCCGAGCCGGTCCCGGCCGACCGGCCGACCCGCCGCCGCAGCGCGGCGGACCTGGTGTGGTTCATTGTGCTGGTGCTGCTGGTCGCGCTCGCGGCCTGGCGTATCGCGCGCACGCTGATCGCCGCGACCACCGCGCATGAGGCGCTCGACGTGGCGGGGCTCGCCTGCGTGACGCTGGGGCGCGTGCTGGTGCTGATCGCGCTGGCAAGCGTGGTGTGGGTACCGGTGGGCGTGTGGGTGGGACTGCGGCCGCGGGCTGCCGCGGTCGTGCAGCCGGTCGCGCAGTTCCTGGCGGCGTTTCCGTCCAACCTGCTCTTCCCGCTGGTGGTCTTCGTGATCGCGACCTGGAAGCTCAACCCGGACCTGTGGCTGAGCCCGCTGATGATCCTCGGCACGCAGTGGTACATCCTGTTCAATGTGATCGCGGGCGCCGCGGCGATGCCGATGGAGCTGCGCTACGCGACGCAGAACTTCGGCGTGCGCGGCTGGCTGTGGTGGCGGCGCGTGGCGCTGCCGGGAGTGCTGCCCTACTACGTCACCGGCGCGATCACGGCCTCGGGGGGCGCCTGGAACGCCTCCGTGGTGGCGGAAGTGGTCCGGTGGGGCACCCAGGAGATTCAAGCGCACGGCCTGGGTGCCTACATCAGCGAGGCCACCGACGCCGGCGACTTCCATCGCATCATCCTCGGCATCACCACCATGAGCCTGTTCGTGGTGGCGCTGAACCGCACCTTCTGGCGTCCGCTGTACTATTACGCGGAACGCAAATTCCGATTGAGCTGAGAGACCGGCTGATCCGGACCTTGAGACTGACCCGTACCGACCCGTGACCGACCCCGATATGCCTGGTAGAGCCCGTACATGAACAGCGTGCCGAATCTGGCCGGCGGCCGCGAGCTGCTGCGCGTGCAGAACGTGCGCAAGGCATTCCCCAAGCCCGACGGTGGAGAGCTGCTGGTGCTCGATGGGGTCAACCTGGGGCTGGCCGAGGGGGAGATCATCGGGCTGCTCGGGCGCTCCGGATCGGGCAAGTCGACGCTGCTGCGACTGATCGCCGGGCTCGCCGATCCCAGCGCCGGGCAGCTGTCGTTCAGCGGACAGCCGATCTCGGGCCCGGCCTCGGGCATCGCCATGGTGTTCCAGAGCTTCGCGCTGTTTCCATGGCTCACGGTGTTCGAGAACGTCGCGCTGGGCCTGGAGGCGCAGCACATGGCCAAGCCCGAGATCCGTACACGCTCGCTGCAGGCGATCGACCTGATCGGATTGGACGGCTTCGAGTCGGCCTATCCGCGCGAGCTCTCGGGCGGCATGCGCCAGCGCGTGGGCTTCGCGCGCGCACTGGTCGTGCATCCGGACATCCTGCTGATGGACGAGCCGTTCTCGGCGCTCGACGTGCTCACCGCCGAGACGCTGCGAACCGACTTTCTGGACCTGTGGGCCGAGCGGCGGCTGCCGATCAAGGGCGTGATCCTGGTGACGCACAACATCGAGGAGGCGGTGCTGATGTGCGATCGCATCCTGGTGTTCGGCAGCAATCCCGGCCGCATCCTCGGGGAGATCCCGGTCGCTCTGCCCCAGCCGCGCAAGCGCCTGGATCCCAAGTTCCGTGACCTCGTGGAGCACATCTACGTGGTGATGACCTCGCGGCCCGGCACGGCGCAGGGACTGCGCGTCGAGGGCTTTCCGCGCATCACCATCGGCTCGGTGCTGCCGCGTGTCTCCTCGAACCTGCTGTCCGGCCTGATCGAGACCGTCGCCGCGCCCCCGTTCAACGGCACGGCCGATCTGCCCAAGATTGCTTCCGATCTGCAGATGGAGATCGACGAGCTGTTTCCGGTGGCCGAGACGCTGCAGGTGATGCACTTTGCCGAGGTGGAGGGCGGCGATATCCGCCTGACGGCCGAGAGCATGGCGTTCGCCAATGCCGCGCTCGATGAGCGCAAGCGCATCTTCGCGCGCCACCTGCTCGCCTATGTGCCGCTCGCCGAGCACATCCGGCGCGTGCTCGATGAGCGCGCGTCGCACGTGGCCCGCAAGAGCCGCTTCATCGACGAGCTCGAGGACTTCATGACCGAGGACGACGCCGAGCAGAGTCTGCGGGCCGTGGTGAGCCTGGCGCGCTATGCCGAGGTGTTCGCCTACGACGACGAGCACGAAATGTTCAGCCTCGAAAATCCGACCTGACGGTCGTGGCGCACCGCGGGAGCCGCGCCCGCTGCCGGCGCTGTCTTATGCTCCGTGTCCATGGGCACGCACTCCACGCCTCATGCGCAGGCGCGCCGACTGCAGTGGCGTAACGTCCTCGCGCGCCATGCGCTGCTGCGCTGGAGTTGCGCGCCGTTGGCGGCCGCGCTGCTCGCGGCGCTCGGCTGGGGCGCCAGCCGTCCCGGGTGGATCACTTTGCTGCGCGGCTGCGCCGTGCATCCACTGCTTCTCGCGGTGCTGGCGCTGGCACTCACGGCGGCGGGTACTTCGCGTCACAAGCGACGCGTGCAGGGCCGGCTCGCGCTCTCGTGGCTCGCGGCGCTGCCGATCGAGACACCGCTGCTGCATGAGGTGGCCCGCCTGCCGCTCGCGGTGGGCGCGCTCGTCCTCGCCGCGATCGGCGTGGCGCTGTCCACCGGGCTGCCGTCCGCGGATGCCGGCGGCGTCCTGCTGCCACTGGCGATCGGCGCGGGCATCGGTTTTGTCACCGGCTGGTACTGGCGGCGCGCCGAGCGGGAGCTGGGCCCGGGCTCCTGGTATGCATCCGTGCGCCGCGCACGCGCCGGCACGCTGCGCGCATCGCTGCGGCCGCTGGGTTACTGGGCGCTGGCGCGCACGCGCGTCTGGGGGCGACCGCGCGTGACGGCCAGACAGGTACTGGTCGTGCTGCTGGGGCTGCCGATGGCCACCCCCGGGGCGCAGGCGCTGGCCGCGGTGGCCGCCACGCTCATCGTCTGGCACCTGCTGGCGCTGCTGGCGGCGGTCGTGCGTGTCGCATTCGCCGCCGCGTGGTGGATGGCACCCACGCCGACCCGCCTGGGACGCTTCACGGCCGCGCTGGTGCATCTGGCCTGGCTGCGCCAGCTCGCCGCGTGTGTGCTGGCGCTCGCCGCACTCGCCGCGTTTGGCCGCCCCGCGCTGCTGCACAGAGGCGCCGCGCTCGCGGGCGCGTGGCTCACGCTGTGCGTGATCAGCGGCGCCACCGCGTGCGCCATCGCCTGGCGCAGGCGCGCACATGGCTGACGGCTGGTGGCTGCCGTCGTGACCGCGGCACTGAGCGTGCAGGGGCTTTCGGCAGGGTACGGCGCGCATCGTGTCCTCAGCGAGCTGTCGCTCGAGATCGGATCAGGGCAGTGGTTTGCGCTGCTCGGACCCAACGGCGCCGGCAAGACCACGCTGCTTCATTGCATCGGCGGACTGCTCGCGCCGCAATCCGGGCAGATCACCGTGAGCGGCATCCCGCTGCAGGGCAGGGCGCTGGAAGCGAAGCGCCTGCTCGGATTCGGTTGCGCGCCCGAGCGTCTGCCGGACCTGCTGACCGGCCGGCAGTGCCTCGAAATCCACGCCGCGGCCAAGCAGCTGCGCACGCTCGATGAGGGTACCTCCTCGCTGGTGCGCGCGTTCGAGTTCGAGCCGCTGCTCGATCGTTTCGTGGACACCTACTCCACCGGCTCGCGTCAGAAGCTCGCGGTGCTGCTCGCGCTGTTGGGCGAACCGGCGCTGATCGTGCTGGACGAAGCCTTCAACGGGCTCGACCCGGCGAGTGCGCTGGCGCTGAAACGACAGCTGCGCGAGCGCGTCGCCGGCGGTCGCAGCAGCGTGCTGCTCGCCACGCACGCGCTCGACGTGGTGGAACGTTACGCCGATCGAGCAGCGCTGCTGCTCGGCGGACGGCTGGTGCACACATGGGAGGCGCAGGAGCTTGCCGCACTGCGCGGCTCAGCGGCGGGGCTCGAGGGTGCCGTCGCGGCGGCGGCGGCCGCCACGGCAAACCCGTCATCGGCGGCCTGAGGGCACTTGCGCCCGTGCCGCTTGCCGGCCACGATGAGCCGTCGCGGTCACGCGGTGACCCGCAGGAGATCCATCCTTTGAGCGCCCCCGAGGCGGTTCCAGTCGGCGGCAACCCCCGAGGTGCCCGTAATGTGCGGCTGCGCGTAGCGCTCGTGGCCGCACTGGGTGTGGCGCTGGTCGCCTACCTGCTCGGGCACA
>JASHSK010000322.1 GCA_030038755.1 Gammaproteobacteria bacterium
GCCAGGGCGCGGCTCTCCGCGGTCGCGCTGCCGGGGCTGCCGGCGCTGCCGGCGGCGCCTGCGGCGGCCACGGCGGTGTTGGCCAGGCCGGGAGCGCCGAGGGGTCGGCCGGGCAGCACCGTGGTGTCGCGATGCGAGTCGTCATCGTCCACGTCGGCACCGCCGGCGGCGGACTTGGGCAGACCGCGCAGCGTGGCGAGCCGCTCCTGCATGGAGCGGATCTGCCCGAGGTGATTGATCAGCTCATCGAGTCGCACGACCACGGGCAGGAAGTCGTTGCCGGTGAGCTGGCTGCGGGCGCGCAGCGCCGTCAGCGCATCCTCGATGCCGTGGATGCGCTGCACGAAGCTGCCGAGGGACAGCGCCGCCGCCTCGCCCTTGATGGCGTGCAGCTCGCGGAACACGCCGTGCAGCTTCTTCTTCAGATCCTCCTGCTCGATCCCCGAGCCGGTCAGCACCGCATTGCTCTTGCGCAGGGCGATGTCGGCCGAGGCCAGGAAGGTGCGCAGCGGCTCACCCTCCAGACGCAGCAGCTGCAACTGCAGCGTCGCCTGCGAGTCGCTGTCGGCCTTGACGTTCTCCAGCTCGCGCGCGAGCAGCACCCGATCGGTGACGTCGGCGACGACGCCGAGGATGTAGTCCGCGGAGTGGCCCGCGGCTCCCTCGCCGCGCACGCGACGGAACGAAAACGCCAGATAGCGCACGTCGGTGCCCCCGCGCGCGTTGGCAAATGCCACCTCGATCTGATTGAGCGGATTGACCGACTCGATCAGCTCTTCGTGGACCTTGTCCTTCCACAGCAGACCGAGGAACTTGAGGGCGGCGGTGAGGGTCTTGGCGTCCACCAGCGGCTTGAGCAGCTCCTCGATGTGCAATCCGGCGGGCGCCGGCAGGTGCAGCAGCTCGCACAGCGAGTCCGAATACGTATGCCCCAGGTGCAGATCCCGGTCCACCAGGAACAGTCCCTCGCGTACCGTATTGAGGATGTTGGTGACCTGCCGGCGGGCGGCCAGCGCGGCACGCGCCGCCTGGCGCGAGCGCCAGGCGAAGTACAGCATCAACGTCAGCAGCAGGAAGGCGACCGCCGCGCCGCCGAGCAGCAGCCCGCGCAGCGCGAGCGCGCTGTCGTCCACGGCCGTGCGCAGCGTCACGCCCAGCCGTGACATGCCGTCGCTCATCAGCTGCAGGTTCTGCGTCTGCGTGGCGAGCAGGCTGTCGACCGCGCGCTTGATCGCGCGTCCTTCGGGCGACAGCTGCGAGCCCGCCGGCGTGTCGATGTACAGCTCCACGTCGCGGCGGGACCGCACAGCAGTGAGCTGCTGATCGAGCGTCCGCCAGCGCGAGCCGACGGCGAGCAGCGCATCGCGCAGGTCGGGGTTGTTGGCGAGACCTGCCGCCTGCAGCTGCGCGTGCAGAGCATCGAGGGTCTTGGAGGTCCCCTCACGGAGCGTCGCGAGCGTGCCGATCGAGCCTCCGACGTAGGTCGTGGTCTCCAGTCCCCGTTGAATCAACGTCAGCTCGGCGTTGATGAGCTGCGGCTGAGCGCTCAGCTGAGAGGCCAGCTGCAGCGCGGAGGAGGTGGATTGCAGCTGGCTCGCTCCACGCACCCCCAGCACCAGCAGCACCGCCAGCGTGACCGCGAACAGTGCGGTCGCGACCAGCTGCAGCCACTGGTCCGTGCGTGTAAAGGCGCGCTCGATGGGAGGCGCAGCTTTCGCAGGTTTGTTCACCTTGGAAAATTCCCCCGCCGGCACCGATCAATTCGATTGGAAGCGCAGACGAATGCGCGCGCGCACCGGCTGACCATGCAGATCGCGAGTGTCGTAGCGACCGCGTCCGACCGCATCCATCGCCGTGCTGTCGAATATCCCGCGCGGATTCGACTCCACGATGCTCATGTCGCTGGCCGTTCCGTCGGGCGAGAGCGTGAACTCCACGACGACGTACCCGGCGGCGGAGGTGCCCGGCGGATATTCCACATCCAGGGGGCGGATGGGGCGTGCGGCGATGTATGCCGGCGGCGGGGGTGTCGTGGGTGGCGCGGGCGGGGCGGGCGAAGGTGCCTGCACGGCGGCCGCGGCGGCGGCTTTGGCGGCCGCGGCGGCCTGGGTGCTGCGCTGGGCGGCCGAAGCCATCGCGCTCTGCAGCTGACGTCGGGCGTCGCTGAGCGCGCTGGAGCTGCCGAGCTCGCCCGCGGCGGCGAACAGGCGCTGCGCCAGATCGAACTGAGCGTCGTGGGTCGCCTGCTGACCGCGCGCAATCAGCGCCGCCGCGAGCTCGTGCGCAGAGGCGAGCGTGACCGGACTGCTTCGGGCCAGCGTGCGCATGGCGGCGAATCGGGTGCGCGCATCGTCGTCGGCCGGCTGCAGCAGATTGCCGGCGAGGATCGCGCTGTGCACCTGCGCAGCCATGCCGGTGAGCTGCAGATCGAGCCGGCGGGCATCGAGCGCGCGGCGCAGCTGCGCGATGGTGGCCGGGTCGGCACCCTCGGCGGTCAGCTCGCCGATGACCTGCTCGGCGGTCCGCAGATCTCCCGCGGCGAGCGCATCCTGCGCGCGCTGCTGCGACCATTTCGGTCGGGCCGCGGCGATGCTGGCGGAGAGGTCACGCAGTTCATCGGCGCTGACCCCGGCGTCCTTGAACAGGCCCACCAGCCGCGTGGCATCATCGAGTTTTCCGCTGGTCAGATCCGATTGGATGCGCGCCTTGCCGAGGACGAACAATCGTCGAACGCCATCGAGCGCCTCATCGTTGCCGGGGTCCTGGCTGAGCACTTGTGTATACAGCTCGAGCGCGCTGTCGCCGCGCGGCTCTCCATCGGCGCGCGGCAGCAGCAGCTTCTGATCGCGGAACGCGACGCGGGCAGCGGACAGCAGCTCGAGCACGCTCTGCGGCTTGACCGCAGGCAGAGCCGCGGCGGCGGGCGTGGCGGCGGCGCCTGGTGCACCCGTCGAGGCGTTGGCCGTGGCCGCGCCCGGCGCTCCCGCTACGCTGGCCGCGGCGGACGCTCCCGCTGCGGCGGCCGAAGTCTCCTGCGCGCCACCGGGGGCGGGCGCGAGGCCGCCGGCCGGGACGCTGCTGCCCGCAGCGTTGCTACCCGGGATGTTGCTACCGGGGGCATTACCACCTGCCGCCTGCGTGCCGGGGGCGGCCCCGGCTGCGCTTCCCGGGTGAGCGTGGTGCGCCAGATACCAGCCGCCCGTCCCGAGCACCACGCACACGAGCGCGGCGACCACCCAGCGCATCATCCGGGGGCCTGTGTCTGCGGTCCGCTCGGCCCGGGCCGCCACGGCGCGCGAACGCGTGGTATCGACCCCGACCTCGGTGAGCAGGCGCGCCTCGCAGGCGGCGAGCGCATCGAGCAGCCGCGGGCCGGTGGCGTCCTGGCGCTGCAGGGCGGCAATGACCGCGCCGCGCGCGATCGCGGCGCTCCATTCCTGCGGGTGAGAGCTGATGAGAATCAGAGGACAGCGATGAAACTGCTGTTCCATGCGCGCGATGGCACTACGCGCATCGGGCAGGGAATCGGCGTCGATGATGCCAATCCAGCGGGGGGCGGCGATATTGGCCGCGATCTCGGCCGGTGTGTCGACGGAATGGGTGCGGTAGCGCTCGCCCAGTACCGGTCCGAGCTCGATCAGAAGGCCATCGTCCTTGCAGACGACCACCGCGTCGATTCGCTCGGCACGCGTACTTCGGGTGGTCTCTGCGCTGGGTGCTCGCTCGTGCGCCAGCGGCTTCATTGCCCTTTACCTCTGCAGCGCTCGCAAGCGGCCACTGTGGTGCGTGCGCCGAACCCCCGCAGTGGATCGGATCACACTTTGCGGGGCTCTGGTGA